>JAKOYE010000069.1 GCA_029780675.1 Actinomycetes bacterium
GCTCGACTCGCCGCTGGGGATCGGCGGCGGCCCGCGGCCGATCACCGAGCCGTCCGGTCGGCTCAACGCCACTGACGCTCGCGGCCTCGACCTCGCCTACCCGCGTGGCGTCGTCCGTGACCTCCCGTCCGCGATCAGCAGCCCCGACCTGGTCGGTGCGCTGGGACTCACCTCCCCACTTCGGTATGCCGCAGACGCACCTTCCGAGGAGTTCAAGGCATCCGAGTGGATCGCCCCCTGGCGCTACCCCTTGACGAACCAAGCAGGGGCGGGGGTCGCTCAGGAGGGGGCGGCGACCCACGTGGGCCCCTACGTCGTGGGCTCGAATTCGACCGTCCTGCTGTCCGGGATGGTGGGCGACAACGGCGCTCGTGCCGAGTTGGAGAAGGCGGGCAGCCCCGCCGAGACCGAAGCGGTTCTCGACGGCCGACTGCCGCTGAACCAACACCTCGGGGCGCCGATCGACTACGGGCTCTACCTTGTGGGGCGGATGGCCGACGAGGTCGGCAACGCCGACTTCGGGGTGCCCGACTTCAACCTCGACTCCGACCGCGGATACGCCTGGCACTGCTGGGATTGGGACCGCAGCGACATCCCGTGCGTCCCCGACATCAACCCGGCCTTCGGTGAGGACTACAGCTACCCCCTGCCGTGCACGTCGCCGCAGATGTTCCACGCCGACCACGACTGCCCATCGGCCCCAGGCCGGTGGTACGACGAATCGCTCGATCTCGCAGTGCATTACCTGCCCGGCAAGGGGCCGGACACGTGCAAGCCCGGCACCCCCCACAAGCCCAACACCGACCCGTCGTGGCTAGACCGCGCCAAGCATGGAAGGGGCTGACCGCCATGCCTGGCACCGACGGCCACGACGAGCACCCGATCCTTTCCGACAAGGACGACGCAGAGCAGCGCGGCGACAGCCCGCCCGGATCCTTCGGGCACACCAAGCGACCCAGCGGCGACCTCGACCCGAACTGGCAGCCGTCGGATCGGGTGCGCGGTGAAGCCGAGGAGTTCATCAAGGGGTTCGGCCGCGAGCACCGGCCGCGCCGCGAGGACGTCCTGCCCTATCTGCTCATCCGGGCCTATAGCCCGGGTGATCGCGGGGTCCGCCCGACGTGGCCGCCCCGACCGTGCTGGGAGTCTCCTGACCTGCTGCTCATCGACGCGGCATACACCGGGCCGTTCACCCCCGCGCGGCTGGTGGCGAGCCCGACCGCGGGCCGCAGCTACCGGGTGTTCGTCCGGGTCTGGAACCTCGGGCTGTTCCCCGCGATCGGCGTGCATGTGCGGGCGTGGTTCGTGAATCCCGGCTTCTTCGGCGGGGATCCGAGCAACCCGGCATACGCCCCGCAGTTGATCGGCGGCGCGATGGTGCACCTGGAGGACCGGACCCGGCCGGGTGCCGTCCAGGTCGTCGAACTCGACCGGACGTGGGACATCCCTGCGGCGCTGACTGGGCACGAGTGCCTCATGGCCTCGGTGAGTTGCCCCGCCGACCAATGGAGTGGCGCGCTGGATGCCAACCACGACCGGCACGTCGGGCAGCGCAACCTCAACATCCTCGCCGGGCCGATGAGCGCCAAGGACCTGATCTTCGGTCTGGGGGCGATGGTGACCGGGGCGGGGACGCTCGAACTGATCCATGGCGGGCCGGCGGTCACGCCGCTGCTGCGTGCGCTGGCTGGGCGGGAGAAGACCGAGTTCGGGGCGTTGGGGGCTTTGGGTGCTCCGTTGGCCAAGACCCTCCTTCGTGGGGTCCCGATCGGGACGGGTCAGCAGCATCTGCTGACGATGTTCCGCACCACGAAGGGTTGGCTGGTGGCCGACAGCGCCAAGGTGCTCACGGCCGGGCTGGAGTTCGGGGTCATCGACAAGCGTTCCCTCGGCCGCGGCCGGCCGCACCCCTTCGCCACGCCGCTGACCACCCGGCGGGTCATCGAGGAAGTCGGCGTCGAGCGGGCGGACTTCTTCGGCGTGCTGACCGACCTTGAGCCGGGCCAGGCGCTCGTCGAGGGTTTGGTCATGCTTTGGGGCCTGGGCGGCCTGGGCGCGGCCGATCTCGCTCATGCCCTCGCCGAGGGCAAGCCAGCAGCGCACCTGCTGCGTTTCGCTCACCACGACGGCGAGCTCCGTGAGGACGGTGGCTACTCGGCCGTCGTGATCGGCTGACTCTAGGCCAGAGCCTTGGCCTTGAGGGAGGCGAACTCGTCCTGGCTGATCGCGCCGGCGTCGAGGAGCGACTTGGCGTGCATGATCTGCTCGGTCGGGCTGATCGAGCTGCTCGCGACCGACCGGATGTACTTCTCCTGCTGGGCCACCGCAGAGACCGCGGCGTCGACCTGACGCTGGGCCATGCTGCGGCCGCGCGCAACCATGTAGATGAACGCGCCGAGCCACGGCAGGAAGATCAGCAGGGCGGCCCAACCGGCCTTACCCC
>JAKOYE010000072.1 GCA_029780675.1 Actinomycetes bacterium
GCAGTGGATTGAGGGCGCCCGCCCACGCACACTTCCCAATGCGATCGCACCGGTGATCGCCGGCACCGGTGCCGCCGCGTGGCTGCACTCCGCCGTCTGGTGGAAGGCGTTACTGGCGCTGGGGGTGTCGGTGTCGCTGATCGTCGGGGTGAACTACGCCAACGACTACTCCGACGGCATCCGCGGCACCGACGACGAGCGGGCCGGTCCGCTGCGCCTGGTGGGCTCGCGTCTGGCGGCGCCCAGGTCGGTGCTGACCGCGGCGGCGCTGAGCCTGGGGGTGGCGGCGGTCACCGGGGTGATCCTGGCGCTGTTGAGTGCGCCCTGGCTGATCGCCGTCGGCGCCGCCTGCATCGCCGGCGCCTGGCTCTACACCGGGGGCTCCCGCCCGTACGGGTACGCCGGACTCGGCGAGATCGCGGTGTTCGTGTTCTTCGGTCTGGTCGCGGTGCTGGGCACCCAGTTCACCCAGGCAGCGCGGATCGACGGGGTGGGTGTGCTGCTTGCGGTGGCCACGGGGGCGTTGTCCTCGGCCGTGCTCGTCGCCAACAACCTGCGCGATATCCCCACCGACCGCACCGCCGGAAAGATCACCCTGGCGGTGCGACTCGGCGACGACCGCACCCGCGTGCTCTATCAGGTTCTGCTGGTGGCCGCCGGGCTGCTGACCCTGCTGCTGATGTTCGCCACGCCGTGGTGCGCCGTCGGCCTGGTGGCCGCTCCGCTGGCCATCAAGGCGGCTGGGCCGGTGCACGGCGGCACCGTCGGCCGCGATCTCATCCCGGTGCTGCGGGACACCGGCCTGACCATGCTGGTGTGGTCGATCGCGGTGTCAGCGGCTCTGACGTTCGGGACGTGATCGCGCGGCCCCGCGCCGCTATTTCTTCTCGGGCTTCTCCCCGCGCAGTCGGGCCTGCAGTTGTTCCCGGTCGGCCCGTCGCCGCTCGTCGACATCGGCGATGCCGGCGGTGGCACGCCGGCGCAACGGGGCGAGCAGCCAGATGCCCAGCGGCAGCGAGATCACGATCGCGAACAGCATGGCGACGATGAGCGGGAACTCACCGATGCCGATCAGGTGCGCCCCGTAGAAGATCACCGCCGTCAGCGCGACCACCAGCAGCAGACGCGCCAGCGTGTAGAGCGCGACATCGCGAAGCATGCGGCCGGTGTTCGGGGCGGGCTGGTTATCGGTCACGGCGCCGAGCCTACCGACGCGCGTATATTCGGTCGCAGGAGGTTTCCCGTGCTCTACCTGCTGCTCGTTCTGACCGTTATGGCTCTGGTCTACGTCGGGTTCCGTGCGATCCGGGCGCAGGCCACCAAGCCGCCGACCCGTGTGATCGGGCCGGACGACGACCCCGAGTTCCTCTGGCGTCTCGGCCGCGGGGATAACAAGCCCAGCTGATCCCACGGCCGTTGATGCAGTAGGGGCGGTCAGTTCACCCCGGCGTAGGAGTGCAGTCCGACGGTGACCAGGTTGATGAAGAACAGGTTGAATACCATCGCGACGAAACCGGCGATGTTGATCCAGGCCGCCTTGCGGTCACGCCAGCCCGCGGTGGACCGCGCGTGCAGGTACGCCGCGTAAATCACCCACGCGATGAAGGACACGGTCTCCTTGGGGTCCCAGCCCCAGTAGCGGCCCCAGGCCTCCTCGGCCCAGATTGCCCCGAAGATGACGCCGAATCCGAAAACCGGGAAGCCGAAGATCGTGGTGCGGTAGGCGATCCGGTCCAGCGTCTGGGAGTCGGGCAGTTTGGCGACGACACGGGCCATCGCCCCGGTGCCCTGCTCGGCGAACCGTGAGGTCTTCAGCAGGAACAGGATGCTGGCGACACCGCCCACCAGGAACACCCCGGAGCCCAGGCTGACCACCGACACATGGATGGGCAACCAGTAGGACTGCAGCGCCGGCATGACGGGCGCGGCGTGGGTGTAGAGCCACTTGCCCGAGACGGTCAGCAGGATCAGCACGGGCAGCAGCACGAACACCCACAGCGCGCGGTACTGCGGCTTGCGCAGCACCACCGCCGCCGCCACCAGACCGCAGAAACTGGTCAGGTTGATGAACTCGTACATATTGCCCCAGGGCGCGCGCGAGGTCGCCAGGCCGCGCAGCACGATGCAGCCGAACAGCAGCGCGATTCCCAGGTAGACCAGCGCCACACCGGCCCGGCCGATGCGCTCGCCCAGGGCCGGGGCGTTGACGGCGGCGACCACACCGGGGCGGTCGGCGTCGGCCGTCACCGTTCCCGCTGCCGCCCCGGGAGCCGGGGAGCTTCCGGCCCCGGCACCGACCAGTTCCCGTTCCTCGACCCGCCGGCCGCGGGACGACGCCAGTTCGACGGCGAGCAGCAGCAACGCCAGCACCAGCACCACGACCGAGGCGGTGAACGCCCAGTCCGAATACCGGGACAGGTTGATGTCGATATCGGTACTCACGAACCTGATTCCTCCGCCTCGGATAACCGCCGGGCCAGCCGGTCCAGCTCCTCACCCCACCCGGAGTTGTCGGTGCGGGCCAACCCACCCAGCTCGACGTTCACGGTACCCACTATCCCCGGCTCGGGCGTCACCCGCGCCCACACCCGGCGGCGGCGCACCACCAGCGAGACCACCAGCCCGCCCATCATGGTCATCGCGAACACCAGCACCCAGACCTGCCCCGGATCGTGGGACACCTGCAGGTTGACGAAGGGGGTGGCGCCGTCGAACCGGACCACGGTGCCGTCGTCGAGGGTGACCTGCTCCCCCGCCTCGAGATTGATCCGTTTGACCTTGGTCAGCCGCTTCTGCTCGATCAACCGAGGGTCGAGGCTGAACAGCGATTGCGGGCGGCCGGTGTCCAGTCCGGCGTCACCGCGGTAGATGTCGACGGCCACCGCGGGGTCGTTGAGCGCCGGGTAGCTCGAGGACAGCAGGGTTCCGCTGAGTTCCTTGGTCGGGGCGAACAATCCGGTGATGGCGATCTGATGCTGCCGAAGCTCCTTGGCCGGGTACAACCCGGCGGGCGGGTCGAACCGCACCGTCCCCGAGGACAGCAGCGTCTGCAGGTTGTCCGGGCTGAACTGAACGGTCCGGGTGCGCTGCTGCCCGTTGGGGAAGGTCACCGTGAACGTCGGGGCGTAACCGTGCCCCTGCAGGTACACGCGGTCGCCACCGACCCGCAGAGGGTGGTTGACCTCCAGGCGGTAGGGCCGCCAGGTTCCGGTCACCAGATCCGCACCGGCCTGGTAGTCGATATCGGAGGCGAAGGAGGTGGCCTGGCCGTTGGGCAGGTATTCGGCCTGGAAGTTCTTGACCCGCACACACATCGGGTACAGCGACGTGCCGTCGACGCTGTTACCGGCCCGGAAGGAGTCGAACGCCGCGGGCGACGCCGAACACATTCCGGGGCCGCCGTCGGCGATGACGATCACATTGCCCTCGTAGCCGAACAGCTTGCCCACCGCGA
>JAKOYE010000073.1 GCA_029780675.1 Actinomycetes bacterium
CCGCGGTGGGAGTGCTCCATGACGGACATGCCGGTGCCTGCCCAGTCGAGCAGTTCGTCCTTGGCCCGCTCCAGCACCTCCAGCGGCAGCATTGCGGGGCCAGCAGAGAAGTTGTAAACGCGCACGATTCGTCCTTCCTATGACAGGGCGCGACGTCCGGCCGTGGGGCCGGTCGGTGGGTCTCACCGGGTCAACCGGTCACCTCTCACGATAGTGAAAAGTGCGGTCCGCGGTGGCGGAACGGACCAATACTTTGCGCAAAGTAGAACGAACCCGAGCTTTAGTTGTCAGTCGGGTTTCCCGGCGCCTGGCGCGGGCCTTAGCAGCAGCGGGCCTTGGGGTTCTTCTCCTCGTTGGCCCAGCGGCTGCGCCAGAAGTCTGCCTCGCCGAGGACGGCGGCGTCCGGGTGATGGGCCGCCTGGTGGCGGAGGTAGCGGTCGTAGGCGTCCAGGCCCGAGATGCCCTTGAGGAACTGCGTGGTACCGACGAAGAGCCGAGCCAGCGGCGTCCCTTCGTCGTCTGAACGGACGCCGGCCGAAGCCGGGCGGATCACTCCGCCCGGCTCCGAGCTGGTGGCGAACTGGTTCATCAGTCGGCGATCAGGTCCGAGACCTTGTGATCGGCTTCCGTGTGGGCGTGGCTGAAGCCGCCGTCGGGGTCCTTGCCCGCCGCCTTCCAGTCGGCGAGGACTTCCTTCTCCAGGGGCGTGGCGACGAAGCCCGCCGGTCCGAAGATCTTCGACGGAATCCCCTTCTGCTCGCTGGTGGGGAGTCCGCCGGCCCGGAAGGCCTTGATGGACACCCAGACACCGACGACGAACACGCCGAGCACCAGCACCGCGTACAGGATCGACAGGCTCCCCTGGATGGCGGTGTTGCGGACGACCGTCTCGACCTGAGCGGGCGTGGTGGCGGTCGAGTAGGGCTTGCCGGCGGCCAGCGCCTTGGCGGCTGCCGCGTTGGACGCCCAGTAGCCGATCGCCGGGTTGCTGCTGAAGATCTTCTCGAAGCTCGCCC
>JAKOYE010000074.1 GCA_029780675.1 Actinomycetes bacterium
TGTTCTTCCTGATGTTCGCCCCGACGAAATGGGTGCACCACTTCGGGTTGTTCGCCGCGGTTGGTGCGGCCATGGCGGCGCTCGCCACCGTCCTGGTGTCACCGGCGGTGCTGCGGTGGTCGCGCAACCGGATGACGGTCGTGACGGCGGTGCTGTTCCTGCTGGCGCTGACCTTCGCCACCACCAACGGATGGTGGTACGTCTCCAGTTACGGGGTGCCGTTCAACAACGCGATGCCGCGGATCGGCGGCGTCACCGTCAGCGCGATACTGCTCGCGCTGTTCGGGGTGGCCGCCCTCTACACCGTCTGGCTGCACTTCAGTGGTGCCGAACGCGGGGAGGGCCGCATCGCCCGAGCGGTCACCACCGCACCCATCGCCGTCGCCGCGGGTCTGATGGTGGTGGTGAACATCGCCTCGATGACCGCGGGCATCATTCGGCAGTACCCCACCTACTCAAACGGCTGGGCCAACGTCCGAGCGTTCGCCGGCGGCTGCGGTCTCGCCGATGATGTTCTCGTCGAACCGGATCCCAACGCCGGTTTCCTGACCGCGCTCCCCGGCAGGTACGGGCCGCTGGGGCCGCTCGGCGGACTGGGTCCGGTCGGGTTCTCGCCTAACGGGTTACCGGAGAAGATCGTGGCCGAGGCGATCCGGGTCAACAACCCGATGCCCGGGGTCGACCACGACTGGGAGGGTCCGTTCACGCTGAGTACCCCGGGCGTCAACGGTTCGACAGTTCCGCTGCCGTACCAACTGGACCCCGCACGGGTTCCGGTGGCGGGCAGCTACTCCGGCAACTCTCAGCAGGAGAGCGTGCTGACGTCGGCCTGGTACGGGTTGCCGCCCAGCGACTCCGACCATCCGCTGGTGGTGGTCACCGCCGCCGGGACCATCGCCGGGAACAGCGTCCTCAACGACCGGACCGACGGCCAGACGGTCGTCCTCGAATACGGTCGGCCCGGCCCTGACGCCACTCCGGTGGCGGCCGGCCGGGTCGAACCCTATGACCTCGGCCCGGCCCCGTCATGGCGCAATCTGCGGTTCGCGCGGTCGGCGATCCCCGCGGATGCCACCGCGGTCCGCATCGTGGCCCAGGACAAGTCGCTGTCGCTGGGGGACTGGGTTGCCGTCACTCCGCCACGGGTTCCGGAGCTGTCGACCCTGCAGGAGTACGTCGGGTCGACCCAGCCGGTGTTGATGGACTGGGCGGTCGGGATGGCCTTCCCCTGTCAGCAGCCGATGCTGCACTCCGACGGTGTCACCGAGGTTCCGCGCTTCCGAATCACCCCGGACTACACCGCCAAGAAACAGGACACCGACACCTGGCAGGACGGCCGCAACGGCGGCCTGCTGGGGATCAGCGACCTGCTCCTGCGGGCGCACGTGATGGCGACCTACCTGTCCCACGACTGGGGCCGGGACTGGGGTTCGCTGCGGAAGTTCGACACCATCGTCGACGCCCAGCCGGCGGAGTTGGAGTTGGGCGCCGCGACCCGCAGCGGACTGTGGAGCCCGGGGAAGATCCGGATCAAGGCCTGAGTTCGGGCGGACCCGCCATCCGGGTCACCCCGCGAATGCGGGTTACAGACCAGCCTCGGCGGGTTGTGCGGCCGGGGCCAACCGCAGCAGCGGATCACCGACGGCGACGGTCCCCTCCGCGGCGGCGGTGACCGAGCCGAACTTCCTGCCGTTGAGCACGATCACCGGTGTCACCAGCGAGTAGCCGGCTTCTTCGATGATCGTGCGGTCGAAGGTCACCAACGGCGTTCCGGCGGTGACCTTCTGGCCCTTGGTCACCTTCACATCGAAGCCCTCGCCCTTGAGCTGGACGGTGTCGATGCCGACGTGGATCAACAACTCGATGCCGCCGTCGAGAACCAGGCCGAAGGCATGGCCGCTGGGCTGAGCGGCGACCACCATGCCGCCGGCGGGGGCGAACACGGTGTCCCCGGTCGGCATGATGCCCACTCCGGGGCCCATGGTTCCCTTGCTGAACACCGGGTCGGGAACCTCGCTCAGCGGCAGTACGGTGCCGGCCAGCGGTGCGGTGATCTCCAGGGTCTGCCCCGCATCGCCGGCGGCCTTGGTCTTCGCGGCCGCGATCAGCGTGCTGGCGCTGGCTCCGGCCATCGGCCCTTCCAGGTCCGCCACCGGCACTTCGGCCGCCTCCAGTTCGGCGGCGTCCTCCGGGTTGCGGTAACCGGAGAAGATCACCAGAACCATGGAGGTGACGAACGCGGCCAGCACCGCGACCGCGTACAGCCCCATGTTGGAGAACGCCGGGATGGTCAACAGCGAGGTGAAGACGAACGCCTTGGTGGTCACCCCACCGCCGATGCCGATGATCAGGCCGCCGACCAGGCAGCCGACCAGCATGCGCGGATAGATTCGCTTGAACCGCAGGTGGATTCCGTACAGCGAGGGCTCGGAGATGCCGCCGAGCAGGCCGGCCGCCAAACCGCCCATCGCAGTCTGCCGCATCTGCTTGTCCCGCTCACGCCAGGCCAGGAACAGCACACCGGCGGTGGCGCCGAAGCAGGCGAAGTTCCACGCGCCCATGGGGCCCTGGATGAAGTCGTAGCCCAGGGTCTGGATGTTCACCAGCATGATCGCGTTGATCGGCCAGTGCAGGCCCAGCGGCACCATGAACGGGTAGGCCAGCGGGATGAGGATCGCGAAGATCAGCGGCGAGAAATCGTTGACGGACTTCAGGAATCCGCCGAGAGCCGCACCGGTGTACACGCCGAGCGGGCCGATCAGGAAGGCCGTCAACGGGATCATGATCAGCATCGACAGGAACGGCACGAAGATCAGCTGGATGTTCTCCGGGATGATGCGCTTGAGCAGCTTGTACAGCGGGCCGAGCGCGGCGGCCATCAGCAGCGGCGGGAACACCTGGGAGCTGTAGTTGAAGATGGTCAACGGCAGGCCGAGGACCTGGACGACGTCGACCTGGGAGCCGAAGACGTTCTTGGACTCGGTGAAATCCTTCAACGCGGCGAAGCCCGGCAGCATCACCACCGCCATGATCGCGAAGCCGACCCACGGGTCGGCGCCGAGTTTCTTCGCCGCGTTATAGGCGACCATCAGCGGCAGGAACACGAACACGCTCTGCCAGCAGAGGTTGATGAACTGCCAGGTGGGGGACAGCTGACTCGATTCGCGCGGGTCCGCCCAGTTCGGGATGACGTCGAGCGTGCTCATCAGCGCCATGAAGGTGATGAACAGCGAGGCGCCGAGCAGGGCGCCCAGGATCGGGCGGAACGAGTCGGAGAGGAACTCGAAGAACGAGTCCAGCCAGGCGAACTTGCCGCGCGGCCCCTTGGCCCGGGCTGCGGCTTTCACCGCGGCGGCGTCGTCGGCTCCGCCGCCACCCATTCCCGGCAGCGCCTTGATGTCGTTGTAGACGCTCTGCACCGCACCGCCGATGACGACCTGATAGCGGTTTCCCGCCTGTGGGACCGCGCCCATGACACCGGGGACGGCTTCGATGTCGGACTGCTTGACGCCGGAGGCGTCCCGCAGTTGGAAGCGCAGTCGTGTCGCGCAGTGCGACAGGTCGACGATGTTCGCCGCACCGCCCACGCTCTTGACGATCTCCGCTGCGGTGGTAGAGCCCATATCCGACCCCTCAGGTTGTTGCACATGCCGGGCAAATGCCAAAGCAGGATGCTATCGGCGCAGGATGGCCACGTCTGCGGTTTGACCGCTAACTACGGTCCGGCGGAGGGGTCCGGCGCCGGTGTCGGTGTCGCGACGGACGCTGTCCGCAGCCGTTCCGGCTGCAGTGACCACACGGTGTCATCCGGTTGGTTGCTGTCGCGCGCGCAATAGGCGGGGGAGCCGTCCTCGGTCACCGCGGCGGCCCCGAGAACGGCGCAGTCCGCACCCATGACGACCACCGGCAGATCCATCCGGCCCGCCACCGCCGGCGGAGGCGCGGTGGTGGTCGCCCCGGACGGTGCGTTGTGGCCGGCCGGATGGTGCGCGATCTTCACCGCCGCGAAGACCGCCGCGGCCAGGCCGACCGTCACCACACCAGCCGCCGTGAGGACGGTGGCCCGCCGCCGCGGCGGCGGTGCCGCTCGGCGGTGCCGCGCCGCACCGGTGCCGGGGACGAGGGCGTCGCGCAGGGCTGCGGCGAAGTCCGAGCAGGTCTCGTACCGGGACCGGGGGTTCTTCGCCAGCGCCTTGGCGAACACCGGACCGAACTGGCTCAGATCGGGCCGGGCCTCGGCGACGGCCGGCGGCGGCGCACTGAGGTGCTGGCTGATCACGATGGCCGGGTTGGTGGCGGTGAACGGAGCCGTGCCGGTGAGCAGGTGATAGGCGGTCGCGGCCAGCGCGTACTGGTCGGCGTGGCCGTCGATCTCGTCACCCATGAGTTGCTCGGGCGCGGCGTAGGTGACGGTGCCGACGGTCATGTCCACACCGGTCAGGTTGTTCTCCTTGCCGATCCAGCGCGCGACGCCGAAGTCGGCGAGCATGACCCGCTTCTCCCCGCTGTCGGGTGAGCCGATCAGGATGTTGGCGGGTTTGATGTCGCGGTGCAGCACCCCGCGGCTATGCGCATAGTCCAGGGCGGCGGCCACGCCCGCCACGATGTCCACCAGTTCGGCCGCCGGGATGCCATGGGGGTACAGATCGGCCAGGAGATGGGCGGCGTCGGTGCCGTCGACGAACTCCATCGCGATCCACAACTGACCCTCGAAGTCGCCACGGTCGTAGATGGTGACGATATTCGGGTGGTTCAGGGTGGACGCCATCTCGGCCTCCAGATTGAACCGCTGCCGGAACTCCTCGTCTGAGGACACCGCGGGTCCGAGCACCTTGAGGGCATCCCTGCGGGGCAGGCGCGGATGGTGGGCCAGGAACACCTCACCCATGCCGCCGGCCCCGAGGACGCGCAGGATCGTGTAGCCGGCGAAGACCTGGCCGTCGGCGAGCGGCATCGGTGTCCGGTTCAGCCGGGGACGTTGGCCTTGAGGGTGACCAGCGCGCCGGTGGTCAGCCGGGCCAGTTCGGTGATCTCCGCGGAGTCCAGGGCGGCTTCGAAGATCTCGGTCATGCGCCGGTTCGTCACCGCCTCCACCTCGGTGTAGAGGTGCCTCTTGGCTCCGCCGTCGGGGAACGGCTCGGCCCAGCCGAACATCCGGGTGTAGGTCTCGTCATGGCTGATCATGTGGGCTTCCACCGGGCTCAACCCGGACAGGCTCAGCGCGTTGAAGTGGACGTCACCCCGCAGTTCCCGAAGTACGTGCATCATCTGCATGGCGCTGGCGGCATCGTCGTCCGCCAGCGGCATCGCCCGCCAGCCGGCGTACAGCGGCAATCTCGGGGTGTCCGTGGCGTCGACGATCTTCGCGCCCAACTCGGCGATCCTGGCCGGCCCCTCGGCTCCGGTCAGGTACGTGCGGCCGAACTCGGCGATCTGATCCCAGTAGACCTCGGCGGCGCCGATGGCGCCGCGCACGGCGACGCCCTCGTCCCACAGCGCGCCGAGCATCGTCGGCTCGAAGACGGCGAACACCGAGGCGACGGTGGCGCCGGTGGCGTCACCGAGCACGCCGCCGCGGCCGGCGACGTATCCGGCCAGGGGGTTCGTGTAGCCCTGGGCGATGCTGCCGGCGAAGGTCTCCGGGTGCAGCATGAAGATGCCGATCGCCTCCCCGATCGCCGCGCCGGCCTCGCGAGTGGCTTCACTGGAATTCATGGCGGTCCCCTTAGATCGGAATGAGCCCGTGCTTGCGTTGCACACGCTGAATCTGCTTGTCCCGCAACAGCCGCATCGACTTGCGCAGCAGCAGCCGGGTCTGGTGCGGTTCGATGACCGCGTCGATGAAGCCGCGCTCAGCGGCGATGTACGGGATCGCCATGTTGAGGTTGTACCCCTCGATGAAATCGGCCCGGATCTTCTGCACCTCGGGCGCGGTGGGGTCGGGGAACCGCTTCACCAGCAGCTGGGCGGCGCCCTCCGCGCCGATGACGGCAATCCGGGCGGTGGGCCAGGCGAAGTTCAGGTCGGCGGTGAGCTGCTTGGACCCCATTACCGCGTAGGCGCCGCCGTAGGACTTGCGGATCGTCAGCGTCACCTTCGGTACGTCGGCCTCGACGACGGCGTAGAGGAACCGCCCGCCGCGCTTGATGATGCCGTTCTTCTCCTGCTCGACACCGGGCAGGAATCCGGGGGTGTCGACGACGAACACCAAGGGCACGTTGAACGAGTCGCAGAACCGGACGAACCGGGCGGCCTTGTCGGAGGCCTCGTTGTCGATGGCGCCGGACATGTGCATCGGCTGGTTGGCGACGACGCCCACCGGACGGCCGTCGACCCGGGCGAACCCGGTGATGATCGCCTGGCCGGCCTGGGCGGCCACATCGAGGAAGTCGCCGTCGTCGAAGATCCGGATCAGGATCTCGTGCATGTCGTAAGCCGTGTTGTCGGCGTCGGGAACGAGGCTGTCGAGTTCGAGATCGTGGGGGGTGATCTCCGGTTCCAGTCCGGGGTTGATCACCGGCGGGTCGTCGAAGGTGTTGGCCGGCAGGAACTCCAGGAAGTCGCGGACGTAGTCGAAGGCGGCCTTCTCGGAGTCGACGACCTGGTGGATGTTGCCGTAGCGGGCCTGGTAGTCGGCACCGCCGAGTTCGTCGAGGCTGACCTCCTCGCCGGTGACGTCCTTGATGACGTCGGGGCCGGTGACGAACATGTAGCCCTGATCGCGCACCGCGACGATCAGGTCGGTCTGGATGGGGGAGTAGACCGCGCCGCCGGCGCACTTGCCGAGGATGATCGAGATCTGCGGCACGATGCCGCTGAGCAGTTCGTGGCGCCGGCCGAGTTCGGCGTACCAGGCCAGCGAGGTGACCGCGTCCTGGATCCGGGCGCCGCCGGAGTCGTTGATACCGATGATCGGGCAGCCGACCATGGCCACCCACTCCATCAGACGGGCCACCTTCCGGCCGAACATCTCCCCGACCGAACCGCCGAACACGGTCTGGTCGTGGGAGAACACCCCGACCGGGCGGCCGTTGATGGTGCCGTGGCCGGTGACCACACCGTCCCCGTACAGGGCGTTCGGGTCACCAGGGGTACGGGCCAGTGCGCCGATCTCCAGGAAGCTGCCCGGATCCAGCAGAGCGTGGATGCGGGCCCGCGCACTGGGGATACCGCGCTTGTCGCGTTTGGCGGCCGCCGCCGCACCGCCGGGCTCTTTGGCCAGTTCCAGCTTCTCGCGTAGTTCGGCCAGCAGTTCGGCGGTCGGCTTCTCGGTCACTTCCCGTTGCTCTCCTGCGCTGATGTCTCGCTCTGGATCCGGTCGAGGGCCGCGCTCATGTGCGCGCCCACCTTGGCAATGTACGGCTCGTCGATGGCCTGGATGTGCTCGCCCCCGATCGGCACCACCTCGAGGTCCGCGACGAACTCGCCCCATCCGCCGTCGGGCTTGCGGGTGGCGTAGCGCGGCTCGAACATGATCGCGTCGTCGTGATAGCGATCCGCCATGTACAGCGTGACGTGCCCGTCGAACGGTTCGATCCTGGCGGTGTCGATGGCGCGGTTGTCCAGGTAGGACGTCCGCTGATGCTCGATGATCCCGCCCGGGATGTCGACCCCGCTCTGTTTGACCGCGTCGAGGATGAACCGGACCTGTCCGTCGTCGTCGAGGGACTCGAGTTCCTCGTAGGGAATCTCGGGGATCTCCACGTTGAAGGTCCGCTGGGCGAAGAGGGCGTAGCGGTCCCAGCGGGCCCGGATCTCCTCCTTGGTCTGCGGAATCTCCTCACCGGCCCGCACGGTGTCGATCAGGCCGACGAACCGGACGTCGCAACCGGCCCGGCGCAACCCGATCGCGCAGGCGTAGGCCAGCACGCCGCCGAGTGACCAGCCGACCAGGATGTAGGGCCCCTTGCCCTGCATCTCCATCAGCTTGGGAACGTACTCGGCGGCCCGTTCCTCGATGGAGCCCTCGACGCGTTCGAAGCCGTACATCGGGGTGTCCGGGGGCAACCGCTTGAGCAGCGGTTCGTAGACGACCGTGGAGCCCCCGGCCGGGTGGAAGACGAACACCGGAATCCGAGTGGAACCTTCTTTCCTGGCCCGGATGGTGCGGACGAAACCGTCGAGCTCACCGGCCTCGAGATGCTCGCGCACCACGGTGGCGAGTTCCTCGATGGTCTTCGCCGCCGTCACCTGCTCGGCGGTGATGGTGCCCTCGCAGCGTTCGGTGAGCCGGGCCGCGATCTTGGTGGCGGTGTCGGCGTCGACCGTGGGCAGTTCGTTGAAAATGCCGCCGGGGGACTTGCCGGTGACGATCGCCCAGGTGGCGAAGGTGATGCGTTCGGCCGCCTCACGGGGCGGGACGTCGGTGCCGAGGGCGTCGACGACCGCCTGCTGGGTCAGGGCCTTCGCCGCGGCTCCGGCCGCGGAATTGGCGGGGGCCGCGGCTCCGGCCGCGGAATTGGCGGGGGCCGCGGCACCGGCCGCGGAATTGGCTCCCGCTGCGGGGCCGGCGGGGTTCGTCGGCGGTGGCGGAATGACCTGGGCCGCCGGGCCGGCCGGATTCGTCGGTGGCGGCGGGATCTCCGGACCGGCGATATTCGTGGCATGTGCCTCCGGATGTTTGGCGGCCAGTTTGGCGGCCAGTTCCGGAGTGATCTCACCCGCCGCGATCCGAGCCTGTTCGGCGGCGATCTCCTCCGCGGTCATCCCCTTCTGGTGCTCGGCGAGTTCAGCGACCTCGTCGCGGTGCTCGACGGCGTAGGTGATGATCTGCTCGACGTTGTTGAGGCTGGCGTCGCGCACGGCGGTCAGCTGGATCGGCGGTAGGTCGAAGTCGTACTCGACGCGGTTCTTGATCCGGACCGCCATCAGCGAGTCCAGGCCGAGCTCGATCAGCGGCACCTCCCAGGGCAGGTCCTCGGGCTCGTAACCCATGGCGCTGCCGACGATGAGAGCCAGCCGGTCGTGCACGGTCTCCCCGGAGTCCGGCGACCACTTGCCCAGCGACGCCGCGACGCCGGCGCCGGCGGCGAGGTTGTCGTGCAGGATCGCCGCGTCGGCGGGCTCGGGCTGCGGCGGTGCCGCAGCGGCCTCAGCGGTGACGGCGACGCCGGTGGCGACCGCCGCGTGCAGTGCGGGCGCACTCCCCGCGCGGGTCACGATGGCGTCGTAGACGAGGGTGAAGGACTCGTTGATCCGGGCGTGAACCTGGACCGAGGCCCCACCGGGGTGCCGGGTCAGGGTGGTCACCAGCCGGACGCCCTCGCCGGGTACCGCACGCTGCTCGGCCGCGGTCACGGTGGCGTCCGGAAGCACCCGCGCGGCGGCCGCCTGCACCAGTGCGTTCAGGTCAGTGGTGCCCTGGGCGGCGTATTCCCAGACATGCCGCCCGTCCGGCAGCGCGACGTGCGAGCCGGGGATCATCGAGGATCCGTCCGCGGAGAACTGGGCGTTGAGCCAGTGTTCCTTGCGCTTGAACCGGGTCGGCGGAATCGCGGCGAAATCCTCCGGTCCCGACGCCGGGGTGAACAGCGTGCGGAAGTCCAGATCGTGGCCGTAGACGTAGAGCTGGGCCATGGCCGCGACCATCGAGTCGACCTCGTCGGCCTTGCGGGCCAGGGTCGGGATCAGTTGGCCGTCATGCAGGCCCGCGGCGGCGGTGGTCAGCCCGGCCTGCATCAGTGCGACCGGGTTCGGGGCCAATTCGAGGAATGTGGTGTGCCCGTTGTCGACGGCGTTGCGGATGCCCTGGGTGAAGTAGACGCTGTGCCGCAGACCCTTCTTCCAGTAGTCCACATCGTGGATCACCTCGCCGGGGCGGATGTAGGTGCCCTCGTGGACGGTGGAGAAATAGCCGGTCTGGAGCGGTTGCGGGGCGATGCCCTGCAGTTCGGCGGCGAGTTCGCCGAGCAGCGGGTCCATCTGGGTGGTGTGGCTGGCGCCCTTGGTCTGGAACTTCCGGGCGAACTTGCCCTCCTGTTCGCAGCGCTCGAGGATGGCGTCCACCTGAGCCGGTGGCCCGCCGATCACCGTCTGGGTGGGCGCGGCGTAGACGCACACCTCGAGGTCGGGGAAGTCGGAGAACACTGTGGTGATCTCCTCGGCGGAGTACTCCACCAGGGCCATCAGCCTGATGTACTCCCCGAACAGCATGGCCTCGCCCTCGCCCATGAGATGTGAACGGGCGCAGATGGTGCGGGTGGCGTCGGCCAGCGACAGCCCGCCGGCGAAGTACGCGGCGGCCGCCTCGCCAAGGGACTGCCCGACCACCGCGGCCGGGTGGGCACCGTGATGCTTGAGCAGTTCACCGAGGGCGATCTGGATGGCGAAGATGACCAGTTGCACCACTTCGATCGGGTACTCACAGGTCTCGTCGGTGTAGTCCACCGAGTCGTCGAGGATCAGTTCGAGGATCGAGTAGCCGCGCTCGTCCTGAATCAGGCTGTCCACCTTGTTGATCCACTCGGCGAACACCGCGTCGCGCAGATAGAGGCTCTTGCCCATCTTTCGGTGCTGGGCACCGAAACCGGCCAGCACCCAGACGGGTCCGTTTGTCACCGGACCGTCGGCGCTGTACACCAGCGGACTCTGCTTGCCCTCGGCGATCGCCCGCAGACCCTTGACGGCCTCATCGTGGTCGTGGGCCATCACGACGGCGCGTGAACGACCGTGGTTACGCCGCGACAGCGATCGGCCGATGGACTCCAGCGAGGACGCGCGGCCTTCCGGACTGTCTATCCAGTCGGCCAGTTCCGCAGCCGTCGCCCGCTTACGGGAGGTGAGGAACCCCGACACCGCGAGGGGGACGACGGGAATGTGCGGTGCCTCCGCCTGCGACGCCTCGAGTTCGGCGCGGGCGACCTCCAGCAGACGCAGCGCCTCGTCGGTCAGTCCGGGGAGTTCCGGCCCGTCCGAGGTGTTCTCGCGGGCGTACTCGTAGTCGTACTCGCCGTCGTACTTGCCTTCGTCGAGGTCCTCGTCGAAGTCCTCGTCGAGGATCTCGCCGTACTCGTCGACCCGGACACCGCCGACGTACACGGCGTTGGCCTCGGCGGTACTGGCCCGTGCGGCATCGGTTTCGGGGCTCGGCTCCGGTTCGACGAGGT
Organism: Actinomycetes bacterium; assembly: GCA_029780675.1. GTDB lineage: Bacteria > Actinomycetota > Actinomycetes > Mycobacteriales > Mycobacteriaceae > Mycobacterium. The sequence continues at coordinate 11,106 of JAKOYE010000074.1, forward strand.
CCTCGGGCAGCACCTCGCGCAACACCAGGTGCGCGTTGGCCCCCCCGAAACCGAATCCGGAGACACCGGCGATGGCGTGGCCGCTGTAGCGCGGCCAGTCGGTGACGGTATCGGCGACTTTCAGGTGCACCGCGTCGAAGTCGATGTACGGGTTGGGCCCGGCGTAGTTGATCGACGGCGGAATCTTGTTGCGGCTCAGCGACAGTGCCACCTTGGCCAGGCTCGCCGCCCCGGCCGCCGACTCCAGGTGACCGACGTTGGACTTCACCGCGCCGAGCAGGGCGGGCTGATCGGCGCTGCGGCCCCGCCCGACGACCCGTCCCAGCGCATCCGCCTCGATCGGGTCGCCGAGGATGGTGCCGGTGCCGTGTGCCTCGATGTAATCGACGGTCCGCGGGTTGATCCCGGCGTCCTTGTACGCCTTGCGCAGCACCTCGGCCTGGGCGTCGGGGTTGGGCGCCAGCATGCCGTTGGAGCGGCCGTCATGGTTGATGGCGCTGCCGGCGATGACCGCGATGATCTCGTCGCCGTCCCGGCGCGCATCCTCGAGGCGTTTGAGGACCAGCATGCCGCCGCCCTCGGAGCGGGCGTAGCCGTCGGCGTCGGAGGAGAAGGACTTGATCCGGCCGTCCGCGGCCAGCACCCCGCCGACCTCGTCGAAGCCCAGGGTGACGGCCGGGGTGACCAGTGCGTTGACCCCGCCGGCGACCACCACATCGGCCTCACCCGCGCGCAGTGCCTGCACACCCTCGTGCACGGCGACCAGCGACGACGAGCAGGCGGTGTCCACCGCCACCGACGGACCGCGGAAGTCGTAGAAATAGGACACCCGGTTGGCGATGATCGAACTGGCGGTGCCGGTGATGGCGTAGGGATGCGCGGTCCGCGGATCCATCATCGCCAGGTAGCTGTAGTCGTTGGTCGAACTGCCGACGAACACCCCGACGCTGCCGCCACGCAGGCTGGAGGCCGGGATGCGGGCGTTCTCCAAGGCCTCCCAGGTGAGTTCCAGCGCCATCCGCTGCTGCGGATCCATATTGTCGGCTTCCATCTTCGACAAGGCGAAGAACTCGGCGTCGAACCCCTTCAGATCCGTCAGGTAGCCGCCGCGGGTGCGGGCCTTGGCGATTCGCTCCGCCAGGCGGGGTTCGGTCATGAACTCCGCCCAGCGGCCCTCCGGCAGGTCGGTGATGGCGTCCCGGCCCGCCAGCAGGGCCTCCCACATGGTGTCCGGGGTGTTCATATCGCCGGGGAACCGGGTGGCCAGGCCCACGATGGCGATCTCCGGCACGTCCCGCTCCCGGGTCCAGTCCTGGTCGTCGCCGCTGACCTCGGACTCCGGCTCACCCTCGACGATCACCGTCGCCAGCGCCTCGATGGTCGGATGACGGAACGCCACGGTCGCGGTCAGGGTGACCCCGGTGAGGTCCTCGATATCGCTGGCCATCGCGACCGCGTCGCGCGACGACAGACCCAGTTCCACCATGGGAACGGACTCGTCGATCGACTCCGCCGCCTGCCCGGTGGCATTGGCCACCCAGTTCCGCAGCCACTGGCGCATCTCGTTCACCGACATGTCGGTGCGGGGTGCGTTCAGTTCCGGCTCCGGGGCCAGGGTGAGTTCCGGGTTCGCGTCAGGCCCGGCGACGTCGGGCTCAGAAGTCTCAGACATGGGTCCTTCGGGGTGCGGGGATCGCCTCGGGCGATCACCAGTGGGGGATCAGTCCGACGCGTCGGGGAAGGCGTTGGCGGTCTTCCCGGTGCGCAGGCTGCCGTCGAGGTAGGCCGAGCGGCAGGCGCGTCGCCCGATCTTGCCGCTGGAGGTGCGGGGGATCGCCCCGGCCGGGGTGAGCAGCACATCGCGCACGGTGACACCGTGGCGCACGGCGATGGCCGCCCGGATGGCGTCGGCGACCTGCCCGATCTCCATCTTGTGGGAGCCGGGCGCGCGCTCGGCGACGATCACCAACTGCTCGGAGGTGTCCGACGGGTCGCGCTTGAGACCGGCGTGCGCGTCGGCGAACACCTCGTCGGGCAGTTGGTTGGCCGGTACCGAGAAGGCCGCGGCGAAGCCCGTGCGCACCGCTTTGGAGGCCTCCTGCGCGGAGAACTCCAAATCCTGCGGGTAATGGTTGCGGCCGTCGATGATCACCAGATCCTTGGTGCGCCCGGTGATGTACAACTCGCCGTCGTGGTAGGCGCCGAGGTCGCCGGTGCGGACCCAGGTGGCGTCGTCGGCCGCGCCCTCGGCGTGCGACGGGCTGGTCCGCGACTTCAGCGTGTTCTGGAACGTCTCGACGGTCTTTTCCGGCTTGTTCCAGTAGCCGGTGCCCATGTTCATACCGCTGATCCAGATCTCGCCGATCTGGCCGTCGGGCAGTTCGCTGGCGGTGTCGTGATCGACGATGACCGCCCATTCGCCGACACCGATCTTGCCGGCGCCGGCCTGGGCCACCGCCTTCGGGGAGTCGTCGGGCACCGGCACGAACCGTCCGGCGTTCAGCTCGTCGCGGTCGACGGAGATGATCGTCGGCTCGTCCGAGGACGGGGTGGTCGAGACGAACAGGGTCGCCTCGGCGAGACCGTACGACGGCTTGATGGCCTTGGGCTGGAAGCCGAACGGCCCGAACGCCTTGTTGAACCGGGCGACCGTCGCCGCCGATATCGGCTCGCTGCCGTTGAGGATGGCCTTGACGTTGGACAGGTCCAGCGGCTCCTCGCCCTCCTTGGGAACCCCGCGGGCCGCGGCGTGGTCGAAGGCGAAGTTCGGGGCCACCGAGATGGTGCCGCCGGTGTCGCCGGGCTGCCGGGCGATCTCACGCATCCAGCGGATCGGGCGCCGGACGAACGCCGCCGGGGTCATGAAGGTGAAGTAGTGGCCGATCATCGCCGGCAGCAGCGCGGTGACCAGGCCCATGTCGTGGAAGAACGGCAGCCACGACACCCCGCGGTCGGCCTCCTCGCCCTCCAGCGCCTCGATCACCTGGACCACGTTGGTGGCCAGGTTGAGATGGGTGATCTGGACGCCGGTGGGGATCCGGGTGGAACCGGAGGTGTACTGCAGATAGGCGATGGTGTCCTCGTTGACCACCTGGGTGTGCTCCCAGGTCGCCCCGACCTCGATCGGGACGGCGTCGACGGCGATGACGCGGGGACGCTCCTTGGCCGGGCGGGAGCGGAAGAACTTGCGTACCCCTTCGGCGGCTTCGGTGGTGGTCAGGATGGCCGAGGGGGTGCAGTCGTCGAGCACGGCGTGCAGACGGCCGACGTGGCCGGGTTCGGACGGGTCGAACAGCGGTACCGCGATGCGGCCGGAGTACAGCGTGCCGAAAAAGGCCACGAGGTAGTCGAGGTTCTGCGGGCACAGAATCGCCACCCGGTCGCCCGGTTGGGTGACCTGCTGCAGTCGGGCGCCGACCGCCCGGTTGCGCGCGCCGAACTCGTTCCAGCGCAGTTCGCGGGCGATGCCGTCGCGTTCGGTGGAGAAGTCCAGAAACCGGTAGGCCAGCTTGTCGCCGCGCACCTTGGCCCAGCGTTCGACATGCTTGACCAGGCTGGCACCTTCGGGGAAGGTGATCCGCCCGTCCTTGATGAACGGGTTATGGAACGGCATACCACTCTCCTGTCAGACCGCGGTCTCTGTCGGGTCTGTCGCGCCCTGGCGGCGCGTCCCGGCTTTCGTCGTGTCGTGGTCGCAAACCACACAGATGGTACCGACGTGCGGGCGACCACAGTTGGCCCCGACCGGATCGGTTGAGTCGACCGCACCGGCCGTCGGACCAGCGTTCTCGGCCCTTATTGTCCTCTTAATGTTAGGCGGCGGGGCCATCTTGACCAAATTGCGTCGCTGAGGATGCGCGACCGCAATACCGGTCAGCCGTGGGGCGGGCGGGGGGCGTTCTCGATCAGGCCCCGGGCCCAGTTCAGCGCCCACAGCGTGGCTGGTTGACCTTCGAGGTTCCAGAACTGCGGGGTGTTGTAGAAGGCGTGGACGGGTTGACCGGCGCCGCCGGCAAGTACGCCCAGGGTCTCCGGCAGGTTGGCGATGTTGAACGCCGACTGGGGCGCGGCGCAGATAAGGTCGCCGGCCGCGCAGATCTGGAATGTCCGGTTGTTGAGCGCGCCGAATCCGCCCGGCCGCTCACCGCTCATCGTCAGCCCGAGCGCCGACAGGGTCGGAACCTCCTGCAGGGTGATCTCCGCGCCCTGGCCGGGCGCGTTGGGACCGACTTCCTGTCCTATTCCCGGCTGTCGCCGACCGTCGGCGATCAGCGTGACACCGAGGACCAGGTCCTCGTCCACCGGTCCGCGGCCGTTGCCGATGTCGCTGGCCAGATCGCCGGCGATGACCGCGCCCTGGGAAAAGCCCACGATGACGTAACTGGTCAGCGGGCAGCGGTCGTTCATCTCCGTCATCGCCCGCACCGCCGCCCGGGTGCCCTCGGCGCGGCTGTCGTTGTAGGACATTTGTTTGTCCGCCGAGAGCGGATTATGGAACTGCGCGGTGTACGGGACGGTGTAGACCTGCAGCCGGTCGGCGCCGAACTCCGCCGAAATCGGGCGGGTTACGTTGAGCAGCAACGCGATCGGGAACTGTCCCGGGTTGAGCGGATCGTCGGTGGGTGAGGACTCCCAGGTGCCGGGGATCGCGATCATGTTCACATCCGGGCAACTGGCGTCCTGGAACGCCGGCCGGGGCTTCTTGCCCGGCTGGGTCGTGGTCGGCGGCACCGCCGTCGGGGGGATGGCGGTGGTCGACGGTTCCGGCCGGCGGATCACAATCACGATGATCGCCACCACAAGGGCGACGACGACGGCGACCGCTCCGGCGGCGATCAGCGCGAGGATGCGATGCCGCCGCCGGCGACGGGCGTTGTTGGCTCCGGCCGCGGCCTTGCGCTGGGTCTTGCGTGTGTGATCCCGTGCCATGGCTCAGCAGAGGTGTGCGGTGGCGATGCGCACGTAGGTGGTGACCGCCGCGTCGGACTGCACGCCCGGGGATGATTGGGAGGACGCGTGGGAGTCCGCGACATCGCTGCGGACCATCGGAGCCACGTAGTCCCATACCGCCTGATCGCTCTGGCCGGCCGCTCGTGCCTGGCAGACGTAGGAGCCGATGCTGAGCGCCCGCAATTCACTGGACGGATGAACTCCCGCCCCGGAGAGTGCCTTCAGGTAGCCGCGCTGGGCTTCGGTCAGCTCGAGTTGGGCCGACTTGGCGGCGGTGTCCGGGGACGCCGCCACATTGACGCCGTCGGTGTGCTCGCCGAAGTCCGCGGTGTGTTCGGAGGGCAACGCGACCGTGCTCACCAGATCGGCGGCGGTACCACAGGCCGCCAGGATTCCGGCCGCGGGAACTGTCAGCACCACTGCCAGCAACGCCGATGCGGGCAGGCCAAACCCAGCGCGATGACGCGCAGTGGGTTTGCTGCGCAAGACGCTCCTCAGGCGTGGCACGCCCTCCACAGTACCGGCCGTCGGCCGGGGATCAGACTCTGTGCGGTTGCGGATGGTTAACGGTTTGGCGGGGTGGAGCACAGCCGGTCGTCGGCGACTCCGGTGTGCAGCGCCGCCCACGGGCGAGGACAAGCCGGTCTAGTTGAGCGCCGCCGCGATGTCGCCGGCCATCGGTCCCAGCTGTCCGGCCCAGGTGCCCCAGTCGTGGTTGCCGCCGCCCGTCACATCGAAGTGGCCGTTGCGGCCGCCCAGCGCGCGGTAGTGCGCGTAGAAGGTGCGGCTGCTGCCCTGTGCCTCCGCGCACGCGCCGACCATCGCCGCGGGATCCGAGCAGGTCATCGACGCGGGGGTGTACACCCACAGCCGGGTGTTGTTGGCGACCAGCAGGTTTGCGTGCACATTGGGGTCATGCCACTTCCACCGGCCCAACTGGGGCGCGCCCCACATGGCTTCGATGTTGCCGCCGGCGCCGTTGATGCCGGCCGAGATCGCGCCGTTGGTGAAGGTGTCCGAGGGGTTGAGGAAACCGGACAGGGTGCCCGCGTAGCTGTAGCGATCCGGATGGAAGGTGGCCATCGTCAGCGCTCCGGTGCCGCCCTGCGACACGCCGACGATCGCGTGCCGGTTGGGGGCGAGACCCCTGTTCGCCGCCAGCCAGTTCGGCAGTTCGTCGGCGAGGAAGGTCTCCCACTGCTTGCTGCCGTCGGCCTCCCAGTTGGTGTACATGCTGTAGGCGCCTCCGGCGGGGGCCGCCACCGAGAGCCCGCTGCCGGCCAACGTCGCCATGGCGTTGCCGGCCGTCACCCAGTTGCTGACCTCGGGTGCCGCGTTGAACGCATCGAGCAGCACCACCATCCGGGGCCCGCCACCCTGGAACGCCACCGGGATGTCGCGGCCCATGGCCGCCGACGGGACCATGAGGTACTCGACGCCGGCTGCCGTCGCAGCCGGAGCGGTGACGGTCATGCCAGCCAGGACCAGTACCGCCGCGAACATTCCCCGGAACAGACCCACCAGCCCGCTCATAAGCACCTCATTCGCCCACGTTAGTTTCTTGCCCACACCGACGTACCTGCACCGACGCGGATCACCGTGTCGTAGTGAATCACACCCGCAGGCACACCCGGGGTCAGTTGGCGGGGGCTGCGGCCGCCGGCGGTGCCGGCGACGGTTGCGGCGTCGCACCCAGCACCCGCTGGATGTCCGGCTTCATCTGCTGCAACTGCTGACCCCAGTAGCCCCAGCTGTGGGTGCCATTGGCCGGGAAGTTGAACACCCCGTTGGTGCCGCCCTGCGCGAGGTAGGTGTCACGGAAGGTCTTATTGGTCCGCAACGTGAACCCTTCCAGGAACTTCGCGTTGAACAGGTTGCCGGCGGTCGCGCCCGCGTCGAGGTCGGACTGCTTGCCGTCCCCGCAGTACACCCAGATCCGGGTCCCGTTGGCGATCAGCGTCCTGATGTTGACCATCGGGTCGTTGCGCTTCCAGGTGTCGTTGCCGCCCTTGCCCCACATGTCCTCGGCTTTGTACCCGCCCGCGTCGCCCATGGCGAGGCCGACCATCATCGGCCACCAGCCTTCGGAGAGGTTGAGGAAGCCCGACAGCGAGGCCGCGTAGGGGAACTGCTGCGGATGCCAGATGGCCAGGGTCAGTGCGGCGGACCCAGCCATCGACAATCCGACCGCGGCGCTGCCGGTGGGTTTGACCTGCCGATTGGCGGCCAGCCAACCGGGCAGTTCGCTGGTGAGGAAGGTCTCCCATTTGTAGGTCGAACATCCGGCCTTGCCGCAGGCCGGCTTGTACCAGTCGCTGTAGAAGCTGGACTGGCCGCCGACCGGCATGATGACCGACAGGCCGGAGTCGACGTACCACTCGAACGCGGGGGTGTTGATATCCCAGCCGCTGAAGTCGTTCTGGGCGCGCAGGCCGTCGAGCAGGTAGACCGCCGGGGAGTTCGCGCCGCCGCTCTGGAACTGGATCCGGATGTTGGTGCCCATGGCCGGCGACGGCACGTCGAGGTACTCCACCGGCAAGCCCGGCCGGGAGAACGCGCCGGCGGTCGCCGTGCCGCCGGCCACGCCGATCAGTCCCGGCAGCAGTGTGGCGAGTCCAAGGGCTACCGCCGCCCGGCGCAGCCATGAGCCGCGAGCACCCGCCCGTGCGCGGAAAGTGGCCGACCGCTTACCCAAACCCATCCGAAACATCCCATCTGATTCGTGTGATTTCCGCACCGCGTGCGCGTCGTCAGCCGCGGGGTACGCAGCCAGTGAACCACAACCGGCACCCCGAATTCGAACTCGATATCGGTGCGCAGGGGTCCGGGCGTTACCGGCGGGAGACCGCACGCGCGAGGTGAAATGCCTGATCAGGGACCGGTTGCGGGTAATCCGGTGTAGGGCGGGCGCAGGGGTGGCGGAGCCGGGACGCCGCACCGAGCCAACTCGAACTCCGGCACCCGGTCGATGCGGTAGCGGGTGAACTTCCAGGCCCGATTCAGGTTGCCGATGAACCGCGGCCGGGTCATCGGGTCACGGATCGCCGCCAGCCTCTCCGCGGTCTCGGGGCACTCCAGTGCGGCCTGCGCCTGCCGGATCCAGCCCTCATCGAGATAGACCGGCACCCACGGCCGCTCCTTGAGCCACGGTCCGTCGGCGACGGCCCAGTCCGGGAACAGGTTCTTGTCGTGCCCGATCCGGCCGTCGTCGAGACGTGCGGTGTGGGCGGCGAGTGGGTTGGCCAGGCCGATCTGGTCGATGACCCGGGTGTCGAGGCCGACGTTCATCCCGACCATGCCGAGGTTGGTGAAGAAAACCGTGTGCTCGGCGTGTTGCCGGCGCCAGGAGTCGGCCGAGATCCCGGGCGGCGGCGGTGGCGGTGGCAAAGCGGGCACCACGTCCCACACGTCGTAATTTCCCGACGGCAGCAGCAGCGCACCGTCCGGGGTGTTGTTGAGCGCCACGAGCACCGCTCGCATTCTCGGGTAGTTCAGATAGTCGGCGGCAGTCAGCGGATGCGCATGGCCGGTGGCCTGGGAGTAGAAGCGCCGTTCATCGACGATTCCGGAATAGCTGACCCGGGTGGCGTCGGCGCCCATGCCGGCGGAGTTCGCCGCCCACAGCGCCCAGCCGGCCAGCGCCAGCCACAGGGCGGCGATCGCACCGCGCGTGAGTCGGTCCGTTGGTCGGCCGGGCGGGGTGAACCGGCCTGCGGGCACCGGAAGCAGCGCCACCGGGGCCAGCAGGCAGAACAGCGGCGCCAGCAGAACCCGGCCGTGCATGAAGTCACCGCCCTGGCGAATCCAGTACAACGCCTGGACCGCGCCGCTCAGCAGTATGAACACCACGACGGCGGCGGGGCTCTGGACCGCCGCCGGCCGGCGCAGGTGCGGACGGGCCACCAGGACCGCCAACGCGATCACCAGCACCGCCGGCAGCCACAGGGCGTAGGGGCCGGCGAAGTTGGTCAGGTAGAGCAGCCCCTGGTCCCATTTGCTGCCGGAGGCGTCTTTCGCCAGCGCGGTCTGGGGTACCAGCAGCCCGTAGTACCCCATCCGGAAGATCTGGTACCCCACCGGGAGCAGTCCGCCGGCGACGACGATCAGCGCGCGCCGCCGCCAGTCCGGAGCGGCCACCACCATCATCAGCAGGGCCAGGCCGCCGATGAGCGCCAGTTCGGGGCGCACCAGCACGCTCAGCCCCGCCACGAACGCCAATACGGCGGAGAACCAGACCCGGTCTCGCCGCGGTTGCTGGGACCAGCAGACCAGCATCCACCACAGCAGCCCCAACCATGCGGTGACCAGGCCGTTCTCCAGGCCGGAGGTGGCGAAATCACGGGCGGGCGGGAGTGCGATGTAGACCAGGGCGCCGGCCGGCAGGAACAGGGCGGGACGGCCGGTCAATGCGGGCGCCCACAGTCGGGCGGCGCCGAGCATCATCATGGCGACTCCGGCGACGCTGAAGATCAGCGACAGCGTCAGCGCCACGTACTCCAGCCGCAGCGGCCCGCCGACGAGGCTCCCGAGATACACCAGGTACGTCCACGCGGTGGAGGTGTTGGACTCCACCCGTTCGCCCGCGTTGAATACCGGCCCGTTCCCGGCCAGCAGGTTCCGGATGGTGCGCAGGACGATCAGGCCGTCGTCGGCGATCCAGCGCCGTTGCCATATGCCCCAGGACCACAGCGCCGACACCACGGCCACGGTCAGCCACAGACTGATCCGGGCCGAGGCGGAGTAGGGGAATGCGGGCCAGCGCCGCCGGGGCGGGTCGGCCGGCGTGCTCAGCGGAGTCCGGTCAGCCAAAGATGACGGCGGCAACAACGGTTCCGATCCACAGCAGGGCCAGCATCTGCAGGACCCGGTCGCGCAGGGCGATCTCCTCCGGCTCCCCGGCCAGGCCGCCGTCGACGTCCACCGCGTAGCGCAGGATCGCGACGGTGAACGGGATCATCGAGACCACGAACCACGACCCGGCGTTACCGTCGCGTTCGAAGGCCCACAATCCGTAGCACACCACCACCGCCGTCGCCGACAAGGTCCAGACGAAGGTCAGGTAGGTGCTGGTGTAACTCTCCAGCGACTTGCGGATCTTGGCGCCGGTTCGTTCGGCGAGCTGCAGTTCCGCATAGCGTTTGCCGGCGGCCATGAACAGCGACCCGAACGCCATCACCAGCAGGAACCACTGCGAGAGCGGGATACCGGCGGCCACGCCACCGGCGATCGCGCGGATCAGGAAGCCGGAGGAGACGATGCAGATGTCCAGCACCGCCTGGTGTTTCAGGCCGAAGCAGTAGGCGAGCTGGATGGCCAGATAGACCGCCATCACCACCACCAGGTGCGGTGTCACCCATGCCGAGATGGCCAGCGACCCGGCGGCGAGGGCGACCGCGATTCCGTAGGCCATTCCGACGGGCAAGACCCCGGCCGCAATCGGCCGGTGCCGCTTGGTGGGGTGCTCCCGGTCGGCTTCGACGTCGCGGGCGTCGTTGATCAGATAGATGGACGAGGCTGCCATGCAGAAGACGGCGAACGCGATGGACACCTTGTAGAGCACGTCGAGGTAGTCGTAGCTGGCCTCGCCGCCCAGCGATGCCAGTGGGGCGGCGAACACCAGCAGGTTCTTCACCCACTGCCGTGGGCGGATCGCCTTGACGATGCCGGCGAACAGGTTGCTCGGCGGGCCGGTGACCGGAGCCTTACTCATGGACGGACGTCTGCACTGGACTGTCTCCTTCCGGTACCCGCGACGCGGGTGACCGTTTCGGCCACGGCGGCGCCCACCAGGGCGCCGGCGACCACATCGCTGGGGTAATGCACACCGAGCACCAGGCGCGACAGTGCCATCAGCGGCACCACGGCGAGGGGGAGCGGCGAGCGGGTTGCCCGGCAGAGCAGCATAGCCGCGGCGGTGGTGGAGGTGGCGTGCGCGGAGGGAAAGCTGAGCGCGCTGGGCGTGCCCACGTTGACCGCGACCGCAGGATGGTTCGGTCGTGTCCTGCGCACCGCGAGTTTGATGGCGATGGCCGCGGCGTGCGCAGCGACCGCGCCGACGCCCACCAAGAGCCACTCCCGCCGTCGGTGCCGGCAGAGCAGTGCGCCCAGCCCGGAGAGCGCGACCCAGCCCGCGGCATGTTCGCCGAAGTGCGACATCGCACGGGCCACCGAGATCACCGGCGGGGTGGCCAGGGTCGACTGGACGCCGGCCAGCAGGGCGACCTCGCCGGTCGCGGGTGTGGCGACCGGTGTGTCTTCCATTCGACTGGGCCCGCCTGGATCGGAACCGGGCCGCTCAGACATGCGCCTGCGAACGTTCGAACAACACGGTTTCCCACTTCTGCTTACTGGACAGCACCGGCAGCGCCTCCCGATAGACCCGGCGCATGTGGTCATAGCGACGGGCGAGTTGGATGTGTTGGCGCAGGGAGGCCCGCAACAGGGCGAACATCTTCGCCCGGTCACGTTGCCGGTAGACCACCCCGCGGCCGTCGGCGGTGGTCACCGTCACCCCGTCGACGTTGCACAGCAGGAACCACCGTGCGTCCTGGGTCGCGACGTTGAGTTGCGGCCGCCGGTGGTGCTCCGAGTCGGCGCGGCGTAACTGGTGGACGATTCCGCGAGCGAGTCGCAGGACGATCGCCGGCGGCGATACCGGGGGTTTGTGCACCCGGGTCCGTCCACTCGCCGCGGGAAGCGACGTCGCGCCGGGCACCACCACCGCGTCGGGGTAGTCCTGACGCATGGCGCGGACGTCGGGCAGCGCGGACTCCAGGATGGAGAAGATGTGTTCCGGGCCCGCCAGGAAGTCCTCGATCGCCCGGTTCTGGATCGCCACCGTTGAGTATTCAAGGCACAGAAGGTGTTTCAGGGTCGCCTTGAAGGAACTCTTGAGCAGACCCTTGACCGGGGCGTCCCAGTGCAGCGCCGACACGATCAGGCGGTTGCGCAGGTGGAAGTAGGCCTGCCAGTCGATCGCGTCGTCCTTGTCGCTCCAGGCCATGTGCCAGATGGCGGTTCCGGGCATCGTCACGGTGCCGTAGCCGTGCTCACCGGCCCGCAGGCCGTAGTCGGCGTCGTCCCATTTGATGAACAACGGCAGCGGTTGGCCCAGTTCCTCGGCCACCCGGCGGGGGATCATGCACATCCACCACCCGTTGTAGTCGACGTCGATGCGGCGGTGCAGCAGTTTGCTGCGGCCTTCCTCGTCCTCGCCGTCCAGCGGGTACTTGGCGAAATCGTGGTCGTACTCGGTGAACGGTGCGTTGGTCCACATGAAATCGGACCGGTCCACCACCTCGCCCATCACGTGCAGGTGCGAGGGTTCCTGCAGGTTGAGCATCTGCCCGCCGACCAGAATCGGGGACTTGGCGAACCGGCTCAGGGCCAACGCCCGCAGTATCGCGTCCGGTTCGACCCGGATGTCGTCATCCATGAAGAGGATCTGCTGGCAATCGGTGTTCGTCAGGGCCTCGTACATCACCCGGCTGTAGCCGCCGGAGCCACCCAGATTGGGCTGGTCGTGAATGGACAGCCGATCCCCCAGGGCCGCCGCGGCGGCGGGGAACCCGGGGTGGTCCACCGTCTTGTCGGTGCCCTGGTCGGCGACGATGACGGCACCGATCACCTCGTCGACCAGCGGGTCCGAGGTCAGGGCGCACAGGGCGTTCACACAATCCGCGGGCCGGTTGAAGGTGGGAATCCCGACGGCGATGTCGGCCCGGCCGGGGGCCGGCACCGGGGCGTACCAGGCGGCGCTGTGCACGGTCACCCTGCTGTCGGTGGTGATGTCGAACCAGATCCAGCCACCGTCCTCGAACGGCGCGAGTTCGATCTCGAACTCGGCGGCCGCCGGCGTTGACGAGTCGACGCTGGCGACCTCGGTCCCTCCGACGCTGATCCGGGCACCGGTGGCCTTGGAGCGGTAGACGTCCACGCGGGCGCTGCCGGTCAACTCCACGCGCAGCACCACCGACTCCAGGGTGGACCAGCGCCGCCAGTAGCTGGCGGGGAAGGCGTTGAAGTAGGTGGCGAAGGACACCCCCGATTCGGCGCCGATCTGCAGCGTGGTCCGGGTAGCCGCATGGGCGCGCCGGGCGTTGGTCTCGGACTCCGTGATGTAGAGCTTGCGGACATCCAGGGGCTCGCCGGGGCGCGGCAGGATGACCCGGGCCAGCAGGCTTACCGCCCGGGACTGACCGGCCGGGATCGGACCCGAGGGGATGTCACTCATCGGCTGCAGCTTTCGTGGGCGTCGGGTCCGTCTGCCGCCAGCGGAGCGCCGTCGCGCAGATGGGGAGCCAAAATGTTGTCGTACATGCTCAGGGCGCTGGCGATGGCCATGTGCATGTCGAGGTACTGGTAGGTGCCCAACCGGCCGCCGAACAGCACCCCGGAGTGCGCCGTCTCGGCCTTGGCTCGGTTTCGGTAGGCGGCCAGGATGGTGCGGTCGGACTCGGTGTTGATCGGGTAGTAGGGCTCGTCGTCTGCCTCGGCGAACCGCGAGTACTCCCGCACGATGACCGTCTTGTCATCGGGGTAGTTCCGCTCGGGATGGAAGTGCCGGAACTCGTGGATGCGGGTGTAGGGAACGTCGGTGTCGTTGTAGTTCATCACCGGCGTGCCCTGGAAGTCACCGCAGGCGAGCACCTCCATCTCGAAATCCAAAGTGCGCCAGCCCAACCGGCCCTCGACGTAGTCGAAGTAGCGGTCGAGGGGGCCGGTGTAGACGACCGGGGCCGACGGGCTTCTGCGGCGCAGTTCGTCACGCACGTCGAACCAGTCGGTGTTCAACCGCACCTCGATCCGGTCGTCGGCGGCCATCCGCTCGAGCCACGCGGTGTACCCGTCGACCGGCAGGCCTTCCCAGGTGTCGTTGAAATAGCGATTGTCGAAGGTGTAACGCACCGGCAGGCGGTTGATGGTGGACGCGGGCAGATCCCGCGGGTCGGTCTGCCACTGCTTGGCGGTGTAACCCTTGACGAACGCCTCGTAGAGCGGCCGTCCGATCAGGGAGATCGCCTTCTCCTCCAGGTTGTGCACGTCGGAGGAGGGGATCTCGGCGGCCTGTTCGGCGATCAGCGCCCGGGCCTCGGACGGACTGAAGTACCGGCCGAAGAATTGGCACACCAGGCCCAGGCCCATCGGGAACTGGTACGCCTGCCCGCCGTGCATGGCGAACACCCGGTGCTGGTAGTCGGTGAAATCGGTGAACTGACGGACGTAGTCCCATACCCGGGCGTTGGAGGTGTGGAACAGATGCGCCCCGTAACGGTGGATCTCGATGCCGGTGGCGGGCTCCAACTCGGAGTAGGCATTGCCGCCGAGGTGGGATCGCTGCTCGACGACCAGCACGCGCCGGCCCAGCTGCGTTGCCGCCCGCTCGGCGACCGTCAGGCCGAAGAAGCCGGACCCGACGACCAGAAGGTCGAACTCACCGGGAGAATCGGAGGCGCTCATCGGCGCTTAGGTTATCTGACGTCAACGGTGCCAACCGCATCCAGAGGCCGGTGGCCGGGGGAAATCGCGGCGGGCGGCGGGCCCGGCGGCAGCGCCGCAATGTCGCGATTGCCTCACGATTACGCATCGTCACTCCAGTCTCAGCAGTCTCAGTCCTAACATCATTTTCGTCAGCTCCGAGGCCGTTCCAATCGGTCTCGACGCCGACGCAGAGGCTCAACAGGTGAGCCTGCAGTACCGCAGATTGAGGAGATTTCCGTGCCGAACCGACGTCGACGCCAGATCTCGACAGCCATCAGCGCCGTCGGCGCGCTCGCTGTCGCAACGCCCTTCGCGGCGGTCGCTGTCATGGAGCTCACCTCCGGCAAGACCCCCGAGCACCGTGAGTTCACCCGGGCCGCGGTGGTCACCGACCTGCCGAACGAGATCATGTCGGCGTTGCAGGCCGGGCTGTCTCAGTTCGGGATCAACCTGCCGCCGCTGCCCACCGGGTTGAGCCCCGCCGGCGCGCAGCCCGTTCAGACCGGGCCGGCACTGACGACTCCCAGCCTGACGTCTCCCGGCCTGACGGCCCCGGGACTGACCACGCCGAGTCTGACAACACCCGGTTTGACGACACCGAGTCTCACCACGCCGAGTTTGACGACGCCGGGCTTGACGACGCCGAGTCTCACCACGCCGGGCTTGACGACGCCGAGTCTCACCACGCCGAGTTTGACGACGCCGGGCTTGACCACGCCGAGTCTCACCACGCCGAGTCTCACCACGCCGAGTCTCACCACGCCGAGTCTGACCACACCGGACCTCACCAGCCCCGGTCTCACCAGCCCGGGCCTCACGGCGCCGTCGCCGGCGGCATCTACGCCGTCACTGACCGATCCGGGTCTGACCGCACCGCTCACCGACACCGGGCTGACCACCCCGCAGTTGGGCACGACCCCGTCGCTGACCGCTCCCTCGACAGGGATCGGCCTGCCGATCGAGCAGCCGATCACCGCCCCGCTCACGCCACCGCCGGGAACGTATCCGATCCTGGGCGATCCCTCGCTGGGCGTGCCACTGGCCCCCGCGAGCGCTGCCGGCAGCGGCGGCATCATCAGTGACCTGACCAGCGCGGCCAACCAACTGGGCGTGGGCCAGGCGATTGATCTGCTGAAGGGGATCGTGGTGCCGGGCATCACCCAGGCGATTCAGAACGCCGGGGCCGCTGCGGCCGCCGCACCGGCAGCGGCCGCCCCCGCGGTCGAGGCGGCGGGCACGGCGGTCGAGGCGGTCAGCTGAGCGGCGGCACCCCGCCTGGAACATCCGACGGAGAAAGTGGACGGGGAGAAGACTTGTAGCGAAACGGCACCGCAGGCCGGCCAGCCCGGGCCCCGTATCGGAAAGACCGACCGGGAGTCTCCGGGCAGCCCCTGCGGTGCCGTTGCCTACTCCGCGCCGGTGCAGACGCGGCCACTGAAGAATCAGATGTCACACTGCCCCCACATGCCCGTGTCGCAACGTCAGTAACAGGCGACGCATACGTAACATCGCGATGTGCCTGCCCGTCGTCCAGCGCCGACGATCCTCTTCACCGCCATCGCGGCGACTCTCGTGGTGGTGCCGTTGGCGGTGAGCGGACCACCCGGTGCGGGCTGGCACGACTCCCCGACGGCCGCCCCGAATGCTGAGGACACCGTCCTGACCCAGCAGCCTCTCGCGGGTGTCGGTGGCGGTGAAACCGTGCGGGAGATCCGTCAGGACGAGTCCTTCTCGATGGTGGCGCTGACCGGAAGCGATCTGCGGGGCACCTCCGCGCGGGTGCGGGCCCAACGGCCGGACGGATCGTGGGGGCCCTGGTATGACGCCGAGCGTTTCGAACTGGGGGCCGAGGACGTCGAGGGTCACGGCACCCACGGGACCGATCCGGTCTACGTCGGGCCGACCACCGCGGTTCAGATCGCGGTCAATCGCCCCAAGGATGCCCCGATCACCAGTGCCCCGCCGCAGAACGGTCTGGATGCCGGCCGGGATCTGGGCTACATCCCGGCCAACGTCACCGAACCGCTCACCCAGACCATGTCGGCGGTGCTGATCTCGCCGCCGCAGACTCCGGCGGACCGGCAATGGACTCCGCCGACGGCCAACCTGGCGCCGGGCCAGCCGCCGAACATCATCAGCAGGGCACAGTGGGGCGCCGGGACCGGAAACCGCTGCGGTGGACCGGCGTACGGCGACGGGGTGCGGGCTGCTGTTCTCCACCACACGGCGACCGGCAACGACTACGCCCCCGAGGACTCCGCGGCCATCCTCCGGTCGATCTACGCGTATCACACCATGACTCTCGGGTGGTGCGACATCGCCTACAACGCCCTGGTGGACAAGTACGGCCAGGTGTTCGAGGGCCGCGCCGGCGGGATCACCAAAGATGTCGTCGGTTCCCACACCGGCGGATTCAACCGGGACGTCTGGGGTGTCTCGCTGATCGGTGACTTCGAGGAGGAACGGCCGCCGGACGTGATGGTGCGCACCGTCGGACGTCTGCTCGGCTGGCGGCTCAGTCTGGACCGGATCGACCCGTTGGGGACCATCAAGCTGAAGTCCGCCGGCGGGGCCCACACCGTGTACCCGGCGGGCGCCGCTCCGGAGTTGCCTGAGATCTTCGCCCACCGCGATGTGGGCAACACCGAGTGCCCGGGTGCGGCGGGCTATGCCGTCCTCGATGAGATACGCACCATCGCAGCGGGATTCGGCCTGCCGCCCGACGTTCTGGAAACCCTGGGCGGCGGTGCGATCCTGGCCCGGTGGGAATCCGACGGCGGGCAGAACGGGCCGCTGGGGATGCCCACATCGCCGGAGGCCGCCGGAGCCGGATCGACCCGGTACGCCACCTTCGAGCGTGGCGCGATGTACTGGTCGCCGGAGACCGGCGCGCAGCCGCTTACCGGGGCGATCTACCAGGCCTGGGCGTCGCTGGGATACGAACGCGGGGCCCTCGGCCTGCCGACCAGTGGCGAGATCGCCGAACCCCTGTGGATCGTGCAGAACTTCCAGCACGGCACGTTGAACTTCGACCGTCAGACCCGCAACGTGATCCGGGTCATCGACGGTGTGAGTCTGGTGCTGCCGCCGCCGCCCGCCGAGGGCCCGCCCCCGCAACTGGAACGCTTCAGCCCCATCCAGACGAACTCGTGACACCCGCCCGCCATCCGGTCAGCCGCCGGACGGCGCTGCTGGCCGTCACGGCGGGTGGGGCGGCCGCGGCGCTCGCCGCCTGCGGTCGGGATCGAGACACACCGGCGCCGACCGCGGCACCCCCGACCGCGATACCTCCGGCCTTCCCGCTGCCGGTCAGGGTGGCGAGGGATGCCTCGCCGGAGTTTCGGGCTGTTGCTGATGCGCTCGTCGACGCCATGCGCCGACACCGGATTCCCGGCGCTGCGCTGGGGATTCTGTCCGGCAGGCGCGAGGAGCACGCCACCTTCGGCGTCGCCAGTCTGTCGTCGCTGCGTCCGGTTACCCCCGACACGTTGTTCCAGATCGGCTCGATCACCAAGATCTACACCTCCACGGCGATCTGGCGACTGGTCGAGCAGGGCACACTCAGCCCCGAGGGTCTGGTCCGGCGTTACTTGCGGGGTCTGCGTCTGCGCGACGAACAGACCGCCGCACGGGTGACCGTGAACAACCTGCTCTCGCACACCGCGGGGTGGTACGGCGACGACATCGTCGACACCGGGGATGACCCCGACGCGCTGGGTCGTTATGTCGACACCCGACTTCCTGAGGCTCCGCAGCTGTTCGAATGTGGAAAGTTCTTCTCCTACAACAACTCCGGATGCATGGTCCTGGGCCGGCTGATCGAGACCATCGCCAACACCGACTACAACGACGCGCTTCAGCGGCTGGTGCTCGGACCGTTGGGTCTGGGCGGGACGGTGCTCGATCGCGGGACGGTGCTGAGGCGGCCGTACGCCGACGGGCATATCGCCATGCCGGTCAACGGTCGCGACGCGGTCGCGGTGGCGACTCCGGTGTGGCTTCCCCGGTGCGTGGATCCGGCGGGTGGAATCTGGTCGACCACCCGGGAGGTGCTGCGCTTCGTGCGACTGCATCTCGGTGAACAGCCCGCGGGCCAGCCACCGTTCCTGCGCCCGACCAGCCTGCGCGCGATGCAGGATCCGGTCGTCGACGTTCCCGGTCTCGACCTGAAGATGGGCCGGAACTGGTTCGTTCAGGACGTCGACGGAGTCCGGGTCATACTCCACGACGGCGACACCCCGGGTCAGCATGCGGTGCTGGTGGCGATCCCGGAGCGGCGGTTCGCCGTCGTCCTGCTCCTCAACGGCCAGTCCGGCGCCGAGGCCGGACTCGCCGCGCTGGATGCCGCTCTGGGCCGCTATCCAGGCCTCAGCGCACTCGCCGGGAAGGTGGGTTTGGTGCGGGCGCTCCTCGCCCCGGCAGATGCGCCGGATTTCACCGTTCCACGCGGTGAGTTCAGTGCTTACGCGGGAAGCTACGCCGACCCGGGGAAGGTCACCACACTGCGCGTCAGCGGGTCCGGCCTGGAATCGACCGCCGAGCTGACCCCGCCGCCCGGCTCGTGGCAGCCTGCGCTGTCCCCGCCGCCGGCACCCGGGCCGACGCCCGTCACCTTCCTCGCGCCCGACAGTGCGGCGGCCGGGGGAATGCGACTCCCGTTCGTCCGTGACGGCGAGGGCGCCGTCGGCTGGATCGGGGAAGGCCTGCGTCTGCGGCCGCGGACCTGAGGACCCGCCGGGCTGAGCGACCCGGACGAGGACGTCGTCGGGGCTCTCAGAGCCACCAGCGTTCCAGCACCCGCGCCAGCCCGTCGTCGTCGTTGGCGGTGGTGATTTCATTGGCGGCCGCGATGGCCTCCGGGTGCGCGTTGCCCATCGCGACACCGTGACCGGCCCAGCGCAGCATCGGCACGTCATTGGGCATATCGCCGAAGGCCACCGCGTCCTCGGCGCAGATCTCCAACGGCCGGGCGACCTCCTCGACTCCGAGCGCCTTGGTGATCCCGACCGGGCTGATCTCGACGAGTCCGTCGTTGGTGGAGTAGGTGATGTCACCGAGGAGACCGACGTGTTTGGTCAGGGCCGCGGCCAGTTCAGCGCTGGACATGCCGAGTTTGCGCACCAGCAGTTTGACTGCGGGCGCGCTCAAGAGGTCCTGATAGGACACCTCGGTGTTGTCGGGGTTGAGCCAGGCATGCTCGTAACCGGGTGCGCTGACGAACTGTGGGGTGGCCGAGTCGTGGGCGGTACGGCCGATCCGCTCGGCCGCCAAACCGGCACCCGGGACCACGCGCACCGCGATCTCGGCAAGTTCGGTGAGCACGTCGA
This sequence comes from Actinomycetes bacterium, assembly GCA_029780675.1. GTDB lineage: Bacteria > Actinomycetota > Actinomycetes > Mycobacteriales > Mycobacteriaceae > Mycobacterium. The sequence goes on from JAKOYE010000074.1 coordinate 30,863, forward strand.
CCGGCAGCGTCTGGGCGGAGACGACGCGGTCGGCGGCGGCGTCGTAGACCACCGCCCCGTTGGCGCACACCGCCATCGGGGCGAAGCCGAGTTCCTCGACGACCGGCGGAATCCACCGCGGTGGCCGACCAGTGGCCAGCACGAACATCGCCCCGGCGGCGACCGCCGCGCGGATGGCGTCACGAGTCCGGGGGGTGATGCGCTCCTGGGTGTTGAGCAGGGTCCCATCGACGTCGGTGGCGATCAAGGCTGGCAGCATGCCACGTTACTCCGCGGTACCGCCGTCGCGCTGTCGCCGACGCTCGGCCCGTTCGGCCAGTTCCGCGGCTTCCAGTTCCGCCGCCTCGGCCAGAGTCGGGGCACCGCCGCCGAGCCGGTGCGGCACCCAGAACTCGCCCGGCGGGTACGGGCCGTAGGCGTCCTGGACCTGCTCGAGCAGGTGCTGCATCCGGGATCGGAGCAGGGCCGTCAACTCGGTGGGCGGCAACGTGGGCGGTATCGGTTCGCCGACGGCCACCGCGATCGGAACCTTGGGCCGCCACATCTTCTTCGGATGGTCCTTGGTCCAGATGCGCTGGGCTCCCCACACGATGTGCGGGAGGATCGGCACGTCAGCCTCGATGGCCATCCGGGCGGCGCCGGACTTGAACTCCTTCAGTTCGAAACTGCGGCTGATGGTGGCCTCGGGGTAGACCGCCACCAGCTCGCCGGACTTCAGTGCCCGCACCGCCGCGTCATAGGAGGCGGCCCCGCTGGAGCGGTCCACCGGGATGTGGCGCAGTTTGCGCATCACCGGCCCGGTGACCTTGTGGTCGAACACCTCCTGCTTGGCCATGTACCGGATCAGACGCCGCGGCTTGTGCAGGTAGAAGGGCAGACCGGCGAAGGTGAAATCGAGATAGCCGGTGTGGTTGATCGCCACCACCGCGCCGCCGGTGGACGGCAGGTGCTCCGTGCCGGTCAGGGTGATGTCGAGGCCCTGGACGCGCCAGAGAAGACGAACCCCTGCGATGACTGTCCTGTATGCCGGCTCCACACCGGTCAGCCTACCGGGGGGCGGCTAAGCTCAGGGCCGCATGCGTCCACTAATGGAGGGGTATTCGTGCAGGTCACCAGCATCGGCCACGCCGGATTCCGGATCGACACCCGCGCGGGGAGCATTCTGTGCGATCCCTGGATCAATCCGGCGTATTTCGGCTCGTGGTTCGTCTTCCCCGATAACAGCGGCCTGGACTGGGACGCGCTGGGCGACTGCGACTACCTCTATATCTCGCATCTGCACAAGGACCACTTCGATCCGAAGCTGCTGAGCGAGCATGTCAGCAAGGATGCCGTCGTCCTGCTGCCGGACTTTCCGGTGCCGGACCTCAAGCGTGAACTCGAGAAGATCGGCTTCCACCGTTTCTTCGAGACCGAGGATTCGGTCAAGCACCGCCTGAGCGGCCCCAAGGGCGATCTCGACGTGATGATCATCGCGCTGCGGGCGCCCGCCGACGGCCCGATCGGGGACTCGGGCATCGTCGTATCCGACGGCACCACCACCGTGTTCAACATGAACGACTCGCGTCCGCTGAGCCTGGACATGCTCACCGAGTTCGGTCACATCGACGTGCACATGCCGCAGTACTCCGGCGCGATCTGGTATCCGATGGTCTACGACATGCCGGAGCGGGCCAAGGAGGCGTTCGCCACGCAGAAGCGGCAGCGCGGCATGGACCGGTGCCGGCAGTACATGGCCGATGTCGGCGCCACCTGGGTGATCCCGTCGGCCGGTCCGCCCTGCTTCCTCGATCCGGAACTGCGTTTCCTCAACGACGACTGTGCCGATCCGGCGAACATCTTCCCCGACCAGATGGTGTTCCTGGAGCAGATGCGGATGCACGGCCATCACGGCGGGCTGCTGATGATCCCCGGCTCGGTCGCGGATTTCGCCGGTTCCCAACTCATCTCGCTCACCCACCCACTGCCGGACGACGAGGTGGAGGCGATCTTCACCACCGGCAAGGCGGACTACATCAGCGCCTACGCCGAACGGATGGCGCCGGTGCTGGCTGCCGAGAAGGCCGGGTGGGCGCCGGCCGAGGGGGAACCCCTGCTGGCGGGTCTCAAGGCGAAGTTCGAGCCGATCATGCTGCAGAGCGACCAGATCTGCGACGGAATCGGATACCCGGTCGAATTGAAGATGGGACCGGAGACCGTGGTCGTGGACTTCCCGAAACGCACTGTGCGCGAACCGGTTCCGGACGAGAAGTTCCGTTACGGGTTCGAGATCGCCCCCGAGTTGGTGCGGACCGTGCTCCGCGACGACGAACCGGACTGGGTCAACACGATCTTCCTCTCGACCCGGTTCAGGGCATGGCGGGTCGGAGGCTACAACGAGTACCTCTACACGTTCTTCAAATGCCTGACCGATGAGCGCATCGCCTATGCGGACGGGTGGTTCGCGGAGGCCCACGATGACACCTCGAGCATCGAACTGGACGGCTGGGAGGTTCAGCGTCGGTGTCCGCACCTCAAGGCCGACCTGTCGAAGTTCGGTGTGGTGGAGGGCAGCACACTGACGTGCAACCTGCATGGTTGGCAGTGGGATCTCGAAACCGGACGTTGTCTGACCCACAAGGGCCACGAACTGCGCTGCTCGAAACCGTGACGCAACCGCCGCGGCAGTACTACGACGACGGACTGGTCCAACTGGACCGCCACGCCCTTACCCTGCGGCGCTACCACTTCCCTTCGGGGACAGCCAAAGTCATCCCGTTGCGGGCGATCAAGGGCTACCGCACCCAGCCTCTGGGGGTGCTGGCGCAACGATTCCGGATCTGGGGCACCTCAGATCTGCGGCGGTGGTTGCCCCTGGATGTCCGCCGTCCGCTCAAATCCACCCTGGTGACCCTCGACGTGCCCGGAACCTGGCCCAGTCCGGCTTTCACCCCTGCGGATCCGGACAGTTTCGTGACGATGCTCGCCGAGTTGCTGGACGGCTAGCGCCGCTGGTAATCACTGCCGGGTGTTCCGCCAGCCGCGATACCCGCGGTGCGCGGCGAAGGCGCCGATGACGGCGGTGACACACCAGACGGCGACCGCCGCGTAGGCCAGCGATGAGTTCAGATCGGAGATCGAAGCACCGAGTGCGGTGTAGACGAATGCCCGCGGCGCCGATCCGATGAGGGCGCCGACGGCCATCTGCCACAACGGAACTCCGAACGCGCCGAAGCAGTAGGACGCCAGGGCGTCGGAGATCCCGGGGACGAACCGTTGCCCGACCACCGCCCACAGCCCGTGGCGCTGGACCTGGGATTCGATTCGCTGCGACCGCTGCGCACCGATCAGCGTGTACGCGCTGTCCCGGCCGGCGCGCCTGCCGATCAGCGCGGTGATGACCGCCGTGGTCGCCGTCGAGGCCAGGGTGACGGCGGTTCCCAACAGCGGGCCGAACAGCAACCCGCTGCCCGCCGCCAGCAGCGGCCCGGGGACGAAGACGGCCGCCAGGACGGCCGAGATCGGAATGTACAGCAGCGGTGCGAGCGCACCACTGCTCGCCACCGCGGCGCGGACCGACTCGACGTCGATGACCCGCCGAATGGCGACCAGATAGAACAGGGTGAGCAGGACGCCGACGAACAGCGTCAGCCGGAGAATATGGGGCCGACGGCTGTCGCCGCCCGCCCCCGCCCCGGACCTCACCGGCGGGTGCCTAGGGCTCCCACACCAGCTGACGGAGTTCGGAGAAGTCCCCTCCGGCGGTGTCGTAGACCCGGACGATGGCCTCGTCCCCGGGCTGCAGATACGTCGACCCGCCGTATTCGGTGTAGCGGGTGGCGCCGATCCCGATCAGAACGTGATCAGGGTGCCCACTGGCCACCATCTGGGCGCCGACGTCTTCCAGTGGGGTGTCCGGGGAACCCTTCTGGTTGGCGAGTCGCTCCACGATCCAGTCGAGCAGCACCTCGCCGTAGTAGGAGTACCCCAGCAGCGGGCTGTCCACCCCGTACTCATGGTGCACACCATCGGCGGTGCGCAGGTGGCACAGCAGTCGCAGACTCGCCGTCGGGCCGTCCGGCGTGAGGTCGTGAGCCTCGAAGAACCGGTGCGCAACACCTTTGGAGGCCGGACCCCAGTTCTTCTTATCGCTGATCTTGCGCGCTCCCGGGCGGCGGATCGAGCAGTCGTTGAACGCGCCCAACGCGAATGGGCGCAGCGTCACGACGGTGTCCCCGTTCCACACCACCTCGCAGGCGAGTCCGACCTCGGGCTCGATCTGCAGGTTGAGCGGCCCGCCGTCCTCGTTGGCGGGCGGAACGATCAGCGCGTCGTGGGACAGCGGGAATTCGCCGAGGAGACCCCCGGCCCCGGGGATGTACCAGGGGAAGATCCCCTTCGGTGCGTCGCCCTCGCTGGCGACGGTGACGAAATCGGCTGCCTCCCCGGCTTGTTCGAGATGACCGGCGAAGTTGCCCGCCACCCCGAAGCCGAACCACCCGTGCATCTCTTCAAGGTCCAGTTCGATCACGGTGTCAGCACCTCCGTCCCGACATAGGGCACCAGTGCGGCGGGCACGCGCACGGAGCCGTCCGGTTGCTGGTGGTTCTCCAGGATCGCCACCAGCCACCGCGTGGTGGCGAGGGTGCCGTTGAGGGTCGCCGCGATCTGCGGGCGGCCGTGTTCGTCGCGGTAGCGGGTGGACAGCCGGCGTGCCTGGAAGGTCGTGCAGTTCGACGTCGAGGTCAGCTCCCGGTAGGCCTGCTGGGTGGGCACCCACGCCTCGCAGTCGAACTTCCGGGCCGCCGAGGCGCCGAGATCGCCGGCCGCCACGTCGATGACCCGGTAGGGCACCTCGATCGACGCGAGCATCTGCCGCTGCCAGCCCAATAGCCGACGGTGCTCGTCCTCGGCGTCTTCGGGACGGCAGTAGACGAACGCCTCGACCTTGTCGAACTGATGGACCCGGATGATGCCCCGGGTGTCCTTGCCGTAACTGCCCGCTTCCCTGCGGAAACACGACGACCAGCCGGCGTACCGCAGCGGGCCCGCCGACAGGTCCAGAATCTCGTCGGCGTGGTACCCGGCCAGCGGGACCTCCGAGGTGCCGACCAGGAACAGGTCCTCGGATTCGACCCGGTAGACCTCGTCGGCATGCGCCCCGAGGAACCCGGTTCCGGCCATCACCTCCGGGCGCACCAGCACCGGCGGGATCATGACGGTGAATCCGTTGCGAACCGCCATGTGCACCGCAAGCTGTAGCAGCCCCAACTGCAGCAACGCGCCGTTGCCGGTGAGGAAGTAGAACCGCGCCCCGGACACCTTTGCCCCGCGTTCGGTGTCGATCAATCCGAGCGCCTCGCCGATCTCGACATGGTCCCTGGGCTGGTCGATCACCGGCGGCTCGCCCACCACCTCGAGGACGACGTAATCGTCCTCGCCGCCTGCGGGCACGCCGTCGATGATGACGTTCGGGATCGCGGTGTGGGCCGTTGCGAAGGCGGACTCCGCCTCGGCCTGACGGGCCTCGGCCTGCTTGACCTGGGCGGCGAGGTGCTTGGCCTCCTCGAGCAGTGCGGGACGCTGGTCGGGGGCGGCCGATCCCACCTTCTTACTGGCGGCCTTCTGCTCGGCCCGCAGGGTGTCCGCCGCGGCGATCGCGGCCCGGCGGGCGGTGTCGGCTGCCAGCAGGACGTCCACCAGGGAGGGATCCTCGCCCCGGCTGAGCTGAGACCGGCGTACCGCGTCGGGATTCTCGCGCACCAGTTTCAGGTCGATCACGCAGTACACCCTAATTCGGCAGGTCCGGCTTCCCCCAAGCGGCCGGGCCCGCGACACCGACAGCACAACCCCGTAACGGTGCGTCCACGGCACTTGTCACACCGCTGAGCCGTCCTGCCACAATGGGGGCCGTGCTGGAGGTTTGGTGATGGCGGAGGTGTCCGAACGCCCGGGTGGCGAACCTGCTGACCCGGGGATGCCGGACGATCGGCCAGAAAACGCCGAGTCCAGCCCGGCAGCCGTAACGAGCGAGGACGCCGAGGCCGACGCCGACGACGCTGAAGAGGTCGCCGAAGAGGCCGTCACCGGCGGCGACACGGCGGGTCCGGGTGCCGGGGGCGCTGAGGATTCGGGTGCCGGGGGCACTGAGGATTCGGGTGCCGGGGGCACTGAGGATTCGGGTGCCGGGGGCACGAAAGACCCCCGCGTCGTGCATGCCTCCTCAGCCCGGCGCGCCCTGCTGCTCACCGCACTGGGTGGTCTGCTGATCGCCGGGGTCGCCATCGCGCTTCCGATTGGCATGAAGACCCCGTTGGGCGACCTGGCCGGTCCGGAACTTCCCGGACTGGCGGCCAACCAGACCTTCGCCGACGCCAAGCCCGGCGACTGCCTGAACTGGCCTGACAACGCCCCGGACGCCGCCCAGATCGTCGACTGCACCGCGGATCACCGATTCGAGGTCGCCGAGGCCATCGACCTGCGGGCGTACCCGGGAAGCGAGTACGGGCCCGACGCCGCCCCGCCGTCGCCGACCCGTATCCAGCAGATCAGCCTGGAACAGTGCGAACCGGCCGTCGAGCGTTACCTCGCCGACCGCTATGACCCCAACAGCAGGTTCAGCATCAGCCTGCTGTGGGCCGGAGACACCGCGTGGAAGCAGTCCGGGGAACGCCGGATGCTGTGCGGTCTGCAACTGCCCGGAGCGGGTAACCAGCAGGTGGTGTTCAAAGGCAAGATCGTCGACCTCGACCAATCCAAGGTGTGGCCGCCCGGGACCTGCCTGGGTATCGACCCGGCAACCAACCAACCCACCGATGTGCCCGTCGACTGCTCGATTCCCCATGCCATGGAGGTCACCGGTGCGGTGAACCTCGCCGAAAAGTTCCCGGGGGGATTGCCCTCCGAGCCCGATCAGGATGCCTTCATCAAGGAAGCGTGCAACCGTCTGACCGAGGCCTATCTCGCGCCGGTTGAGCTGCGCGACACCACGCTCACGCTGATCTACAGCACGGTGTCGCTGCCGAGCTGGACCGCGGGAAGCCGGCAGGTGGGCTGCAGCATCGGTGCCACTCTGGGCAACGGCGGCTGGGCCACCCTGATCAACAGTGCCAAGGGTCCGCTGCTGATCAACGGGCAGCCGCCGATCCCGCCGCCGGACATCCCCGAGGAGCGGCTGGGCCTGCCGTTGCCGCCGATGTCGTTCGCTCCGCAGGCGCCCGGCTAGTGGCCGTTCGGATGGGTCCGGAACGCTTCGAGGAGCTGGTGTCCGACGCTCTGGACCTGATCCCGTCCGAACTCGCGGCCGCCGCCAAGAATGTGGTGTTCTTTGTCGAGGACCGGCATCCCGAGGACCCCGAACTGCTGGGGCTGTATGAGGGCACCGCGCTCACCGAGCGCGATTCGACCTACGCCGGAGTCCTCCCGGACCACATCACCATCTACCGGGAATCGTTGCTCGAGATCTGCGAGTCCGAGGACGAGGTCGTCGAGGAGGTGGCCGTCACCGTCATCCACGAGCTGGCCCACCACTTCGGGATCGACGACGACCGACTGCACGAACTCGGCTGGGGCTGACGCTGGGGCTGACACCGTCTGCCCGGCGGATCCGATCACCGGGCCGGATCGCCGCTCCAGCGGAAACTGTTGACGTACTTGCCCATGTCGAGGGCGATTTCCAGGTTGGCGCCGGAGGGCGGTCCGGGACCGAAGTCGGGGCCGAACACGTGATATGGGCCGGTGGCGAAGGCAACCAGGGCCAGGTCGTTCTTGACCGCCGCCAGCACCAGGATCCGGATGCGGCGGTAGCTGGCCGTCGAACTCTGCGGCCACACATCGGCGACCTCCCCGTAGCCCGGCTGGTACCCCACCATCGCGTTGGGGATCTCGTAGGCGACCTTCGCGTCCGGATAGGTCCGGGCGACGACCGCCCGGATGATGTCCCGCGGCGGGCGTCCGTTGGCCGGTTCGCCGAACAACTGCATGACCCCGCCGTCCCCGCCGGTGTACGTCGCCGTGACACCGGAACCGCTGGTCTCCACGGTGTAGGCCGAACCGGGGGCCGGGTAGGACACCGAGAACGCACCGTCCGGCGAGGTGTACCGGGGCAGCGCCATCACCGGGGTGCCGGTCGGTGGCTTTCCGCACTCCGGGGGACACATGTAGTGGACGATCTTCGGGCTCAGGACGATGGCAACGCCGGCGAGTGCCACGGTGGCCACCATGATTACGGTTCCCCAACGGCTGAGCAGCCAGGCCAGCCGGGGCCGGCGCACGGCCGGTGCCGCGTAGTTCCGGGTGGGGAGCGCATAGCCGGGGTAGAGGTGTTCGGGCGTGCCGTCGTCCGCCTCGGACACACCGCTACCGGCAGTAGTTGGCACGGGGCGCTGCGACCCACGGCGCTCGCTGCGGGATTGCTGCGATGCGGCCTTGGTGGCCGCGCCGCACGAGGGGCAGAACGCCATATCGGGCACCACCATCTCGCATCGCACACACAGCATTGGCTGGTCTTCGGCGATCGGGTCGGCGGCCTCGTGCAGCAGGGCCAACTGGATGGATACCCGCAACAGCAGCAGGATCACGACCGCGCCGGCGAGGTGGGCGGTCAGCATGACGAACGTCGGCAGGTTCGCGATGTCGACAGCGGCGGAGGTTGAGTGGGTGAACAGGGCCGCGAGGGCGATGAGTATGAGCATCGGGCGTATCCGGCCGTAGTGGCCCGCGCCGCCACCATGAGGGCGGAACCACAGCGCGATGCCGACCATTCCCCCCGCCGCCGCTGCGGTGACGGGAATGATCACCGCGCATAGCAGGATCTCGACCACCAGGCTCTGAATCGGGCGGGTGTGTGCAATGACGCCGGCTGTCACCTGTGGCGCCAACCGGACCAGCGTCGCGGCGGCACTGAAGGTCAAACCGGAGAGCGCGCCGATGACGAAGCCGTCCAATGAGTCACGGCTCGCAGGCCGATTCAGACGCACCGCCACGGCGGGCATGACCATGAACGCGATACCTACGGCTGGAATGAGGAAGCCCTCGCGGAACACCTGATGCATCGCCAGGCCGACGGAAACCGGGACCCCGTAGGTGCGCGCGACCAACTGGCCGCTGAGGAGTACCCAGGCTGCGCCGAGGGCTGCGCCCGCCGTGCCGGCGAAGATCAGCGAGCCCGGCCGGTAGTCCCGATCCGCGGCGGATGCGCGCAGATAGAGGAGGAACAGTAACGGAACGCTCAGCGCGGACAACGGAATTCCGAGCGCGGGCAGTCTCAGGACCATCGCCAGCAGCAGCCCCGCCGCGGCAACGGCGAGGGTTATCCGGAACGGCGTCCGGGACCGGTTCGGCAGGTGCGGAAAGAGCGAACTGACGACGAACGGTCGCAGCACGTGTTCGCTGGGCTCGGCGCCGAACGCCCCGGGACGCAACATTCTCGGGTGGCCGTCCTGGCAGCCGCAGAGCCCGCAGAATCTCCCGGCGGGAACCGGCACCCGACACCGCGGGCACTCCATGGTCGGCACCGCGTGCGGGGGGTTTGTCACGGTTGCAGCTTCTGAACAATCAAGAGGTTGCGCGCGAGGTTGTCGACGTCCGGGGTGCCGAGGCCGGTGGCGAGGTCGTATCCCGGCCCGGCGTCGGCCACCGCATTGCCCCCGAGGACCACATCGTGGAAACCGGGCAGCCCCGCGCCTCGGGCGACCCGATAGAGCAGGGGGTTGAGGTTGCCCAGGCGCTGACCGTCGCGTTCGATCAGGTACTGGTTCATCACCGCGGTGAAACCCGCCCACAGCGGTGCCGCCAGTGACGTCCCGCCGCCGACGATCTCCTGCTGACCGAACACGATCCGGACGCCGGTGAAGGGATCGGCGACCGCGGAGACGTCGGGGGCCAACCGGCTGTCCTCGTCGGTCGTCCCGGCGAGATCCTGCTGCCATGGGGGGCGGGTGTACAGCGCCGACGCCCCGCCGGCGGTGCCCTGGGATAGCGGCGCGTCGAACCAGGCCTGTTCGGAGAGCCATCCGCCGGAGCTGTCGGTCGACAGCGTGGTGCCGCCGACATTAGTCATCTCCGGGATGGAGGCCACCGCGTCCAGACCGATGTTGTCCGAGTGCGGTGGTGAGGACCACTCGTTACCGCCCTTGCACTCCAGGCCGGCCAGGTCCCCGCCGGCGTCGAAGGCACTGGTTCCGTTCTTCTGGGCGCGGGTCAGTGCGGTACGCACCGGCACCAGGTCGGCGGCGGTGATCAGTTTGTCGCAGCCCCAGCCGATGGAGAAGCTCCACACCGCCCCCGGATAGCGCCGGTCGACATCCTCCATGAGCGCGGCGATCTTCTCGTAGGAACCCGCGCCGTCGACCGTCGGCCGGGCGTTGACCAGCACCTTCCGTGCGTCGGGGGCGACCGCGTGGATGGCCTGCAGGTCCATCGTCGCCTCGCCCCGCCGCTCCGGCGGCTGGCCGCCGACGACTTCCGGAGTGAGCGGGGGCAGGTTGAAGGTCTCCGCGAACAGGTCGAGGTCGGCCTGGTCGAATCCGTCGAAGGCGAATACCACCACCGTCTCGCCCTTACCCGTGTATCCGGCATCGCGCAGCGGTGTGACGTTGTAGGCCCGCGACAGCGCCTCGGGTGTCAGCCCCTGGTCCGGCACCTCCCGCGGCGGTGGCGGGAGAGCCTCGCGGTACGGGGTGTAGCTCAGGATGCGCCCCAGCTCGGCGACCTCGCCGGCCACGGCGCTGGGAACGGCGGGCTGCTGGGGGGAGGCGTAGAAAACCGTCCCGCGGCGGGCTCGGTAGTCGTGAATCTCGACGTCCAGTGCGCCGGCCATCGCGGGCGGTGCCCCGACCACGACGGCCCAGGGATCGCCGGACCGCCACTGCACCGAAAGGCCGTGTCCGGCCGCCCATCGGGTCAGGTGGTCCGGTGTGCTGCCGGGGTGGAGGGCGGCGGTCAACCGGACGCTGCCGGTGCCGGCCGGGCCGAGATCGGTGGAACTGTCGAGAAGGGCCGCGTAGGGACCGGTGATCCGGTCGGCCGCTGACCCCGCGGGTGCGTCACGGGCACTGGCAGCCACCAAGAGCACCGCGACCAGAGTGGCGGTGACCCCTGCGGCGGCCAGTGGCCGTAACGGTCGGACTAACGCCCTAGCCGCCGGTGACGACGTTGCCGGGCAGTGCGGTCGGCGCGGGACGCGCCTTCACGGTGGGCGAGAAGGAGTTGCCGCCACCGGGGCTGACGTTCTTCTCCGTCGGCTGCGGGGCATTGCCGGGAGTCTCCGGGGCACTGCTGGACGGGGACTTGGTCTCCTGCGGCTTTTCCTTGTCTTCCTTGCTGCAGGCGGTGAGCGCGCCCATACCGACGAGGGCGGCCGCGCCGGTCGCGAGAGCGATCTGCCGCGTCAAACGAGATGACCACATGTTGGAACCCCTTAAATACCTGCGTCCGGGCCGGACGCAACCTCCCCATCGTACGCCTCGTCTTCGGGGTCGGTCAAGCTAGCTGGGGCGGCCTCCCGGCGCAACCGGCGGGAAGTCCGCGAGGAGGCTCGGCCGGCTACCCCGCACGATGGGCAGAACGGCATGTCCGGGACGACCCGTTCGCAGTGCTCGCACAGCACCGGCCCGTCCCGCGGCGGGTCGGGCGCCTCGTGCAGCAACGCCATCTGCATCCCGATCCGGGCGGCCAGCACCGCCAGGACGGTGAGCCCGAGGTGCAGCAGCAGTTGCGGAAGCTTCGGTAGCCGGGCGGCATCGACCACCCAGATCGTCGTGTACAACATGACGACCACCCCGGTGAAGATCAGCAGGGCCCGATGGACCCGCTCCGGATGGAGGTCGGCACGCTCGCCCGAACGGAACCACAGCATCATGCCGATCAGGCCACCGGCCGCCGCCGCGGTCAGTGGCATGGCGATCCCGTAGAGGCCGGCCTCCAGGATGAGCCGGGCGGGGCGGACGTTGTCGATCAGGCCGGCGGTGAATTGCGGCGCCAACCTGGTGAGGGTGGCGGCAGCGGTGAAGGACAGCGCCCCGAGCGCACCGATCACGAAGCCGTCCAGTGACTCCGAGATCGTGGGGGGTCGCATCAGTCGGACCACCACCGCCGGAAGAACCATCAACAGCGCACCGCCCACGGAGATGGCCAACCCGACGCCGATCAAGTGTTGCAGCACGAAGCCCGCCGCCATCGGGATGCCGTACGACCGGGCAACCAGGCCGCCGGTCACCACAACCCAGCCGATACCGAGACCCGCGCCGAGCAGGGTCGCGACGGACAGTACGTGGCCGGGCATGTCGCGGAGGACGTGTGACTGCCACAGGTAGAGCACGAACAGCAGCGGCACCCCCAACCCGGCCACGGTCACCAGCGGGCCGAGCCAGCGCACCACGGAGAAGAGCACCAAGCTCACCACCAGCAGCAGCATTCCGACCCGGAACGGGTTTCGGGACCGCTGATCGAGGTGTGGGAAGAGCGAACTGGTCACCAGTGGCAGGGTGATGCGTTCCCGCGGGGCCGCGGCGAACGCATCGGGTCGCAGTAGCCGATGCCAGAAACCGGGGTTCGATCCCAGCGCCATCCCGCAACGGCCGCAATAGAGCGCGGCCGGAACCGTTGCCCCGCAGGCCGGGCACTGCTGGGTGGTCACGTGGTCCGGGCTGGTCGTCATCGGTGAGCGTCAACGCTAGCGGAGCGCATCCCCGTCGGCGCGGCACCGGCTGGCGGCGTCGTGGTGATAGGAACGGGTCTGTGGGAGGCGATGGTCGGATACCGCGGGAGTGCCGGGAATGTCTCGCCGGACAGCCGCACTGCCACGGCACGCTGATACGCCATCCCGGTGGCTTCTGGGAGTGCACGGAACCGGACTGCGCGCATCCCGAGATTGTGTTGCATTCGTTCAGCCTCGGCTGCGAGATGCTCGGTTGTGAGTGCGCGGAAGCCGTGGAGCGACTCGCGGTCTGAGCGGGTCAGCCCATCGGATCGACGGCGCCTGGCTGGTCCCCGTCCGATTGATGGCCGTCCGATTGATGGCCGTCGGGCCGGGTGGCCGGTCCGGACTGGAACGGCGCGGGCAGCGACCCCCATTGCAGGCATCTCCATCGGTCGCTGGTGAGTGGTGCCAGGGTGACGGCTTCGGTGTTGGCCAGATGGTTCTCGAGCACAAAGGCGCTGTCCAGCCCGGCGAGGACGGCCGCCACCAGCCGGATCGCCGCTCCGTGGCTGACGACGACGATGTCGCCGTCCCAGTCGGTGTCGTCGAGGAACCGTCGACGCAGATCGGTGACCACGGGCAGGTAGCGGTCCAGCACCTGTCGGCCGGTTTCGCCGCCGGGTATGGGTGCGTCCAGGTCACCGCGATGCCAGCGCCGATACACCGAGTTGAACGCCGCGATCGCTTCGTCGTCGTCCCGGTCCTCCAGGTCTCCCGCCTGAACCTCGTGGATACCCTCGACTTCATTTGCGGGCCTGGATAATTCGGACCCGATCTCGGCGGCGGTCTGGGCCGCCCGGTGGGCGACCGAATGGAGCAACAGGTCGGGTGGACCGGACAAGGACCGGGCGAACTGTCGGGCCTGCTCCGCGCCCAGATCGGTCAGTGCGGCCCCCGGCGGGCGGGTGTCGAGTCGCCGCGCGACGTTGCTGTGCGACTGCCCATGGCGAACCAATATCAATCGTCCGGTCGTGCGGCCGGTCAGTCGCGTCATCGCCGACCGTCTCGCAGCCGGTCCAGCCATCGGTCGGCGGCGTCGAGATGCGGGGGCACCGACCCCACCGCCGATCCGGTGGGCCAGGAACCCAGGTAGCGCACGTCGGAGCAGCGTCGGTGCAGCGCCTTGAGCGCCTCGGCGACCGCGCTGTCATCGATGTGCCCAACGCAGTCCAGGAAGAACACGTAGGTGCCCAGCTCGGTGCGGGTCGGTCGGGATTCGATCCGGGTCAGGTCGATGTCGCGGATCCCGAACTCGTTCAAGGCCGAGACCAGCGCGCCGGGGGAGCTGTCGATACGCAACACCACCGAGGTGCGGTCGGCCCCGGTCCGGGCAGGGGGAGCACCCGGCGGACCGACCAGGACGAACCGGGTCCGGGCGTTGGGCTCGTCCACCACGCCTTCGGCCAGGGTGGACAGGCCGTAACGAACCGCGGCTAGCGGAGTGCTGACCCCGGCGTCGCACCGGCCCTCGGCGACCTCGCGGGCGGCGGCGGCGTTCGAGTTCGCCGGCAACACCTCCACGTTCGGCAGATTCTCGGCCAGCCAGCGGCGCACCTGGGCCGCTGCGACCGGGAATGCCGCGAGGGTGTGAATCAGATGTGGCTCGGTTCCACGGCGGACGACGATGCTGAACGCCACATCGAGGGTCAGTTCACCGTAGATCTGCAGCGGTGACCCGGTGGCCAGGCTGTCCAGTGTGGGCAGCACGCTTCCCTCGATCGAATTCTCGATCGGGACGCAGGCATAGTCCGCGTCACCGGACCGGACGGCCTCGAGAGCTGCGGGAGTGGTCTCGGTCGGAAGCAGCACGGGCTCTCCGCCACCGGGAATCGCGCCGTTCGCCGACATCCGCATCAACGCCGATTCGGTGAACGTCCCCTCCGGACCGAGATAGGCGATACGGGCCACGCGGACAACAGTATCGGGGGCGGTCGGCCCGCTACCGTGACACCGGTGAGCGCCAGTCATCCGGCCGGTGTCGACCGGCGGGCCATGCGGATCGAGCTCGCCGTGATGTTGGCCGTGACTTTCGGGGTCAGCGCGGTCGTCGCCGTTTTGCACCTGGCCGACGCCGTCCTCTCCGGGTTGCCGGCCTACCGGGTTCGGCTCAATCAGGACCAATCCCGCTATGACCTGGTCAACCTCGGGCTCAACCTGGCATCGATCGGTCAGCTGATCGCCTGGGGGCTGTTGGCGCTGTACCTGTTGTGGCGCACGGGCATTCGGCCGTCGGGGATCGGACTGGGCACGGGGCGGTGGCGTTCGGATGCGCTGGCCGGAGTGGGACTCGCGGCGCTGATCGGCGTCCCGGGGCTGCTGCTCTACTTCGTAGGCCGGGCGATGGGGCTGAATGCCGAAGTCGAACCGGCGGCTCTGCAGGAGTCCTGGTGGCGAGTACCGGTACTGGTGCTGGCCGCGTTCGGCAACGGTTTCGCCGAGGAGGTCGTGGTGGTGGGGTACGTGATCACCCGCCTGCGACAACTCGGGATGAGCCAGTCCGCGGCCGTGGCAGCCGCCAGTCTGCTGCGCGGCTCGTACCACCTCTATCAGGGGTTCGCGGCCGGCTTGGGCAACGTGGTGATGGGCGTGGTGTTCGGCTACTTCTGGTCGCGTACCGGCCGACTGTGGCCGCTGGTGATCGCTCACGGGCTGATCAACACGGTGGCGTTCGTGGGCTACCTGCTGTTGGCCGGTCACGTGGGATGGCTGGGCTGATTTCATACCGGTGAGTGGCCGCCGCAGCCCGTAGATTGATTCCGGTGAGCCAGTACCGGCCGGGGTCGGCGGATCCGCCGACCGAGCCGATCCCCCGACCGGGGGCTTACCGGGAGCCGCCGCAGTTCATCAGGCGCGACCCGGGGCGCCGCCCGGCACCGAGGCGCCCTCCGCAGAGCCTGCCCCGACTGTTACCGCCGCAACCGGAACCGTGGCGCGCGGGCACACCGTGGGCCGATGCCCCATACGGGTCCCCGCCCCCGCCACCGCCGTCTCCGCCGCGGGCTCGCCGTCAACCGCCACCGCCTCGCCCCGCGCCGCCCCGCGCGCCGACATCGCCCCAGCGCCCCCGGCCGGCGACCGCCCGGAAACCCCGTCGGGACCGGCCCCTGCGGTCGCGGGTGCGCCGGGCCTTTGTCGGACTGCTGGTGATCGGCTTCGCCCTTGTGGCGGTGCTGCTGTCGGCCTCGATCTGGCTCGAAGTCAGTCTGCGCCGGGTCTCGGTTCTCGCCGACTATCCGGGACGCCCCGCGGCGGGCAGCGGAACCAACTGGCTGCTGGTGGGCTCCGACGGTCGCGGCGATCTGACCGAGGAACAGCAGGCTGAACTCGCCACCGGCGGTGACCTGGGCAGTAGCCGCACCGACACGATCCTGCTGGTGCACATCCCCGCGCTGATGTCCGCCGCACCGACAGCCGTGGTGTCGATCCCGCGTGATTCGTACCTCGACATCCCCGACTGGGGTACCGACAAGGTCAATGCCGCGTACGCCGCCGGTGGCGCCCCGCTTCTCGTCCAAACCGTCGAACAGGCCACCGGGGTGCGGATCGACCACTACGCCGAGGTCGGCTTCGCCGGCTTCGGCAACATCGTCGACGCCCTCGGCGGCGTGGAGGTCTGCCTGCCCGAACCGCTCAACGATCCGCTCGCCGGGGTGGACCTGCCGGCCGGTTGCCAGTCTTTACCCGGACGCGATGCCCTCGGGTACGTCCGCAGCCGGGACACCCCGCGGGCCGACCTTGACCGGATGCTGCACCAGCGGGAGTTCATGACAGCCCTGCTGAGGCGCGCCACCGCGCCGGCGGTATGGCTCAATCCCTGGCGCTGGTACGAAGTCCCGAAGGCCGTGGTCGGCGCGCTCGGCGTGGATCAGGACACGCACGCCTGGGACCTGGCCCGCCTCGCCTGGGCGCTGCGTGGGACCCCGACCACGCTGACCGTTCCGATCGGCGAGTTCACCGGCACCGACTCCGGTTCGGTGGTGGTGTGGGACGCCGAAGCGGCCGACGCGTTGTTCGGTGCACTGCGGACGGACTCCGCCATTCCGCCGGCGGTACTGGACGCTCAGCCCTGATTTGTCGGCTGCGCCGACGGGCCCCGGTCGGACCCCGTCAGGCCGTTCCGGAGCCAGGTCTTGGTCCGGCCGGGGTGATTGGTGGCGATCCAGCCGACCCCGAGTTCGCGACAGAATTCGATGTCCTCGTAGTGGTCCACCGTCCAGCAGTACATCGCCCTGCCCTGCGCCGCGGCCCGGTCCACCAGTTCGGGGTGTTCCCGGAGGGTCGCGATCGACGGCCCGACCGCCGTGGCCCCGACGGTGGTGGCCGCGCCGCCCCCGAGATAACGGGAGGTCTCCCCGAGTAGGACGGTGGGCAGCATCGGGGCGGCCCGCCGGATCCGCCAGACGGCGGCTGCGGAGAAGGACATCACCACGGCCCGTGACAGGTCGGCCGACGGCGGCGAGGCGATCCCGTAACGATGCAGCAAGGCGAGCACCTTGCTCTCCACCAGGGCGCCGTAGCGCACCGGATGCTTGGTCTCGATGAACAACTTCACCGGACGGTTCCAGTCGAGGACCAGTCGGATCAGATCCTCAAGGGTCAGCAGACCGGTGTCCCCGTGTGCGGCCCCCGGGCGTGAACCGCTGTGCCAGGCGCCCCAGTCCAACCGCCGCAACTCCGCCAGGGTCATCTCGCTGACCAGCCCGGTACCCGTGGAGGTGCGGTCCACCCGACGGTCGTGCACACACACCAGATGGCCGTCACGGGTGAGTCGCACGTCGCACTCGACGCCGTCGGCGCCCTCCTGAAGGGCAAGGGCATACGCGGCACGCGTGTGCTCCGGGCGGTCGGCGGACGCGCCGCGATGTGCCACCACGAAAGGGTGGGCCGCGGAGAGCGCCTCGGCCGCCGACATAGACCTATGCTGCCGGTTCAGGGTCCCTGGACTCAACAACATCGGTATTTCCGGATGCCGAGTCGGTGGATTCGGTCGGCTCGGCAGCCGCCCGGCGTTCCGGGGCGGACGCCTTCTCGGCGACGAGGACCCACCGATGCGTCGGGCTGCTCTGTTGGACCGGTCGGTTGGTGAAGCCGTCGACCATTCGCCACAACAACAGCAGAGCCGCCAACCCGACGAGGTAGGCGAGAACTTCGGTCACGGTGTTGTCGGCGATGCCCTGGGGTTCGGTGGCTGCGCTCGTCCAGGTGGCCCATGCGGACACCACCGCCGAGAAGATCGAGACGATCCACCAGGCGATGATTCGGCCGCGGAGCCGGGTGTGTGCCTTCTCGGCATGGGCCAGTTCGATGACGAACACCGGAGCCCACACCAGGTTCACCAGTGGCGTCACGCACCCCGCCCACAGGGTCCATTCCGGCCGGGGGTCATCGTGCCCACGCAACCGGAAGATTCGGGCGCGCCGTCCGATCAACCAGGCGGTGGTGACGGCCGTGCTCGCGATCATCGCGGCGATCGCCGCAAGACTCACCATTACGCCCATCAGGAGCGCGGCATCGGCGACCAGCGGCGGCAGCAGGGTGTTGCGGTTGATCAGCAGGAGGATGTAGCGCAGGGCGTGTGCGGCCGCGGCCAGGGCAAACACCGCGGCGGATGCCAGCAGAGTGGCCTTCACGGCCGTCTCCGAGACCAGCCCGGTTGAGCTGGGCTCGGCCGGCGGAGCAGGTGCGATCGGGTCGACCAAACCCCAGCGGGGAACGGCGCGGTAGCGAGGCGTGGGTCCGAGCGGGCGTCGGCGCTGGCGAGGAGGCGGTGGCGGACCCGGGCGCACTGCGATCCAGCGGAAGCCTGTCGGCAGACGAGAGGCGCTGCGTTGAGAGGCCGGAGGGTGGGCGGGTGGCCGAGTGGTCGCCATCGGCGCTGGGGGACCGGCCGGGGCGAGTAGGCGCCCCTGGCATCGCGGGCACCACACCCGCTGGCGGTCCCGCACGTTCCATCGTGTCCCGCACCGGGAACACACCTGAATCACCCGACCAGCCTAGCGACGGACCGAGAGCCACGTGGCTGACGTCATGGCACCGACCGTAAACCCGCCGCCGGGATAACTCTGCTTATTGTGGCACTCGGTGTCGGTTTATTTGCCGGTGACGCACAGCAAGCGTGGATTTATCCACAGTTTCCACAGCTTTATCCACAGGCGGGAGTTCGACACGCTGAAAAATCTTCGGTCAGACCGGCGATTTATGGTCATCCGATTGGGGATAACCACCAAGCGTGACGCCTCCGTTATCAATTCATAACATTCGCCGAGCGAATATTGAGGAAAGCGTAAACCGACGGAGTGTCGGAAGGCGCGCCGCGCGACACGCCGATTTCGGGTATCGGCCGCGGCCTGTGGGTCAGCCACGGCCACGCGACGGGGTCCGGACTGCCCGCCGGGACCCTCCGGCAGTCTTTGTAGGCCGCTCCCCGTTCGGGCTATCATCACCAGGTCCGATGCCGGTGTGACCGATGTCACTGGCCTTGTTTCGGGGGTGTCCAGTTGAGCGCTCAGGTCAGGAACGTCTGAATGACGTCCAACCCGGCCGATCCCCACCGTGCCGCCCCGGACTTCTCGTGGCCGGCGAACTCCGCGGCGTGCAGTCGGACGTACATGGTCGCCGCGTTGCGCGCCGGGGTGATTGCGTTGATCTTGTTGGGTGTGCTTGCGCTCATCGTCCTGGTCTGACGCACTGTCCCCAGTCCCACGACTGCCCGGGCCGCCGGCGCCTGCGCGTGCTCGGCCGAAACGGGGCCGTTCTTGCGGTGTCTGCAGGGATGGAGCAGTGTTAGGTGAGGGCGCGATGGGCGATACGCGGCCTCGTGTGACCACCGCACTGAACAACATGTTCGATTACCGAGAACAGGAAGGAAATCCGTGGCTGACTACACCCTGCCCGATTTGGACTGGGACTACGGCGCTCTGGAGCCGCACATCTCCGGCGAGATCAACGAGTTGCACCACAGCAAGCATCACGCCGCCTACGTCGCCGGAGTGAACGCCGCCGTCGCCAAGCTCGAGGAGGCGCGCGCCAACGATGACCACGGAGCCATCCTGCTGAACGAGAAGAACCTGGCTTTCCACCTCGGTGGCCACGTCAACCACTCGATCTGGTGGAAGAACCTGTCCCCCAACGGTGGCGACAAGCCGACCGGCGAACTCGCGGCGGCGATCGATGACGCGTTCGGGTCGTTCGACAAGTTTCGGGCCCAGTTCACCGCGGCCGCCAACGGCCTGCAGGGGTCGGGTTGGGCGGTTCTGGGCTACGACAGCCTCGGGGACAAGCTGCTGACGTTCCAGCTTTACGACCAGCAGGCCAACGTTCCCCTGGGCGTCATCCCGCTGCTTCAGGTCGACATGTGGGAGCACGCCTTCTACCTGCAGTACAAGAACGTCAAGGCCGACTACGTCAAGGCATTCTGGAACGTCGTCAACTGGGAGGACGTCCAAAATCGTTATGCCGCAGCGACATCGAAGACCAAGGGACTGATCTTCGGCTAGCGGTACAGCTCTCACGTTCGGAGGCGTCGTACCCACCCGGGTGCGGCGCCTTCGGGCTTTGCGCAGCAATGCGGCCCCGGTTCTTGCGCCGTCATTCGGTGAAGTGCGTGTATCTGTTGCGCACCCGTGGACTGATGCCTCATGATCTTTCGTTACCGGCCCGCTGTCGTGTCGCATCGTATGAACACCGCGGAGGCGAGATGGAAAGCAGCGCAGGGCGCCCCGTCGAGGTAGCGCCGTTCCAGTCGAGTGGTGCCCTGAAGGGGTTTGTGGTCTCCGGCCGCTGGCCCAACTCGACGAAGGAGTGGGCGCAGTTGTTGATGGTCGCTGTCCGGGTGGCGTCCGTTCCCGGTCTGCTGTCAACGACCACGATCTTCGGTGTCCGGGAGGAACTTCCGGGGAAGGCCCAGCCGGGGACGGTGGGACTCGTTCTGGCTGAGGGCACCGTGGTGGGTGACAACGCGGTTCCGCCCGGGCACTTCGCCGGTAAGCAACCGCCGGCGTTGCTGATGCTGCACCCTCCGTCGGAGACGACCCCGTCGCTCCCCGAGTGCTCCGGGGCGGCATCGGGCTGTGTTCTGCTGCCCGGGTTGCCGCACCTCGGTCTTGAGCATCGCGCGGCCTGGGTCGAAGCCGAGGCCGACGGGACCGTGACCGGGATGCTCAGCAGGGTCGGGGTCGATCCGATCAGCCATCCGGATACCGCCATTCTGGCGATGTTGCTCGCGGCCTGAACCCGGCGAGCAATACATAGCTAAAAATCTCTCAGCAAAAATTAAGTCAAATCATAGTTGCCAAACAGGTTTTAGCAACGGAGTTTCCCGCTCCAGTCGCATTAGCGGGACGCTAATGCGACGACTGGTTTGGGAATGGTGTTTTGGCCTCTTGGCCTGCGGAATCCGCAGAACTGGACCGGTGAGGTCCTGATTGCCGACTGGAGATAAACAGGATTCTCTCAGTCAAATCAGAGTTTGCACTTGGTTGGCGCCAATGGGCCAGTTACCATGAGTCAGCAAATGCGTGATGGGCAATGATGCTCAGGTGGGTTTGGGAGGCCGAGGCAGATGAGTGCAACGTTCGCAGCGCGGTTGAACCGGCTGTTCGAGACGGTCTACCCGCCGGGTCGCGGCCCTCACACCTCGGCAGAAGTCATCGCGGCTCTGAAGGCTGAAGGCATCACCATGTCGGCCCCGTACCTGTCCCAGTTGCGATCCGGCAACCGCACCAATCCGTCGGCGGCGACGATGACCGCGCTGGCAAACTTCTTCCGGATCAAGCCGGAGTACTTCACCGACGACGATTACTACGAGAAGATGGACCGCGAGTTGACCTGGCTGGCGAATATGCGGGACGAGGGGGTGCGCAGGATCGCCGCCAGGACGGTGGGGTTGTCGCCCGAGGCGCAACAGAAGCTGGTCGAAACGGTGGACGAGTTGCGCCGCGTGGAGAACCTCGAGGTTTAGTCCGGATCCGTCCCGCCGCCGCGTCGTCGGCTGAGTGCGCGGTACTGGCGGGCGATCTCCAGGATCCAATCCCGATCGGAATAACTCGAAGGCTGACGCAGCCAGTCCCGACCGGGAAATGTCGACGCGTCATCGGGTCCGGCGAGTATCCATCGCGCCACACTTCGTGCCTGCTCGATCGGGTCGACCGTGACATCGACGGCGGTACCCGGAGCACTCGCCCCGCGGCTGCCGGCCCGGCCGGCGCGGGTCGCCTCGAGATAGAGCGCATCGGAGATCAGCGACAGCCGTTCGGCGACTCGGAACATGAGCGGGCCGCGGGGACGTACACCGATCCCAACGTCGGGGTGACGACGTTCCATCTCCCGCTGAAGTGGCGCGATGATGTGCATTTCCCGTCGTGCGCCCACCCAGTCCTCGACCGAGGGCAGGAGAGATCCGGTGGCCACCACGGTCATCGCGCAGAGCAGCAGTGTCGCGCCGGCGCCAACCCCGGGCAGCGGACCGGCGCCGGCGGCGCGGATCAAAAAGAAACCCGCCGTCGCAACGATGAGGGCGGTCCCGGCGCTGAACAGGAACAGGGCTCTGCCGCGGCGCGTCGGATTGGACAGTCGGACACCGACCCACGACACCAGCGTCATGCACAGCATCACGTACAGAAGGGGAACCAGCCATGCCGCCCCGAAGCCGACGTTGTGATCCAGGTATTCGCGCGGAGTGACGTTCGGTCCGGGCTCGGCGGACAGGAACAGCACTAGGCTCACGGCCGCGATGACCACCGCGACCCCGTACTGGGCCACCGCCAGGCGGCGGTTGGCCGCCGGTGGCCGACTCGTCGACACCGAGGTGATCATCACGCAGCTTCCGGCGGCCGAGGCGATCAACGCCAACTGGCTCAGCCCCATGGAGATGTTGGGCCGGTTCAGGGTGGTGTCGACCAGCCGGGTCATGGGTGGCCAGTTCAGCACCGCGAGCACGGCGAGACTGCCGAGCGCGACGATCATCGCGCTGCTGACCACCGACTGGCGATTCACCAGGGTCCACCCGATCCGCATCCCGGTGGCCAGGGCGAGCAGCCCCGCAATCACCCAGAGGATCAACCGAATGCCTCGCCGAGGCGGACCGCCACCATCGAAGCGCGATCACTGGGCAGCCGGCCGAGGCGATACAGCAGCAGGGCGGCGAAATCCTCGGCCTCCTGCTCGGCGTCCTCCCCGGCAGGGCCCAGGCAGCCGGTGCGCTGGTTGAGCATGTAGCTGATGAGGTCGTCACTGGCGACGACGGTCTGGTCGCGGGCAAGTTCCGTCACTGGTATCCCGTCGTGCCCGAGCATCAGATGTCCCAGTTCGTGGGCCAGCGTGCGCTCTGCGGTGGGCAGTCCCTCCTGGATGAGGAACTCGTCGCGGTCGGCATACTGCCGCCATTGACCCGACACTCCGGTGGGCAGTGCCGCCACGGTGATCCCGATCGGTCGCCCACGGTCGTCGCCCACGGCCGTCACCAGCCGGCTCACCGACACGACTCCATGCTCAGGTGCCAGTGCGAGAACTTCGTTCACCGCCCTGGTCACTCGCCGCGGGGCGGGCATCTAGTCCGCCCCGATGGTCGGTGTGTGCCCGGTCATCGCAGGAACCTTGCTGTTCCGGCGGCTCGCAGGGCGAAGCCCGCCTTGGCCTGCCGATAGCCCAGAAGGCCGCCCGCGGCCGTCAGCATCGCCAGCCCTACGAGCCCGGGTAGGGCCTGCCGGATGGCTTCGGCGATCCCCTCCGCCCGCGGAAGCAGGGATGGTGGCGGGAGGGCTGCCGGCGGGGGGAGGGGGGTCCGCGCTGTCTGTGCGATTGCTGACGGCGCCCGCGGTGGCACTGCCGCCGGGCTCAACGAAACGGCATCCCGAACGGACATTCCGTCAGTCGGTACCGGGCCGGTCTCTGGGCCGGCGGTTGATGCAGCAGCCGGCGGCATCGCCGGCGCGGCGGGGGTGAACGACACCGGGGACCGAGGCGCCTCCGACAGGACCGTGACAGGTTGGGCTGCCGGCGTGGGCGGCTCCGCTCCGACGAAGAAGGTGTTCCAGTTGCCATCGCGAGTATCCGGGAACGGCGGCCACGGTGGCCAGTACGGCCAACGGTGGCAGGGCCGTGGCCGTGGATCTGGCTCCGTGCCCTCGGTGGGCGTCGTCGAAGGACCTCGGCCGGCCCGGGTCTCACGGTCCGGTGCGTCGTTGGTCTGGGTGTCGAGTCTCCGGGGGCCGCGCCCCGAGGTGCCCTCGGCCGTCTGGGCGGATCTGCGCGTCGCCCCCGGGGAGACCCCGGACTCCGCGCGGACGCCGGTATCGGTCCGGTTGCCGACGTCGGCGACCGCCGGTGCGGCGGGCAGGAGCAGTGCTGCCGCCGCCACTGTGCCTCCGGCGATGGTCCAGCACATCACCGAAACGCTTCGGAGCGATCGGTTCACTGACGGACTTCCTCGACTGGATCAGGCGCCGTCCGGCGCCGGGGTTTAAGGATCGACCCACTATTCTCCCATATCCGCAGGTGGCGGGAGTGCTGCTTTGGGGGAGGCGCTAGGGTTAGCGCACCGATCGCGGGAATGCTCGCGGATCGCCGTTGGATTGGCTTGAATTGGCCCGAGCGGGCCCGGCTCGGGCCATGAAAGACCTCGACGAGACTCCCGGGAGGCAGTCGCGATGGCCCTGTTCACGAAGCGGAAGAGCCGTGCGACCCGTCGCGCCGAGGCGCGTGCGCTCAAGGCGAAGGCCAAGATGGAGGCCAAGCTCGCGGCGAAGAACGAGACCAAGCGCATCCGGGCTGCCGAGCGGTCCGAGAACAAGGCGATCCGGGCCCAGGCCCGGGCCCAGCGGGAGGCCGATCGTGCCGCGGTGAAGGTGGCCGAGGCGCAGTTGCGCACCGTTCGGGAGGGCAAACTGCTGGCGCCGGGCAGGGTGCGGCGCACACTGACGGTCTCCCGGTTGCTGGCTCCGGTCGTGGTGCCGGTGGCCTACCGGGCTGTCATCGCGGCGCGCGGCGCGATCGACGAGCGCCGAGCCGATCGGCTGGGGGTACCGCTGACCGAACTCGGGCAGTTCTCCGGGCAGGGCGGCAGGTTGTCGGCACGAATCGCGGGTGCCGAGAGTTCGCTGCGGCAGCTGTCGGCGAACAAGCCCAAAGATGTGGAGACCAAGCAGTTCGTGGCGGCGATGACCGAGCGGCTGACCGCTTTGTCCGCCGCGGTGACGGCGGCCGAGAATATGCCGGGCCCGGCGCGACGGACCGCGCAGCAGTCCATCAGCTCCCAACTCGACGGTGTCGAGGCCGATCTGCTGGCCAGACTGGGTGTGCGCTGACGTGACGCGGGGTCGCCGTTCGGTGCTCCGCGGCATTGCCGTCGCCGTACTGGTGGTGGCGGCCTGGTTGGGGATCGGTGTTCCCGCCGCGGCACATACCGCGTTGATCGCCACCGACCCGGCCGCCGATGCGGCTTTGTCCTCCGGGCCGGCCCGGGTGAGCGCCACCTTCAACGAGGAGCTGCAGCCAACCTTCGCGGCGATGACCGTCGTCGGCCCCGACCGGAACGTCTGGTCGGTGGGGGACGCACAGGTTCGCGGTGCGGTCGTCGGCGTCGGTGTGCGGCCCCTCGGGCCTTCAGGCAGGTACACCGTGAACTATCGCGTCACCTCGGCGGACGGTCACGTGGTGTCTGGATCATGGTCGTTCACGGTGACGGTCCCCAGCTCGGGAGTGCCCGGTCCGACCGCCTCGACCCAGGCTCCACCTGGTCGAATCCCGCTGTGGCCGTTGGCGCTCGGCACCGTCCTGCTGGCGCTTGCCGTGGTGGGCTGGACGTTGCGCCGGCGATCGTGACTCGCTGCGGGTTCGGGGCCGGCCGCTGGCATGATGATTCGAGCGCAGCGATACGTCTGGAGTTGGCGTCGGACGGCGCCGGAGAGGGAGCGTTCACATGACGGATTCGCACGGTCCGGTCGAGCAGCCCGGGTCCACGCCGCCGGCCCCGAGGAAGGCGCCGGCGAAGAAGGCCGTGTCGAAGCAGGCCGCATCCAAACAGTCTGAGGCGCAGAAACTGCCCGCAAAGAAGGCGGCCGCCAAACCACCGGCGAGGAAATCCGCGCCGACGAAGACGTCCGCGGGCAATACGACCCCGGCCAAGGCAGCGGCGAAGAAGGCTCCCCAGCAGAAGCCGCCGGTGAAGAAGGCGCCGCCGGCCGCGCTGGAGGCACGGCCCGAAGCGCCGGCGATCGAGGCCGGCCCCCCGCACGCTGCGCTGCCGGCGGCCCACGTTCCGCCCGCGCTCGCGTCGGTTGATAACCCGCCCGCCCGCGCTGCGGTTGATAACCCGCCCGCCCGCAACCCGGTTGACCCGCCAGAGCCCGGCAACCGGGGTCTCGTGGTGGCCCTCGGTGTGCTGGCGGTCATCCTCGTGACGGTGCTGGTCCGTCGATTGCGCCGGGGCTGACGGGTGGCCGTCGAGTTCCGCGCGACCGCGGACCTGGTCGATGACATCGGGGACGCGGTGCGCAGTTGTGATCTGCAGTTCGGCCAGTACGGCGGTCGGACGCAGTTCGCGGGGCCGGTCAGTACGGTGCGGTGTTTCGAGGACAACGCCCTGCTGAAATCCGTCCTCTCCGAACCCGGCGACGGCCGAGTTCTGGTCGTCGACGGCGCCGGTTCTTTGCACACTGCTCTGGTCGGTGACGTGATCGCCGAACTGGCTCGGTCCAACGGCTGGACCGGACTGATCCTGCACGGCGCGGTGCGCGACGCGGCGACGCTGCGCACCCTGGACATCGGCATCAAGGCGTTGGGAACCAACCCGCGGAAGAGTTCCAAGACCGGAGCGGGGGAGCGCGACGTCGTCGTCAGTTTCGGCGGAGTGAGCTTTGCTCCCGGTGAGACGGTGTTCAGCGACGACGACGGGATCGTCGTCGTCGGCGCCGGCTGACCCGTCCCCGCAACGGGATGCCGCGGAGGCCCCCGAAGATCGCCCCAGCCGGGCATCACCCCGCGTTATGACTGCACCGACGATGCGCCTAGTGTGGTCGGAATGTCGGAGCAGTACCCTCCTGCGCGGCCGACCATCATCAGAATGGCGCTGTTCTGCCTGCTTGCCGGGGTGCTGACCGCGGGGTTGCTGTTCCCGGTCGTCGGCGGTGCCGGTTTGGTGAGCAACACCGCCTCGGAGTCGGTGGCACAGGATTCGGCGACCATCCTCGAGGGCGAGGTTCCCGCGGTGTCGACGATGGTCGACGCGGCCGGTAACACCATCGCCTGGATCTACGTCCAACGGCGCTTCCAGGTTCCGTCCGAACGTATCGCCGACACCATGAAACTGGCGATCGTCTCCATCGAGGACAAGCGGTTCGCCGAACACAACGGTGTGGATCTGCAGGGCACGCTCACCGGCCTGGCGGGCTACCTCAAGGGTGCGGTGGACACCCGCGGCGGATCGACGATCGAGCAGCAGTACGTCAAGAACTTCAATCTGCTGGTCAACGCACAGACCGAAGCCGAACGGCTGGCAGCGGTGGAGACCACGCCGACCCGCAAACTGCGGGAGATCAGGATGGCGCTCACGCTGTCCAAGACGCTGACCAAGCCGGAAATCCTGACCCGGTACCTCAACCTGGTCTCATTCGGCAACGGTGCGTACGGCATTCAGGACGCCGCGCGCACCTACTTCGGCATCAACGCCGCCGACCTGAACTGGCAGCAGGCCGCACTGCTGGCCGGACTCGTGCAGTCGACCAGCACGCTGAATCCGTACACCAATCCCGAGGGTGCCCTCGATCGCCGGAACCTGGTCCTGGACACCATGATCCAGAACCTGCCGGAATACGCCGACGAACTGAGGGCGGCCCGGGAACAGCCGCTGGGAATCTTGCCCCGGCCCAGTTCGGTCCCGCAAGGCTGCATCGCGGCGGGGGACCGGGCATTCTTCTGCGATTACGCGCTCGAGTACCTGGCCAAGGCCGGCATCAGCAAAGAGGACATCGCCCGCAACGGCTATCTGATCAAGACCACCCTGGACCCCACCGTCCAGGACAGCGTGAAGAAGGCCATCGACAGCGTGGCCAGCCCGACACTGGACAGTGTCGCCAGCGTGATGAGTGTGATCCGGCCGGGTACCGACGACCACCGGGTGCTGGCCATGGGTGACAACCGGACGTACGGTCTGAGGCTCGAACGGGGCGAGACCGTCCAACCGCAGCCCTTCACGCTGGGCGGAGACGGGGCCGGTTCGGTGTTCAAGATCTTCACCAGTGCCGCCGCACTGGAGATGGGCATGGGGATCAACGCGCCGCTTGACGTTCCGGCCACCTTCCAGGGTGTCGGCCTGGGGGAGAGCAATACCCCCGGCTGCCCGCCCAAGGCCTGGTGCGTGAAGAACGGCTCCGGCTATCGCAGCCCGATGACCATGTCCGAGGCGCTGGCGCTGTCCCCCAACACCGCGTTCGCCAAGCTGATCCAGCAGGTCGGCGTCGGCCGGACCGTCGACATGGCAGTGCGGTTGGGCCTGCGTTCCTACGCGGAGCCGGGTACGGCGCGTGACTATGTGCCCACGAGCGACGAGAGCCTGGCCGACTACGTCAAGCGGGCGAACATCGGTTCGTTCACCCTCGGTCCGTTCGAAGTCAACCCGCTGGAACTGTCCAACGTCGCCGCCACCCTGGCGTCCGGGGGGATGTGGTGTCCGCCCAGCCCGATCGACACGGTGTTCGACCGACGGGGTAACGAGATCGCCCTGTCAACGCCGAAGTGCGAGCGGGTCGTCTCCGAGGGCCTGGCCAACGCTCTGACCGTCGCGATGTCGAAGGACACCACGATGGGAACCGGTGCGGCGGCCGCCGGATCCGTGGGCTGGAGCCTGCCGATGGCCGGTAAGACCGGCACCACCGAGTCGCACCGGTCCGCGGCCTTCCTCGGCTACACCAATCAGTTGGCCGCCGCGAGTTACATATTCGACGACTCCCCCAAGCCCGCCGCGCTGTGTGCGTTCCCGCTGCGCAAATGCGGCGGCGGGGGCAACCTGTACGGCGGCACCTCCCCGGCACAGACCTGGTTTGTGGCGATGAACCCGATCGCGACCAACTTCGGACCGGTGACGTTGCCGCCCACTGATTCCCGCTATGTCGACGGCGTACCCGGTGTTGCGGTGCCCTCGGTTCAGGGTCTGAATGTCGATGCCGCGAAGAGACGGATCACCGAGGCCGGATTCCAGGTTGCCGACCAGCCCACCCCTGTCCCCAGTTGGGCGGCCAAGGGCGCGGTGGTCGGAACGTCGCCCACCGGCCAGGCGCTGCCCGGTTCGACGGTGACCATCAACATCAGCTCGGGGATCGCTCCCGCGCCCCCGCCGCCGGTCTACACCGGCCCCGGAAACGACAACGTCGACGCGCCGCCGCCGCCCCCGCCGCCCCCGCCGCCGGATGTCACGATCATCGAGATCCCGGGCCTGCCGCCGATCACGCTGCCGTTCCCGCCGCCGCCCCCGCCCCCGCCGCCGCCGGGACCCGAGCCGCCTCCGCCGCCGCCGCCCCCAGCCCCCGAGCCGTCTCCGCCGCCCCCGCCGGCGCCGGAGCCGCCTCCGCCCCCACCGGCTCCTGAGCCGCTACCGCCACCGCCGCCCCCGCCGGCGTAGCGCGACCATCAGCCAGCTGAACAGCGGCGAGATGTGCCGGACAACGGCAACCCCGAACTGCGGCACGGTGTTGGCCGGCTGCCGCATCCGCCGACACCGGGCAGACGGGTTCCACTACCGACCGGGACGCGCTGGCGGATCGCCCGGAAACTGGGGACGGTTCACCTACACCGTCTACGCTGCGGCGCTCGATTTCGGCGACGGCATGGTGACGTCGGGCACCCCCCTTGGCGTCATCACCCAGGTCGAGGAATTCAGCGGCGGTGAGTGGACGGTCATCCCGCCGTCGGAATGGTCCGAGCAGCCCTACGCGGATGCCATCAACCCCACCATGGGTGTCAATCCCTACACGGGCGCCGTCATCGCCAGCCCGGTGCCCACGCTGCCGGGGCAACTCGGGCAGGGACTGCTGTTCAACGAGCCGGGCCAGACGTTGACATTCGGTGCGAACCCGTTGTCTCCGGTCACGGCGGTTGACGGCTGGTTCTACACCGACCTGCAGATCGAGGTCGACTACGACGGAGTCGCCACGGGTATCGGACCCGTGACCGGGACGATCGACAGCGGTGGCCTGGGCGGTGGTGTGACGACCGGCATGCTTCCCTCGAGCCTGTCCGACCTCAAAGTCGGCGACACCCTGCCCGAGGGAACGCAGATCTCGGTCTACAGCAGCGACGGCCAGACGCTGATCTACCGAACTGTGGTCACCTCCGGGGCCGACGGCCCGGTGCCCACCGTGTGGCAGGACGACCTGGGGTTCAACACCGGGGTCATTCCGTTCCTGCAGGGGCCGATCCATTTCTCCTACCTGCCGGTGGGAGACGGGTTCGGACCGGACAGTGGAATAGCGACCTTCGACTACGCACCGTCGGCGTTGTCGCGTTAGCGCGGGGATACCGCGTGGGCGCTGCGGTCGTTCAGAGAGCGACGTTCAGGCTCGCCATACCGCGCAGGGTGACGTGGGGTTTGTAAACCGGTTCGGCGGCGATCCGCGCTCCGGGGAATCGCCGGGTCATCGCCGACAGCGCCACCGACGCCTCCAACCGGGCCAGTGGTGCGCCCAGGCAGAAATGCGGGCCCAGGCCGAAGGCGAGGTGACGCACCGCCGTCCGGCCGGGATCGAAGTCGTTGGGGCGTTCGGTGGCGGCGGGATCCCGATGAGCCGCCGCCAGCAGCAGCATCATGGTGTCGCCCTGGGCGACGTGCACATCACCGATCGTCATGTCGTCCCCGGCAACCCGGCCGACGAGTTGCACCGGCGGGTCGTACCGGAGGGTCTCCTCGGTGATCGCCGCGGCGAGAGACGGGTCAGCGCTCAGCGCGGACCAATGCTGCGGGTGACGCAACATCGCCAGGGCCGCGTTCGCGATCAGGTTGACCGTCGTCTCGTGGCCGGCGATCAGCAGGAGGTTGCAGGTCGCCACAATCTCGTCCTCGCTCAGCTGATCACCGGACTCCTCGACGGCGATCAGGCCCGACATCAGGTCCTCACCAGGTTCGGCCCGGCGCCGCTCGAGCAGGCCGCGCAGGTACTGCCGCAACCACAGCCCGGCCTCCAGACGTTCCTCGAATCCGGGCGCGGCACCGGTGAAGGCGATGAAGGGATCCAGGCCCTGAGCCAATAGCTCTGAAGCCCAACTGAACTGGGGTTCGTCCTCCAGCGGTACACCGAGTAGCCGGCAGATCACCGCGACCGGCAGCGGATAGGCCAGATCGGCGATCACGTCGAAGTGACCCGACTGTTCGACGGTGTCGAGCAGACCGTCCACCAGGGTCGTGATCTCGGGCTCGAGCGCCTTGACCACCCGCGGCGAGAACGCCTTGCTGACCAATCTGCGCAGGCGGGTGTGGTCGGGTGGATCGAGGAACAGGAAACCCGGTGTCCCGAACGGGCGGGCGGGCTGCCCCTCGGCGACCGCCTTCTGGGCGATGGTGGATTTGAGCCGGTCGCTGCACGACGATGGGTGCCGTAACACCGCATCGCAGTCCGCGAACGAGGAGAACACCACCAGATGCGTGTCGGGAAGTGGCAGCGGACCGTGCGCGCGGATCTGTTCGAATACCGGGTAGGGATCGGCGCGGTGGTCGGGGTCGAGCAGCTTCAGCAGCAGCGCCCTCGGATCATCGGTCACCGCTCCAGTCTACCTGTGGTCAGGGCACGTGCCCGCGCCCGCACCCGGCTGGAACGGCCGGACCACGGGCGAGGGCGTCCCGCAGGGACAACGGATCCGTCGCCGACCGCAGTTCGGTGACCTTCGGCAGGGACAGCCGAACCTCGTAGACCAGTGGCGTGCGGCCGCCGCTGTCCCGGCAACTCAACGTCACGCGCTGTCCGGTGTTCGCGCCGAACCGCGCGTCGAACTCCGCCCGCACGGTCCGGGCAGAGATTTCCCTACCGGCGGCACGGCTGAACAGCGGGTCGAGGACGGAATTGGCCTGGTCGGTCAGGGCGGCCGCGATCTGGAAGTACTCGGGTGCGGTGACTCCGGAACAGGTGCCGTGTGCATACCACTCGTGGGTGGCCATCACCTTGGCGTCAGACATCTGCGCTTCCAGCCTGGCTCGCAGGTCATCGGGTAGTTCCACCGGCCGTTTGGTCTCCCGGGAGCGCCGCGGCAGGTCGCAGTACTGCTCGGTGGCGGGCTGCGGCCACAGCCCGTGCAGCACGAACACCGAGCCCATCCGGCCGACGTGACCAGAACGGCAGCCGCTATTGGACTCGTCGACGGCGCACAAGCTCGGACCCCAGGTCAGGGTGAGAAGACTCGAGGTGCTCGCTCCCGGTTCAGCGACGTGCCGGCGGGGCTGACGGTCCAGGACCAGCAGACTGAATGACACGCCGGCCACCACGACGGCGGCCAGCACGACCGACACCCAGATAACCGTCGTATTGCCTCTCCTCATGGTGAACCCCATTCAACCGTGCCTGGGTGTGCCGGCAGGTCCGGTCTCGCGGGCGAACCGAGTCAGGTCGAGTAGTAGCGGCCCAGGACCTCGTCGCGCAACGCCTCGAACTCGCCGTTGCCGATGGAATCCCGGATCCGGTCCACCAATCTGATGATGAAGCGCTCGTTGTGGATGGTGCACAGCGTCGCCGACAGAATCTCCTTGGCCTTGAACAGGTGGTGGATGTAGGCGCGGGTGTAGTGCGTGCAGGTGTAGCAGTCACATTCGGCGTCGATGGGGGAGAAGTCGCGCCGGTAGCGCGCGCCGGTGATGTTGAACCGGCCGTCGGGGGTGTAGACCGCCGCGTTGCGGGCCACCCGGGACGGTGATACGCAGTCGAAGGTGTCCGCGCCGGCGCCGATCGCGGCGAAGAGGTCGTCGGGTTCGCTGATGCCCAGCAGATGGCGGGGCTTGGAGTCGGGAAGTTCGTCGGTGCACCAGCCGATGATGGTGGCCAGGTTCTGCTTCTCCAGGGCGCCGCCGATGCCGTAGCCGTCGAAGCCGCGGCCCTGATCGTCGACGATGCTCTCCAGCCCCCGGCAGGCCTGCCGGCGCAGGTCCTCGTAGTTGGCGCCCTGGACGACACCGAACAGGGCCTGGGGCGGGCTCGACGAATCCTTCAGCCCGCTCAGGCGTCGGTGCTCGGTCAGGCAGCGCTGAGCCCAGTCGTGCGTCCGCTGCACCGATTCCTCCTGATAGGCGCGGGTGTTCACCAGGGTGGTCAACTCGTCGAAGGCGAAGATGATGTCCGCGCCGAGTTGATGCTGAATCCCGATGGACCCCTCCGGGGTGAACCGGTGGGTGGAGCCGTCGAGGTGGCTGATGAAGGTGACGCCGTCCTCGTCGACGTGCGCGAGTTTCTGTTTACCGTGCGCCACCGCGGTATCGGATTGGGTCCGTTTCGGGTCCTCCATCAACACCTTGCGGAACCCGGCTCCCAGCGACATGATCTGGAACCCGCCGCTGTCGGTGAAGGTCGGGCCGGGCCAATTCATGAACGCGCCAAGGCCGCCGGCCGCGGCGACGATGTCCGGTCCGGGCTGCAGGTAGAGATGGTAGGCGTTGGCCAGCACCGCCTGGGCTCCGAGGCCGGCCATGGTTTCGGGTAGGACGGCCTTCACCGTCGCCTTGGTGCCGACCGCGATGAAGGCCGGGGTGCGGATGTCCCCGTGCGGGGTGTGGATGACCCCGGCGCGCCCGCGACCGTCGGGAAGTTCCGCCTCCACGGTGAAGTACGACACGGCTGCCATCTAACCAAGCGGGCCGAAGCAGCCGAATAGCCGCTTTCGTTCCCTCGCGCAGCAATCCAGCGGATACTACGCAGACGAGTGGTCCAACGATGGGCCGCATCGACAAAGGAGAGAACAACGTGATTCGTGCTTTTGTGGTGGCCGCGGGTGGCGCTGCGATCGTGGTGGCCGGGGTGGCCGGTTGCTCGAGTGACAAGAAGGCCGAGACCAAGAGCGAGTCGACATCGGTGGAAGCGACTCAGGGGGACATGACGGCTTCGGCGGGGACCGGTACCGCCAAGGTATCCATTGACGGCCAGCCCAAGGAGATCGAGGGTCAGGTGGTGTGTGCGACCACGGCCGGGACCTTCAGCATCGGAGTCGGTGCCGGGACGAGTGGTATCGCGGTTGTCATGCCCGAGGATGCCTCCAGTGTGACCTCGGTGAGCCTCGGCAACATCGATGGTGTCGCGCTGGGCTATTCGCAGGGCGTTCCGGGCGGCGAAGCCACGGCGACCAAGGATGGCAAGAACTACAAGATCTCCGGCAAAGCCACCGGCGTGGACACGGCGAACCCCATGCAGCCGATGACCAAGCCGTTCGAGATCGAGGTCAGCTGTCCCTAACTCGGGTCGGGGCGGCGGCGCGGCTCATGCGCCGCCGCCTGCCCCGAACCGCATGGCTAGGCTCCGGTCGCCCGTTCCAGCCCGGCCAGCGAGTCCTCCAGGTGGCCGAGCAACCGTTGCAGGCTCGGCACACTGCGCCGGCAGCCGACCAGGCCGAAGTCCATGTAGCCGGCGCGGGTCGACACCGTGATGTTGAGGGCCTGGCCTTCCAACGCGATCGACAGTGGGTAGTTGCCGTCCAGACGCGCGCCGTTCCAGTAGAGCGGCTCCCGCGCGCCCGGCACGTTGGAGATCACCAGGTTGAACGGCGGCGGCGCCGCACTGCCCAACGCCGGCGAGACCATGCTGAGTAACAACGGCGAGACGTTGAACGCCGACAGCGCCAGGCGCTGCAACTGCGGTAGTGCCGCGAACACATCCTTATTGCCCCGCATCGACTCACTGACGGCCCGTAACCGTTGCGCGGGGTCGGCGGTGTCGGTGGCGAGGTTGCCCAACAGCGCGCCGACCTGATTCCCGCTGATCGAGTCGTCCTCACGCAGGCTGACCGGCACCATCGCGATCAAAGGGCGGTCCGGCAGGGCGTTCAGTTCCAGCAGGTAGGCGCGCAACGCGCCGCCGCACATCGCCAGCACCACGTCGTTGACCGTCACCCCGGCAGCCTGCTTGACCGCCATGATGCGCGACATCGACCAGGACTGCGCGGCACACCGCCGGGCGCCGCCGATCGGCACGTTCAGCATGGTCTTGGGCGCCTCGAAGGGCAGCGTCAGTTGCTGTTCGAGGAGTCCCTTGCGGGCGAGTCGCACCGCTGACGGGCCCAGTGCCGCAACGGATTCCGCGACCATCTCGGTTGTCTGCATCAGTCCGGCGAGCGGCGAGAATCCGAGACTGCCGGGGCCCCGCGAGGGGCGACGGCCGTTGCGCCCCCAGGGCACCCGCACGCCGTGATCGTCGGCGTCGGTGGCCAGCGCCAGGCGCATCCGGCGCATCGCGCTGACGCCGTCCACCAGCGCGTGGTGGATTTTGGTGTAGACCGCGAACCGGCCGTCGTTGAGGCCCTCGACCAGGTGCGACTCCCACAGCGGACGGTGCCGGTCCAGGAGTGTTCCGTGCAGCCGCGACGTCAATTCGAGCAGTTCGCGCACCCGCCCCGGCGCGGGTAGCGCGGACCGGCGGATGTGGTACTCGAGGTCGAGGTCCCGGTCGACGGACCAGGCCAGGTTGGCGATCCCACCGAAGATCTCCGCCGGGTGCCTGCGGAACGTGTCGCTGATGTCCTCGCGGGCGATGAGTTCGGCGTACAACTCGCGGATGAAATCCGGGCCGGCCCCCTCGGGGGGCACGAAGAGTTGTAGACCGGCCACGTGCATGGGGTGTTCGCGAGTCTCGCCGAGCAGAAACAGCGAGTCCAGCGGTGCGATCAATTCCATGGCCGACCTCGTATATCCGGTGTTCCCCAGAAGTCCATTACAGCGGCTCCGCACCGGGTGGACGGCGCGATTGACGCGATCGGGGCACGACGATCGGGGCATATAGCCCCTGTCCGGCACGGGGGTGGTCCGGCAGTCTGGACTGATGGGGGTCACCGGGTTCGGACTGGGACTGCTGGCCGTCGCGCTGACAGTTGTGGCGGGGGGGTGCGCCGCGGAGCGAACGGTCGTCGGCAGCGGCAACCCTTTTTCCGCTTCCTCCCCGCCGTCCGCTTCCTCTCCGCCGCCCGCAACCTCGCCGCAGGCCGAACCGGCACCGCAGCCGTCGTTGGCCGCCGCGATGCGCGAGTGGGAGGCCGTCGCCGGCGATCACTTCACGCAGTCCGCCCGTGCGCTCGAGAAGGTTTCGGCGGCCGCCGGCGTCGGCGATGACTCCGCCGTCCGTGCCGGGTGCACGGAACTGCACGACACCAACACGGTTGGTCTCCAGGGCCACCTGCCCACACCGGACCCGGCGCTCACCGCGGAGTTGCAGCGCATGATCGACGATGTGAACATCGCAGCGCACGCCTGTCTTCGCTTCGCCGACGGTCGCGACCTGACCGATGCCGTCACCTACCAGGAGTACTTGGGTCGCGCGGTCGACCACCTGCAGCGTGCCAAGGGAATCCTGGCGGCAGATCTGCGTGGACGTTGAACCGTCTAGCGGCGTGCGCCGCCGCCGGCGCCACCGGGTACCGCGTTCCAGCCCGGCTGGGCCACCTCGGCCTCGGTGAGTTGATCGCTCACGTCCGGGATGACGGTCGGAGCGCAGTTCATCGAGAAGCTGTCGGTGGTGTCGATGGTGTCGTCGCACTGAGCCAGAACCGTCGGGGCGGTGGACTCGACGGCCACGACCGCGATCGCCAGCCCTGTCAGCGCGGTGAGGGCTGCGGCGCCGAGTGCGGCACGGTGCAGAAACGTCACGTAGGCCCTCCCTGTTCGACAGTCCTTACCCAAGGTTACGCCTACCGACCGAATGCCTGTTGTGATGCGGATTACACATTCAATTGACGGGTGCCCTAATATTCATAACTCACGGGTTAAGGAGCTTCGGACATGTCACGTATCACTCTCGACCGGTTTGTCGTCCAGTTGACCACCTCCGCATGGGCGGTCGGCCGGGTGGGTGCCCTAGCCGCGGTGCTCGGTATCGGCGGCGTTTTCGGCGGTGCCGCCGTCGCCGCCGCGGAGCCCGATCAGGCGAACGAGGCCACCGCGGGTACCAATGCCCCGTCGGACGCTCGGGCCGGCGCCGATAACCGGCGCGGCACCGCAGTCCGGGGGGCGTCCCGTCCCGCCGAGGTGACAGAGCGCACGTCGCGGACGTCGGCGGGGGCGCTGCAACGCCCCGACACCGACACCGCCCGCAGTCACGCGGCACCGGCGCTGCCTGCCTCGGCCACCTCTACCGATCGTCCGGTGGGTGTCGTCACCCCAGCGGTGCCGGATGTCAGCACCGCCGTTTCGGTGCCGGGAATCTCAGCGGTGCGGGCTCAGGCGGACGTACGCGCCGCGCGTCAGGGCGCGGTCAGCGCGGCGCCGGTCCAGGTGCCGGTCATCGTGCCCCCCGCAGCTCAGGACATCCCGCCCGTCGCGGTGCCGGCGGCCGCCGTGCCCGTTCAGATTCCGTCCGCCGCCCGCAATCTCCTCGACGCGCTGAACCCGCTACTGGGTGGCGGCACCGGCGGTCCGGTGGAGTCTCCGGTGGCCTGGGCGGGGCTGGCCGTCGCGCGCCGGCTCGCCCGGACACCGGCAGCCCAGGCGGTGGTGGTCCCGGCGAGCGCCGCCGCGGCAACACCCGGAGCGGCCACCACAGTCGCCCCGACCATCACCAAGATCACCTGGGCCTGGGGCACCAACACCGCCATCGCGTTCAACCCCGCTGTCGACAAGCTGGACTTCAGCTGGATGGGCGCCCCCAACTTCGACGTCACCGAACAGGCCGGCTCGACCCGGATCTCGATCGTCGGCAACAACCAGAGCTACACGCTGACCAACGTCGCCATGCGCCAGCTGCAGATGAGCAACATCATCGCCCTGGATTCCGGGGCGCAGGCCAAGTGGCAGAACCTGATCACCGCAGCCCAGAACACCGTCAGCACGCCATCGGTGTCGGTCTCGAACGCCACGGTGACGGAAGGTAACTCGGGCACCGCCGACCTGGCCTTCACGGTGTCGCTGTCGAAGGCCTCCGACAAGACCGTGACGGTGAACTACGCGACCGGCAACGGCACCGCGACCGCCGGGCAGGACTACACGGCCAAATCGGGCACCGTCACCTTCGCCCCCGGGGTCGTCTCCCAGCAGGTGAAGGTCGCCGTGACCGCTGACACCGTCGTAGAGTCCGACGAGACGCTGTCCCTGACACTGTCCGCACCGACCAATGCGACGCTGGGAACCGCCAGTGCCACCGGCACCATCGTCAACGACGACACCCCACCGGTGGTGGTCACCCCTCCGACGGTGTCGATCGCGAATGCCTCGGTCGCCGAGGGCAATTCGGGTACGTCGAACCTGGCGTTCACGGTGTCGCTGTCCAAGGCCTACGACAAGACCGTCACGGTGAACTACGCGACCGCCAACGGCACGGCGTTGGCGGGCCAGGACTACACGGCCAAGACGGGCACGGTCACCTTCGCTCCCGGGATCGTCTCCCAGCAGGTCAGCGTCGCGGTGACCGGTGACACCGCCGTGGAGCCCAGCGAGACGCTGACCGTCACGCTGTCGAGTCCGACCAACGCGACGCTGGCCACCGCCAGTGCCACCGGCACCATCCTCAGCGACGACCTCGCCCCCGGTACCGGCGGGAACCAGGCGCAGTGGGGGAACGCGTTCTTCGCCCCGTACGTCGACATGGGCGGCTGGCCGGTCCCGGATCTGCTGAAGGTCTCCCAGGCCACCGGGGCCTCCCTGGTGACCGCCGCGTTCCTGCAGGCCACCCCCGAGGGCAAACTGGGCTGGGCGGGCCTGTCGGCGCTGACCCCCGGTGCCTCCAACGACCAGGCCCAGGCCATCGACAAGACGATCAGGGACTTCAAGGCCGCCGGCGGCGACGTAATGATCTCCCTGGGCGGCGCGGCGGGCACCAGCCTGGCGCAGTCCTATGTCGCCCGGGGTCTCGGCGCCCAGGATCTGGCCAACGCCTACGCCCAGGTGATCGACACCTACGGGGTGAGCCACATCGACTTCGACATCGAGGGCTCTGCGGTCGCCGATCCCGCGTCGATCGCGCTGAACAGCCAGGCGCTGAAGTTGCTGCAGCAGGCCAAGCCCGATGTGAAGATCTGGTACACGCTGCCGGTGTTGCCGACCGGACTGACCGCCGACGGCCTCAACGTGGTCGAGTCGGCGCTCAAGGCCGGGGTGAACCTGGCCGGCGTCAACGTGATGGCCATGGACTACGGCGAATCGGCCGCGCCCACCAGCGGACCCAACGCCCAGACCATGGGCACCTATGCGATCCGCGCAGGGGAGAGCACCTACACCCAGCTCAGCTCGCTGTACGGGAAGTACGGCAAGACCTACGGCTACAGCCAGTTGGGTATCACCCCGATGATCGGGGTCAACGATGTCCTCACCGAGGTGTTCACCGCCGCCGATGCCCAAGCGCTGGAGGACTACGCCCGCGCCAAGGGACTGGGCATGCTGTCGTTCTGGTCGGTCACCCGCGACAACCCGGGCACCCTGGGTCAGGCCACTCCCACCGCGTCCGGCCTGAACCTGCCGGCGGGCACATTCAGTAACGTCTTCAACGACTACGGCACCATCAACGTCGTCGACTACGGATCGTCCACCGGCGGGGGAACTGGTGGCGGAACCGGTGGGGGCACCGGTACCCCCGTCCAGGGCGGAACCACCACGGTCATCTCCTGGAAGTGGGGAACCAACACGGCGCTGGCCTTCGACACCGCGAAGGACAAGCTCGACTTCGGCTGGTTCCAGCCCGGCAACTTCGAGATCAGCGAGGTGTCCGGTTCGACCCGGATCTCGATCGTCGGGAACAACCAGACCTACACGCTCACCGGTGTGCCTCTCGGCACAATGAGTACCGGCAATATCGTCGCGCTGGACCCGGCCACCGTGACCAAGTGGCAGAACGCCATCGCCGGAGCCGGCCAGACCACACCGGTCACCACGCCGCCGACCGTCTCGGTGGCCAACGCGACTGTTGCCGAGGGCAATTCGGGTACCACCAATCTGAACTTCACGGTGTCGCTGTCGAAGGCCCATGACAAGACGGTCACGGTGAACTACGCGACGGCCAACGGCACGGCGACCGCCGGACAGGACTTCACCGCCAAGTCCGGCACCCTGACTTTCGCCCCCGGGGTCACCTCCCAGCAGGTCAGCGTCGCGGTCACCGGCGACACCGCGGTCGAGTCGGCCGAGACGTTGACGCTGGCACTGTCCAACCCGTCGGGTGCCACCCTCGGCACGGCGACGGCGACGGCGACCGGCACCATCACCAATGACGACACCGCGCCGGGACCGGTCACCCCGCCGAGTGTGTCGGTGTCGAATGCCACGGTGGCCGAGGGCAATTCGGGGTCCCGGAACCTGACCTTCACGGTCACGCTGTCGAAGGCCGCCACTACCCCCGTCACCGTCAACTACGCGACGACCAATGGCACGGCGACCGCGGGTCAGGATTACACCGCGGCTTCGGGCACGCTCACCTTCGCCCCGGGTGCGGTCTCCCAGCAGGTGAACGTCGCGGTCGCCGGCGACACCGCGGTGGAGCCCAGCGAGACACTGACGGTGACGTTGTCCAACCCGTCCGGTGCCACCCTCGGTACCGCGACGGGCACCGGAACCATCACCAACGACGACAGTTCCACCGCGCCGCCGCCCACGACGACGCTGCCGATCGCGCTGACTGACAAGGTGGTGGCGGCGTACTTCCCGGAGTGGGGGATCTACGGCCGCAACTTCCAGGTCGCCGACATTCCCGGCGATCAGGTCAATCACGTCATCTACTCGTTCCTCAACCTGACCAGCAACGGTGATGTGGTGCTGTACGACAGCTTCGCGGCCACTGAGAAGCGCTTCGCTGCTCATGAGACGGTGAGCGGCGAGGCGGACCTGTGGTACTACCCGCCGAGCGACCCGCGGTCCACCCAGACCGTGTGGGGCAACTTCAACCAATTGGCGCAGCTGAAGCAGAAGTACCCGCACATGCGGGTCAGCGTCGCGATCGGCGGCTGGACCCTGTCCGATCACTTCAGCACCGTGACGAGTACCGCCGCGGGCCGGGAGAAGATGGCCAACTCCATCGTGTCGTTCCTGACCACGTACCAGATGTTCGACGGCGTCGACTTCGACTGGGAGTACCCGGGTGGTGGTGGAGAGGCGGGCAACTCGCAGAGCGCCGCCGACGGGGCGAACTACGCCGAACTGCTGAAGCTGGTGCGGACCAAACTCGATGCCCTGGGTCAGCAGACCGGGCGGAAGTACGACATCTCGGTGGCCTCGCCGGGCGGGTACGACAAGATCGCCAACTTCAACCTCGCCGGGCTCGCCCCGAGCGTGGACTTCTTCAACGTGATGTCCTACGACTTCCACGGCACGTGGGAGAACACCACCGGTCATCAGTCGGCCTTCACCGGCGACGCGAACGGCTACGACATCGAGACCGCGATCGGGCTCTACCTGGCCGCCGGCGTCGATCCCGGCAAAATCGTGCTGGGGGCGCCGCTGTACACCCGCGGCTGGAGCGGTGTCGCCGACGGCGGTGACGGCGGGTATCTGGAGCGGACCTCCGGCGCTGCCCCGGGCACCTTCGAAGCCGGCGTCTACGACTACAAGGACCTGCTGGCCCAGGTGCAGAATCCGGCCAACGGCTGGAAGCTGTACTGGGACGACAACGCCCAGGCGGCCTACGTCTACAACCCGGCCAAGGGACTCTTCAGCTCCTTCGAGACCCCGACGTCGATCGCCCAGAAGGCGCAGTGGGCCGACGATCTGGGGTTGGGCGGGATGATGTTCTGGGACATCAGCAATGACGCCGTGGGTTCGCCGGAGAGCCTCGTCAAGGCGGCCTACGACTCCCTGGTGCTGGGCAAGGATCTGGCCACGATCCGATCCAACTCCGCACTGAAGAGTGAGGCGATCATCGGCGGCGACGGGCGGATCACGGCGCTGCCGGCGGCCTCGCGGCTTTGAGCCGAGACCGGACGTTGCGGCCACCGATGGTGGCCGCAACGTCCGGGAACGGATGGCGGTGGCGGAGGGATTTGAATCCTCCATCGGGCTCTAGTCAGGCGCCCAAATACCCGTTGAAGTGGGGATTTTCATCACCGGAAATGACTCCAAGTATCTGTAACTGCGGTTCGGTTGTGGACAAAATGTGGGCACGCGGGACGCCCCATCCGGGGCGATGCTGACGTCCTTAACGTTGACTCCGATGTGCCAACCTCGCCACGGTGGTCCGTCGGAGCTGCCCGGAATCGAACCCGCTCTAAAAATCGCCCTGAAATGGTAAAACGCTGGTTGTGGTGACGTGGGAGTACGTCAGACGGCGTGAAAACACCTGGGAGAACGCGGGAGTTGTTGACGGCGTCAACAGCCTCTCATGCGGTCCCCCGAATGGACTCTAACCATAATTTCGGGTCCTGATGGGATGGCTGGATGCGTCTCTAACTGCGGAAATACCTCACGCGAGGGATCTCGCTAATAAATCGTCCAACGCCGGATCAACGCTGTCCGGCGGGCGGCGGAATCATCGGCATCGACGAGGGCGGGGTCGACGGTCGGCTGCCGCCCGGAGCCATGCCCCCCGGGCCCATCCCCGGCATGCCGCCGGGACCCATCCCGCCTGCTCCCATGCCGCCCATCCCGCCGGGGCCCATGCCGCCTTGCATCTGCATCATCGGGCAGCCGCCGCCCGTCGGGCCGCTCGAACCCATCTCGCCGCTCTGGTAACCGCGGTGCCACCCGTAGCCGCCTCTCGCCTGGGCAGCGAAGAATCCGGCACAAAAGACCACCGCGACGATGAAGAGGATTCCGGCAACAATGCCCACCCACGCCAACACCCGGTAGAGCCCGGTATCGCGGTGAACATGGCGTTCGGTGGTGACGATCGGGTCAAGCGTGTCGGTGGCTGGTGTCGGTTCGGTCATGGTGACGATCCCTCCGTGTTGAAAATCGGGCCCGGACTTGTGGGCCCGAAGCTGCTATACCCGTGCGGGTATGAAAATGAACGTCGATTCGATCTGTGCTGGAGTTGCTCCCAGCAGACCCATTTCGCCCAATGCACGCAGCACCGACAGGCGATCGGACGACTGGATCTCGTGGCGGTCGTCAGCGGAGTGGGGTGCTGTGCAGGACGTCGAGGCGTTGGCGGTACTCGGTCTCGTCGATCTCCCCGCGGGCGAAACGAGTGGCGAGCAGTTGCTCGGGTGTCTCGTAGTCGCTGTAGGACCGAGACGCAGTGGTGGTCCGCGTCGACGGCGGGCCGGCTGTGTAACGGACCAGGGCGATGATGCCGACGATGATGAGTGCCCAGAACAACACCATTCCGATTGCCATGCCTGCGTATCCCCATCCGCCCATGTCGTGGTCGGACCAGAACATCATGGGAACTTCTCCCTTCTTTCTTGCCGTGCCTGAACCGCTGATCGATTGTCAGCCGGTGTAGTTGAGGGTGGTCATCATCCCGGCCTCCATGTGATACCCGTTGTGGCAGTGCAGCATCCAGACACCAGGGTTATCAGCGACGAGTCGGACGGCGACGGTCTGCATGGGTTTGACGATGACGGTGTCCTTTCGGGGTCCGGCACTGCCGTCGGGTTTGATGACCTGGAAGGTGTGGCCATGCAGGTGCATGGGGTGCCACATCATGGTGTTGTTGCTGAAGGTCAGGGTCGCGTGCTGCCCCTCGTGGATGGCCAATGGAACGGTCTTGTCGTAGGGCTTGCCGTTGATCATCCAGTCGTAGGCCGCCATCGTTCCGGTCAGCCGGGATTGGAGGGCGATATCGCTGCCGGTCGGCAGTTGAACCTGTGATGTGGCGGTGAAGGTGTCCACGGTGCCCACCATCCGGGTCAGCTCCTGTGGCCGGAATCCGGCATCCGGTGCACTGCCGGCCCCGGTGGACAGCAGCGCGCGGGCAACGGCGCTCTTGCCCTCGGCCGAGGCGACGAGGGGAAAGACGCCGTCCCCGGCGTTGACGATGACGTCGTAGCGTTCCCCCATGCCGAGCAGCAGCGCGTCGACGTCGGTAGGCACTACGGGGAATCCGTCGGTGTGGGTGACGGTCATCCGATGCCCGGCCAAGGCGACACGAAAGGCGGTGTCGGCGCCGGCGTTGATGATCCGGATCCGAATTCGCTGCCCTGGCTTGGCGGTTAATGTGCTTGCCGCCCCGGGAATGCGGCCGTTGACGAGGTAGTAGGGGTAGCTGACATCCCCGCCGTCGCCGCCGAGCAGATCGCTGGCTTCAGCGCCACCGACTCCAGGCGTGGTTGACGGCGACCCCATGCTGCCCATTCCGGGCATGCCTCCGCCCATGGAACGCAGGCCGGCGTAGATCTGCTCGGGGCTGCTGCCGACTCCGGAGGTCCAGTCGTCGAGCATGACGATCCACTCGGCGTCGTAGCGGCCGGGCTCGGCAGGGTCGTCAATGATGATCGGCACATACAGGCCGTAATCGGTGTCCAGGCCGGTGTGCGGATGCGCCCAATAAGTGCCCGGGTAGGGCGAACTGAACCGATAGGTGAAGCTGCTTCCAGGGCCGATGTTGGGAGTG
The DNA here is from genome assembly GCA_029780675.1 of Actinomycetes bacterium. Taxonomy (GTDB): domain Bacteria; phylum Actinomycetota; class Actinomycetes; order Mycobacteriales; family Mycobacteriaceae; genus Mycobacterium. The sequence continues at coordinate 75,176 of JAKOYE010000074.1, forward strand.
GCCGGGGCCGCGCCGTCCATGTCATTCCGGACAGCAAGGCCGTGCCAGTGCATGGATGTCGGGTGCTCCAGCGCGTTATCCACGGTGATGGCGAGCTCGTCACCGACGTTGGCGCGGATCAGTGGGCCGGGAAGCTGGTTGTTGTAGGCCAGGGTGCGGGCCCTGGTGCCGCCGAGGTCGACGTCCGCCAAACCGGGTGCCAAGCGGGCGGCGACGGTCATGCCCGTGTGCGGGCGGGCCGCTTCGGCTGCGGTGATCGCCTGCGCGCCGAGGCCATCGGGGGCGGTGGCCGTGCGGCCGCAGGCCACCAATGCCGCACCGCCGAGCAGGCTGGCGGCCAAGAATCCGCGCCGGGTCAGCGGCACCTCGGCACGAAGCTGTCGGCTCATCCCTCAACGGTGCGCCGCCTCCAGCGGGGGTTTGGTGTTGGTTGTGTGAAGATTCGCTCAAGATGGGGATCCGGCCACCGGGCACGGCACGATGAGAGCATGGATCTGATCTCTGGCGGCCCCTCTGCGGGCTCCGATCCCGGTTATCGCGCTCTGGTGGTCGACGATGAAGCGCCGCTGGCCGATGTCGTCGCCAGCTACCCGGCCCGGGAGCAATTCGAGGTCACAGTGCGCCACAGCGGCGCCGAGGCGTTGGCAGTAGCCCGCGAGGTTGACCCCGATGTGGTGGTGCTGGACCTCGGACTGCCCGGTATCGACGGCTTGGAGGTCTGCCGACAACTGCGCACATTCTCCGACGCCTATGTGGTCATGCTGACCGCCCGCGACACTGAGATGGACGCCATCGTAGGCCTGTCGGTCGGGGCGGATGACTACGTGACCAAACCGTTCAGCCCGCGGGAATTGGTCGCCCGGATCAGGGCCATGTTGCGCCGGCCTCGTGCCGTAGCCGCCGCCGCCGCGGCACCGGCGCGCCTCTTCGGTCCGTTGTCGTTCGACGTCGACAGCCGGCAGGTATTGCTCGACAGCGAGTCGATCTCCTTGACCCGCACCGAGTTCGACATACTCGCCTCCCTGTCCTCGCGGCCCGGCCTGGTGTGGAGCCGGCGGCAGTTGATCGACGCAGTCTGGGGTGAACCGTGGGTGGGCAATGACCATCTGGTCGACGTCCACGTCGGTCACCTTCGGCGCAAACTCGGCGACAATCCAACCGACCCGAGGTTCGTGTTCACCGTTCGCGGAGTGGGCTACCGGATGGGCAGCGGCGAATGACCGCTCCCTCGACGCCGACCCGGTTCGGCATGCGCCAGCGGCTTCTACTTGCCCTGACCATCGTGCTGATCGCCGGCGGTGTGACCACCTGGGCGGTGGCCTCAATCGTCGGCCCGCCGTTGTTCCGTAAACATCTGCACATGGCTGGGGTGGTTCACAATTCCGACGAGCAGTTCCACGCTGAGCAGGCCTATCAGCACGCCACCGCGATCTCGATCGCAGTCGCCACCACGGTGGCCGCCTTGGCCGCGTTCGTGGTGGCCGCCTACCTGAGCCGGCGCCTGCAACTCGGTCACCGAGGTCTGCGCCGCGGCGTCCGCGGTCGCCGAGGGACGGTACGAAATCCGGGTCGCTTCCCCTGAGCTGGGTGACGAGTTCGACGAGCTGGCAAATGCTTTCAACAGGATGGCCGAACGGCTGCAATCGGTCGAGTCCACCCGCCGCCGGTTGTTCGGCGATCTGGCCCACGAGATCCGCACCCCCGTTGCGGTACTGGAGGCCTATCTTGAGGCGGTCGAGGACGGTGTGAAAACCCTTGACCCGCAAACCATGGCGATGCTGCGGGAGCAGACCGGCAGGCTGGTTCGCTTCTCTGCCGATGCCGCCGCTCTGGCGCAGGCCGAGGAAGCCCATGCCGCCATCACACCGGGGTGGGTCGACATCGATGACCTAATCACCACGGTGCGCGCTGCTGCCGCGGACCGCTACGCCGGGAAGAGCGTCACCCTGCACACGCAGGCCTGCGGCGGTCGGCTGTGGGCGGACCGGCTACGCCTGACCCAGGTGCTGGGCAATCTGCTGGACAACGCGCTGCGGCACACCCCCCCCGGGCGGGCACGTCCGGCTCACGGCAACCCCGACCGGCACCGATGTGCTGTTTACCGTCGCCGACGACGGCGAGGGCATCGCCGCCGAGCACCTGCCGCATGTCTTCGAGCGCTTCTACCGCGCCGACTTGGCCCGGGACCGCGATCACGGGGGCTCCGGAATCGGACTGGCCATCGCCAAGGCGTTGACCGAGGCCCACGGCGGCCACATCGATGTGGCCAGCCGTGGGCCCGGTCGGGGCGCCACCTTCACCATGGCGGTGCCCGCCGACAGTCAGACTCGACCCGATCAGGCCCCGGTCGCTCCCGGAGTCGTACCGACCAGTTCATAACCGGCGCGCTGCACGGCATCACGAACCACATCGGCGGCAAGGTCGGCGGAGCTGGTCACGATCACGGTCGAATCGCTCTGCGGCACAAGGTCCACGGCGACATCATTGACCGAGTCGATCTGTTCCAACTCCGCAGTCACGGCCCCGACGCAGTGTCCGCGGGTCATTCCGCGCACCTGGTAGGTCTGCCTCCGCGGCATCGGGACTCCTAGCTAGAGCGAGTTGAGGATCTGGTTCATGGTGTCGATCTCCTTCTGCTGGCTCTCAAGGATCGACTTGGCCATGGCGATGGCGTCGGGGGACTCACCGTTCTTGATCTCGTCCTGTGCCATGGTGAGCGCACCCTCGTGATGCTTGATCATCCCGGTGAGGTAGAGCTTGCTGGCCTCGACACCCTGGGCGTTTTTCAGCGCGTCCATCTCGGCGGGCGACATCATGCCCTCCATCCCCGCCATGTTGCCCATGCCCGGCATCATCGAGCCGCTGGGCATCATCGAACTGCTCGGGGAACCCGTCATGCCGCCGTGCCCCGGCATGTCACCCATGCCGCCGTGCCCCGGCATGTCACCCATGTTCATGCCCCACTGCTTCATCCAGCCCTGCATCGTCGCGATCTCCGGGCCCTGGGCGGCCTTGATCTGCGTGGCCAGACCGACCACACGCGGGTCGATGTCCTGCTTGGACAGGATGATGTCGCTCATCTCGATCGCCTGTTCGTGGTGCGGGATCATCATGTGGGCGAAGTTCATGTCGGCCTGGTTGTACGGGGCCGCCTGCGCGGACGTCGAAACCTGGCTCGAGGTCGCGGCGGACGCGGACGCCGGCGACGAGGTGGCCTCCTTGGTTGCGGAGTTGCTACACGCCCCGAGGGCGGCCACCGCGGCCAGCGCGGCCACTCCGGTCGCCACAGTCCTTGTCTTGTTCACTACACATCCCTTTCGTCGGTTCCATGTGCGTTCCCCCCCAGCCTTTCCCACCCGGATGGGGGATCGGCTAGTCGTTCTGTGAAGTTTCGATAAAGAACGGCAGTCGCCGCCGCCCGAGCGGGGTATCAGTGCCAGATTCACGGGTATCGCCACCAGGTAATCGGAGAGATCTTCCATGGGCATCGCCATTTCGACGTCATTGAAGACCTCATTCGCCGATGCGGTGGCCTGCCCCCGCGAAGCCCTCGCAGGTCAAGGCTTTGGTGTACTCACCGAGATCGACATGAAAGCCACGCTGAAAGAAAAACTGGATCAGGACATGGAGAACTACCTGATCCTTGGCGCTTGCAATCCCCCCGTTGGCACACCGCGCGGTGGGCATCGACCGCCAGATCGGACTGCTGCTTCCCTGCAACGTGGTGGTGCGCAGCGATCCGGCCGAAGACTGCTCAGTGCTGGTGGAGGCCATGGATCTGCAAGTGCTGGTTCAGGTGACCGGAGAACACGCGTTGTAGGACGTTGCCGACGAAAGTCGGGGCGAAGCTTCGCGCCGCCATCCAGACGCTGACTTCAGCTCTATCCCGAGGGTTATCGCAAGGCGGATTGGGTAGCCCGCAGACAGATCTCTGTGTTTCCCGGGACCGCAAGGGACGCAGACGTCCCCCAAACGGGAGATGTTTCTGCAGCGCAGGAGACCCAATGAACCATAAGCACCCAAAGAGCCTTATCAGGGCCATCGTCGCCCCCATCGTGGTGGTGGGGGTGGGTCTGGCTGCGCTGGGCCTCGGCAGTGCCGTCCCAGCCCTCAGCGAGCCCACCACGGACTGCAGTGCGATGGCCCGTCCACCCGCCGGTCAGGCGGACGTCGGTTCCGCTAATCCGTTGACACGTCCTGGGCAACTCGGCGAAATCACCCAGCCACCCGGGCCTGAGGGCCAGATGCCGATGGATTGCACACCGATCGGGCATGGGTGACCCTCGAGCGATCCCCCGGCACAGACTCCTGGTTCAGGCGACGGTCGCCTCCTGCTGAACGCCAGCGGAGTCAGCCGCCGCTGGCGTCGGCAGCCTTAGCCGCTTGAGCATCAACGCGTTGACCGCGACAAGCAGGCTCGACCCCGACATCGACAAGGCGGCGATCTCCGGGCGCAACACCAGGCCGAACAGTCGTTGGAACACCCCCGCCGCGATCGGCAACGCGATCACGTTGTATCCCACAGCCCATCCCAGGTTCTGGCGCATCTTGCGCAATGTGCCGCGACCGATTCGCAACGCGATCGGCACATCGAGCGGGTCGGAACGCATCAGCACCAGGTCGGCGGTCTCGATCGCCACATCGGTGCCCGCCCCGATCGCCACCCCCAGGTCGGCCTGCGCCAGGGCCGGGGCGTCATTCACGCCGTCACCCACCATGGCGACCTTGCGGCCCCGGGACTGCAGATCGGCGATCTTGGCTGCCTTGTCCCCCGGCAGCACCTCAGCGATCACGGCCTCGACGCCCAACTGATCGGCGATGCGCTTGGCGGTGGCCTGGTTGTCACCGCTGAGCATCACGACCTGCACGCCCAGATCATGCAGTTCCCGGACCGCCTCGGCGGAGGTCGCCCGGGCAGCATCAGCCAGAGCGATCACTCCCACCCCGCGGCCGTCGACGCCAATGAGAACGGCGGTACGACCGGTGGAGGCCAACTCGTCACGGCGATCGATCAACGACGGCGGAAAGTCCACGGCTTCTTCCAGCATGAGCTTGCGGTTGCCGACGGCCACCCGATGGCCTGCCACCGTTGCGGTGGCCCCGTGGCCGGGCACGTTGCGGAACCCGGTCAACGCCGCGGCGGTGGCGCCCCGGTCCGCTGCGTAGCGCACAATGGCCGCCGCGAGGGGATGTTCGGATTCCTTCTCCACTGCGGCCACCAGGCCCAGCAGTTGTTCCTCTGCGATGCCATCAGCGACGAAGTCGGTGACCTCCGGCTCGCCCTTGGTCAGGGTGCCGGTCTTATCCATCACGACGGTGTCGATGCGCGCCGACGTTTCCAGCGCGGTGGCGTTCTTGAACAGGACGCCCCGTTTGGCGCCCAGACCCGTCCCCACCATGATGGCCGTCGGCGTCGCCAGACCCAGCGCGTCGGGGCAGGTGATCACCACCACGGTGATCGCGAACAGCAATGCGGCCTGCACCCCCGCCCCCGCCGCCCACCACACCACGAATGTCAACGTGCCCCCGACCAGCGCGACCAGCACCAGCCAGAACGCCGCCCGGTCCGCCAGTCGCTGGCCGGGCGCCTTGGAGTTCTGCGCCTGCTGCACCATCGCCACGATCTGGGCCAACGCGGTGTCCGAGCCGACCCTGCTCGCCCGCACCCGCAGGGTGCCGGTGGTGTTGATCGATGCACCGATCACCGCGTCGCCGGGCGCTTTGGACACCGGAAGGCTCTCCCCGGTGACCATCGACTCGTCGATCTCGGAGGTGCCCTCCTCCACGGTGGCGTCCACGGGCACCTTCGCGCCGGGGCGGATCAGCAGCAGATCCCCGACCACCACCTCCGCGGTGGGAACCTCTACCGGCCCGCCGTCGCGCAGCACCACCGCCCGCGGCGGCGCCAGTTCCAGCAGGGTGCGGATCGCCTTGTTGGCCCCGCCGCGTGCCCGCATCTCGAACCAATGTCCCAGCAGCACAAAGGCTGTCAGTACCGAGGCAGCTTCGTAGAAGACCTCACCGCCGCCGGTCAGTGTCACCCCGACGCTGTACAACCAGCCTGCGCCGACCGCGACGGCGACCAGGACCATCATGTCCAGGGTCCGGGCCCGCAGCGCCCGCCACGCGCCGTCGAAGAAGATCCAGGCCGAGTAGAACACAACCGGCAGGCTCACCAGCAAGCCAAAGACGTCGTCGCGCAGACCGAACGGCGTTGGCACGTAGAAGCCGAACATATGGCGGCCCATCGGAGACCACAACATGATCGGGATGGACAGGGACAGCGCCACCAGGAACCGGTTGCGCATGTCGCGCACCATCGCGTCCATCGACACGCCTGCATGCCCACCGTGGCCCATCATCTCGTGGGGCGAGTGCTGTGCGGCGCCGCCCGTCGCATGATGCGCGTGCCCGCCGCCGTCGAGCACCTGCGACCCGGCGGGCTCCGACATCGGCTGGCAGATGTGGTCGGGAACCGAGCGGCCGGCGCAATGGAAGCCACAGTCGTGCACCCACCCGGTCAGTTGGGCGACCGAGGTCTTCGCCGGGTCATAGGTCACGGTGGCCGTGTTATTCACCGCGTTGGCCTCGACCGCGTTTACCCCCGGCCGGCGCAGCAGTGCCGTTTCGATGACCGACGCCGAGGTTGCCCAGAGCAATCCCTGGACGTCGAGGACCGCCGAGGCTGTAGCTGTCACTGCTCCGCCGCTACCCGGTGGTGGGGGTTGCCGGTGCCGATGTGTCGTGTCCACGCGGGCACGGGTTTGCGGTCTGGACCCACCCTCACTCATACTTGCCAGCCTTAAGCGGGCCGGTATGGCGGCAGTATGGGTTCTGTGAAGATTTGACAAAGGTCCGCCCGCCGACGCATCCGGCCCCGGACGGGTTTCCGCAGGCGTACCGGCTCGTTTGAGTCATTTTGCTGGGTAACGACTCAAAGTCGATTTCGATCGCGGCATCCTCGAACCGCCGAAACGCTGTTACATTCGGCCCCATCATGGGTGCCGTGGGAGTGCCGCGCAGGTCTAGGCTGTGGCTGGCGATCGGGCTGACGTTCATCGTCGCCCTACTCGCCGCGCAGCCGGTGTGCCTGGCTCCTCCCGCGGCCCCTGCCGCCGACCATCACGTGTCGGTCGACGGCCACCACGATCACCTCGCCTCCGTGGACCATGACCACATCGGCCCGGCGATAACGCACTGCGAGACCGACGTCTTCGGTGAGTTGATGGCTCCCCGGGTCCGCGCCGCGCTGATCGCTCTCGGGGTGGCGTTCGCCCTCGCTCTGTTGTGGCGACTGTCGCCGCGGCACACCCCCGCAGTGGGCCGGGATCCGCCCCGGCCCGTTGTCGCTGTTGTCACGGGCCGCGAGGTACTGGCCCGCCTCTGCATTTCGCGCCGCTGATCGGACACACGCAGACCGATTGACCCGCTGGGTCTCTCGGTCGGTGCCTGCCGTCCCTTTGTCAGCGGCCGCGCTTCGGTACGCGGCCTCCCCAGGAAGCGACCACCCGATGACCTCCGTTCTGTCCTCGCACCTGCACAATCGCCCCGCCCCCCACCGCCGGCGCCGCTTGCCGCGCCCCGACCCCGCGGCCACCCTCGCCGCGACGGTCGGCCACACCCCGGTCCTGCGTATCGGTGAGCCCTTCACCGACGGCAGCCGCGGATTCTGGGCCAAACTCGAGGGTTTCAACGCCGGCGGCATAAAGGACCGCCCGGCCATGCACATGGTGCAGCAGGCCCGCGCCCGCGGGGACCTGCGTCCTGGGGCGCGGATCATCGAATCCAGCAGCGGCACCTTGGGTTTGGGGCTGGCGCTGGCCGGCATGGCCTACGGCCACCCGGTCACCATCGTCACCGACCCAGGGCTGGAACCGATCGTGGCCTCGATGCTGCGCGCGTACGGCGTTGAGGTCGACCAGGTCGGCGAACCCCACCCCATAGGGGGCTGGCAGCAGGCCCGCTGCGAGCGGGTCGCCGAGTTGCTGGCCGAGGATCCCCACGCCTGGCACCCCGACCAGTACAACAACCCCGACAACGTCGCCGCCTACCGCGATCTTGCGCTGGAGCTGCAGGCCCAACTCGAGCGGGTGGACGTGCTGGTGTGCTCGGTGGGCACCGGTGGGCACTCCGCCGGCATCGCCGGGGTGCTGCGGGAGTCGAATCCCGGCATGGAGTTGATCGGGGTCGACGCGATCCGCTCCACGATCTTCGGCCAGCCCGCCGGGCCGCGGCTGATGCGCGGGCTGGGCTCCAGCATCTTTCCCGGCAATGTGGACTACCCGGCGTTCAACGAAGTCCACTGGGTCGCCCCTGGTGAAGCGGTGTGGGCGGCCCGGGCACTGGCCGCCACCCACTACGCGACGGGCGGGTGGAGTGTAGGGGCGGTCGCTCTGGTGGCCGGGTGGGCGGCGCGGACCTACCCGGCGGCGACCACGATCGCGGCGATCTTCCCTGATGGCCCGCAGCGGTACTTCGACACCGTGTTCAACGACGACTACTGCCACCTGCATGGACTTCTTGACGGTGAACATCCCGCCGAGCCACGGACTATCGGCGACCCGTCGCAGACCGTGGTCCAATCCTGGACCCGGTGTGCGCGGGTGGCCAATCCCACCGAGGTGCAGTGCTGATGGAGGCCATCGTCCAGTTCCGCCGTTTCGGGTGGCCGAGCAGGCTGCTGATGATCAACCAGTTCGGTATCAACCTGGGTTTCTACATGCTGATGCCGTATCTCGCCGGTTACCTGGCCGGTCCGCTGGGTCTGGCGGCCTGGGCGGTGGGTTTGGTCCTCGGGGTCCGCAACTTCTCGCAGCAGGGCATGTTCATCGTCGGCGGCACGCTGGCCGACCGGCTGGGATACAAGGCGCTCATCGTCGCGGGCTGTCTGTTGCGCACGGCGGGTTTCGGGCTGCTGGTTGTCGCCCAGTCGCTACCGATGGTGCTGATCGCCTCAGCGGCGACGGGTTTCGCTGGGGCGCTGTTCAACCCGGCGGTGCGGGCCTATCTGGCCGCCGACGCCGGACAGCGCCGGGTCGAGGCGTTCGCGCTGTTCAACATTTTTTACCAGGCCGGGATCCTTGCGGGCCCGTTGGTCGGGTTGCTCTTCATGGCGGTGGACTTTCGGCTCACGGCTGCGGCCGCGGCGGTGGTGTTCGCGCTGTTGACCGCAGCCCAGCTATTCGCCCTGCCACAGCACGACGCAGAAGCCCCCGTGGACAAGACGTCAGTACTCCAGGACTGGCGCACCGTGGCGGGCAACGGCTCGTTCCTGCTTTTCGCGGTCGCGATGATCGGCTCCTACGTGTTGTCCTTCCAGGTCTATCTGGCGCTGCCACTGCACGCGGCCCGCCTCGCACCCCAGTACGAATCGGCGCTGATCGCCGTCATGTTCGCCGTCTCCGGCGTGGTGGCGGTGACCGCACAGTTGCGGATCACCCGCTGGTTCTCGCAGCGCTGGGGCAGCAGCCGTTCCCTGGTCGTCGGAATGGTGCTGGTGGGGCTCGCATTCGCGCCGCTGATCGCGGTCCCGGACGGCAGGTTCGGATCTGCGGCGGCGATAACCGCTCTACTGGCCAGCACCGCCCTGTTGGCGATCGGCTCCGCGGCGGTGTTCCCCTTCGAGATGGACACCGTGGTGGCCCTGTCCGGCGGCCGTCTGGTCGGCACCCACTACGGCTTCTACAGCACTATCGTCGGCGTCGGAATACTGGCCGGCAACGTCGGTACCGGTGCGCTGATGCAGGCCGCCGACCGACGGGGTCTGGGTGTGGCGGTGTGGGTGGCGCTGGCCGGGATCGGACTACTCTCGGCCGCCGCACTGCGGTTGTTGGCCCGTAACGGCCATCTGCAACCAGGTTCGGAGCAACCGGTCGGGGCCGACGCTCGGTGATCGGGCCGCCGACGCCCACCTTTTCTTTCCGGAAGCGCAATCCCCTTTCCCTCATATGAATAGTTCTCCCCAACAACACAATTGGAGGTTTCCATGTTCACATCACTACGGCACCTAGCCGGGGCACTGCTCGTCAGCGGGGTGGCGGCCCTGGCCACCAGTCCGGCTGCCGCCGCCCACGTCGACGCGAAGATCGACGGTGCCGGACCCGGTGGATTCGGGGTCGTCACATTGGGCGTTCCCACCGAGGCGGGCAAGCCTGCCACCACCAAGGTCGAGGTCCGCATTCCCGAGGAGACCCCGTTGCGGACCGTGCGGGCCGAACCAGTGGCGGGCTGGATGCTGGACATCCAGAAGCGAAAGATCGACCCGCCACTGCTCAAGGACGACGGCACCCCGGTCGACGAGGTGGTCAGCACCGTGACCTGGACGGCAGCACCCGGCACCGGCATTCCGCAGGGCCAGTTCCAGGAGTTCGCTCTGTATGTCGGCCCGCTGCCGGAGGCCGATACCCTCTCGCTGCCCACCACACAGACGTTCTCCGACGGCAGCACCGAGGTCTGGACGGAGCAGAGCAACGGCGCCGACAAGCCGAAGTTCCCGGTGCCGACCGTGACGATCGGCCAACCAGCCGCCACCGGCGGTCTACTACCCGTCATCTCCTGGACCGCGCTGGGGCTTTCGGTAGTCGGGCTCGGGCTCGGCGTCTACGCCATCGACCGGGCATCCCGCCGCCAATCCGCCGCGGACGCATCCGGGTCATTGGGGCTGACCACCACAAAGGAGAACTGAACGATGACAAGGCTCTCCCTCATCCCCATTGCGGTCGCGGCCGTCGGGCTCTCCCTAGCGGGTTGCGGCTCTCCGTCGACACCGTCTGCAGGACCCTCCGAAACGACTGAAACCTCCTCGGCAGCAACACCGTCGGCGACGCTTCCGGTTGGCGCGCCCAACACCGAAACGGTGATCACGGTCACCATCTCCGGAGGAGTCGTGACGCCCACCAATGCAGAAGAGCAGGCCGTTGTCGGTCAGCCGATCGTGCTCGAGGTGAACAGCGATGCGCCGGACAGCATTCACGTTCACTCCGTGCCGGCTCACACCTTCGACGTCGCAGCCCGGCCGGATCAACGGTTCGAGTTCACCGTCGACGTTCCCGGACAGGTGGACGTGGAACTGCACGACCTGAATAGGACGATCGTCACTCTCACGGTTCGGCCCCGATGACCCAAGCCACCGAAACTGTCCTGGCGCACGGCGTCGGCGGCTCGACCGATCTGCCCATCCCGCTGAACTACGCACTCGTCGGCGGCGTGTGGGCGTTGATCCTGACCTTCGCCGTCGTCGCGGTGGCATGGCGGACCCCCAAGTTCGACCCGGCCAAGCCGGGACGCGCCCTGCCCGGGTGGGTGACCGTCGCCGTCGACTCCCCCATCCTGCGGGGAGTCGTGGCGACGGTCGCGCTGGTTGGCACGGTATGGGTTGGTGTCGCCGCGATCTGGGGTCCGCAGAACGCGGATAGCGCGTTGCCGGGCGCGTTCTACGTGCTGCTGTGGGTCGGCCTGGTGGCCGTCTCAGTGCTGGTCGGTCCGATATGGCGGGTGGTCTCGCCGGTCCGCACAGTATGGCGGCTGCTGAGGAGGGAACGTGCCGAGAACGGGACTCGGGGCTACCCGCCCCGATTGGGGTATTGGCCTGCGGCCGTCGGCTTGTTCGCCTTCGTATGGCTGGAATTGGCCAGCCCTGATCCAGGGTCTCTGACGGCGATCAAAATCTGGCTGCTGGTCTACGCCGTCGCAATGTTCATCGGCGCGGCGGCGTTCGGCACGCGGTGGTTCGCCCGAGCCGACCCCTTCGAGGTGTACAGCGTGACGGTGTCACGGCTGGCGCCGTTTCGGCGCAACCACCAGACCGGCCGCATCGTGATCGGCAATCCGCTTGACCAGCTGCCGACCATGCCGGTGCGACCGGGGACCGTCGCGGTGACTGCGGTGCTCCTGGGCTCCACCGCCTTTGACAGCTTCTCGCAATCCAAGGGATTCAGAAACTTCGTCGACCGCAACGGCGCCGCCGTGCCCCTCCTCGGAGATTCCGGTGGAGCTTCCGTGCTCCGCACCGCCGCCCTGCTGTTCTTCGTCGTGGCCGTCGGGGTGAGTTTCTGGGCCGCCGCCCGGGCGACCGGAGGCGTCACCCGCGAGCAGCGCCGCGAGTTGCCGGGCCGGCTGGCGCACAGCCTCATCCCGATCGTCGTCGGATACATCTTCGCCCACTACCTGTCCTATCTCGTCGAGCGCGGCCAGGAAACGGTTGTGCGACTTGCCGATCCGCTGGCCCGGGGCTGGAATCTCCTGGGGTTGGACTCCGGTGACGTGGTCTACGTCCTGTCGATGAATCCGGCGCTGCTGTGGACCATCAAGGTCGCCTGCGTCGTGATCGGACATGTGGTGGCGGTGATCGCCGCCCATGATCAAGCGCTCCGGGTCATACCAGTGGGGCACCAACTCACCGGACAGCTGGCGATGATGCTCGTCATGGTCGCCTACACCCTGACCGGGTTGTATCTGTTGTTCGGGGGCTGAGGTGAACCACCTCGCGGGGCCCCGCCAGCTACGGCGCCACCCCAAGTGCCCCTACCGGGCCTCACCCCGCCCACGTCATTGAGGCACCCAACGGCAGGATCTACGTCACCAACACCGGCGACGGCACCGTGTCGGTGTACCAGAAGAACGGGCTGGCATCCGCTGGGCGGATCCCCGTCGGGGGAATGCCGCATGGGCTTCGATCAGCGGCCTACGCTTCGGTCATCGTCGTCGTCAAAATGATGGATGAGGCCCTAGACCGCCCTAGACCGCCCTAGACCTGATTGACCCGGCCAGGGGCCTCACGGCGTCGTCGTTGACGCCGCGGGCAGGTGGGCATGGGTGACCAACAGCTTCGACAGCACCGTCTTGATGGTCGATCTGGCGGGCCTGTCGGTGGTGGCAACCATCCCGGTGGGCAACGAACACAACGGCATCAGTGCCTCCCCGAAACCACTTGCCACCATGGGCGCTAATAGCACCGCCCTTACCATCCTGGCCCCGCCTGCCAACGGGCAATCAGGCACCCCGCACAGCGGACATGGACACCAGGGCTGAGCCCGGCTACCGGACGCAGGCTCAGCCGTCACCATGCCGATGACCGTCGTACCCCAGGTCCACATCAGTCGCCGGCAACCCCAGCTCTCCGGGCTCTGTCGCCGAAAACGGCTGCGGCGCAACGGCAGCCGGCGAAGGGAGTGCTCGGCGTGGGTATCCAAGAAAATAGCCGCCTACCTGTGTTAACAGGCGGACGGCTATGGCGGTGGCGGAGGGATTTGAACCCTCGGACGGGGGTTACCCGTCACACGCTTTCGAGGCGTGCTCCTTAGGCCGCTCGGACACGCCACCGCGAGCGATCTTACGGGTGGGAGTCGGCCTCACCCAAATCACGCTGCCCCACATCCCGCCGCCGCCGGAAGAAGTCCTCCAATAGCGCCGCGCAGTCCTTCTCCAACACCCCGCCGCGGACCCGCGGTCGGTGGGTGAGCCGGCGGTCCCGCACGACGTCCCACAGCGAACCGACTGCGCCGGTCTTGGGCTCCCATGCCCCGAACACCAGGTCCGACACCCGGGCCATGACCAGCGCGCCGGCGCACATCGTGCACGGTTCCACGGTCACCGCCAGCGTCGCGCCCTCCAAGCGCCAGCCGTCGCCGTGCACCCGGGCCGCGGCCCGCAGGGCGAGGATCTCGGCGTGTGCGGTGGGATCGCCCAAGGACTCCCGGGCGTTGGCCGCCCGGGCCAGTTCCACACCGTCGGAGTCGACGATCACCGCGCCGATGGGCACATCGTCGGCGCCGGCCAATTCGGCGGCCGCCAGTGCCGCGCGGATCAGTTCCTCGTCGCCGGGATGACTCACCGGTCGAGATGTTCGAGGACCTTGGCCAGTTCCTCGGCGAAACCCATCTCCCGGGCAATCCGGCCCAGTTGCTCATCGGCGTACAGATCGATCTCGCCGAGGATGACGCCGAGCACCGCCTCGGGCAGACCCAGGTCGGAGAGCACCCCGAGATCGCCCTCCTCGAACGGGTCGCGGTCCTCGAGGTCCTCGTCGGCGATGTCGGCGTCGAGCTTCTCCAGCGCCTCCGCGGCGATGTCGTACTCCAGGGCGGCGGTCGCGTCCGACAGCAGCAGCCGGGTGCCCGCCGGTGCTGGGCGGATGATCAGGAAGAACTCGTCGTCGATGTCGAGCAGCCCGAACACCGCCCCCGCGCTGCGCAGTTCCCGCAGTTCGGTCTCGGCCGTCGCCAGGCTGGTCAGGGTGGCCGAACTCATCGGCGAACACCGCCAGGTCGCGTCCTCGCGCACCACCGCCACGGCGAATCCGAACGGGGCGTCGTCGTCTTCCCGATTCTGCACGCGCTCCGCCCGCTGAGGTGCCATGGGCGGTAACGCTAGTCGGTGAGCAGCCGGGTTGACCAGCGCGGCGCCTGCCCCGCCGGGTCCGCCGTGTGCCAACCTGGAACCGTGACGAATCGACCGGTGTGCGTGCTGGGGTTGGGTCTGATCGGCGGGTCGGTCTTGCGTGCCGCAGTGGCAGCGGGCCGGGAGGGATTCGGTTACAACCGCTCTTTTCAGGGCGCTGCAGCCGCCCGGGCCGAGGGATTCGACGCGTCCACCGACCTCACCGAGGCCCTGACGTGGGCGGCCGATCGAGATGCCCTGATCGTGCTGGCGGTGCCGATGCCCGCCCTCGGTGCGATGCTGGAGGGGATCGTCCGGCTTGCCCGCGAGTGCCCGCTGACCGATGTGATCAGCGTCAAGGGGCCGGTGCTGGCCGAGGTCCGCGAGGCCGGTTTGCTGGACCGCTACGTCGGAGGCCATCCGATGGCCGGCACCGCCCACTCCGGCTGGCCGGCCGGCAACGCCACCCTGTTCCAGGGGGCGCCCTGGGTGGTCGCCGTCGACGACCACGTCGATCCGGCGGTGTGGGCCGAGGTCATGCATCTGGCATTGGACTGCGGAAGCTTCGTCATCGCGGCGAATTCCACCGACCACGATGCGGCCGCGGCCAGCATCTCCCATCTTCCGCATCTGCTTGCGGAGGCGCTCGCGGTGACGGCGGCGGAGGTGCCGCTGGGCTTCGCGCTGGCGGCCGGATCGTTCCGGGACGGCACCCGGGTCGCCGGTACCGATCCCGACCTGGTGCGGGCGATGTGCGAGGCCAATGCCGATGAGTTGCTCCCCGCGCTCGATCGGGCGCTGGAATTGCTACACCGAAGTCGCGATTCCCTAGCCGCGCACGGGTCGGTGGCCGAGTTGGTTGAGGCGGGTCATTCGGCGCGGAAGCGTTACGACAACTTTCCGCGTTCGGAGGTGGTCGCCATCGCTCTGGGTGCGCCGAGATGGCGCGAGGAACTGGCCGCTGCCGGCCGGGCCGGTGCGGTGATCAGATCCGCTCTGCCAGGCCCGGATAGTTCAGAATGAAGCCGTCATCGTCGACGACGACGGTCGTGTCCGCCACCGGTGAGTTCACTGTGATGCCCTCCGGGTTGCCCGGGCCGGAACCGGTGTAGCTGATCGTGGCGGCGGCGACGGTCAATTCCGGCAGGTAGACGTACACCACCGGCACGGTCACCGAGTCCGAGCTCTGGTGCAGACCCAGCCGCCGGATCGGTAGCGCATTGAAGAACGGGCTGAGGACCATATCGACGTCCACGGCGCCGCCGTAGGCGTTCCGGGAGTTGCCCTCGTGGCCGGTGATCAGCCACATGTTCTCCTCGTCGCGGGCGATGGACAACTGCCGTTCCCGCTCCGGGAGGCTGACGTTGATCGAGAGCCGTTTGGTGGCGCCGCTGTCGTCGGTCACCAGGTCGTAGGAAACGCTGAAGGCCGGGCGCTCCGGTGTGGCGGCGGCGACGATCCGGCCGTGGGCCTTGATCCTGTTGCGGACCAGTTGAACCCGCGTGGACTCCATCTGGGTGCATGCCGGGGAGCGCCAGGTCAGCACCGCCGGCCATGCCTTCGTCGCACCGTCGCCGTTAATTACCACGCCCCTACGTTATGCGACGGCCCCGGTGGGTTCGAGTCCGGCCGATCCATAACGTCGAGTCGTACCTCGTCATCGAGAAACGGCTGGGGCGGTCGGCGCCGAAGTCGGCCGATACCCGGCATCCGGTCCAATCTGCCGGTCCCCGGCACTCGGCCCAATCGGCCGGTACCCGGCACCGAAGCCCACACCGCCACCGCCAGCAGTCCGTCGAGCACCAGAGCCAGCACGGTGACCAGCAGTGCGCCCACCAGTGCCAGGGCGAACTGACGGACTTTGATCCCGTCGATCAGGTAGCGGCCCAGCCCGCCGAGACTGGCATACGCGGCGATCGTGGCGGTCGCCACGACCTGCAGGGTGGCCGTTCGCAGTCCGCCCAGGATCAGCGGCAACGCCAGGGGAATCTCCACCCGGGTGAGCACTCGACGCTCGGTCATCCCCATCGACCGGGCGGCGTCGGTGATTCGCGGGTCGACGTTGGCGATCCCGGCGTAGGTGCCGGCCAGCAGTGGGGGAACCGCGAGCAGGGTCAGCGCGACGGTCGGAGGTAACAGACCCAGTCCCCACAGCAGAACGCCGAGGAGCAGCACTCCGAGGGTGGGCAACGCCCGCAGACCGTTGACGGCGGTGACCACGAGAAACGATCCGCGCCCGGTGTGGCCGATGGCCAACCCGATCGGAATGGCGATCAGGGCCGACACCCCCACCGCCACCGCGGTGTACTGCAGGTGTTCGGCGATCCGGGCGCCCAGCCCCGCCGGCCCCTGCCAGTTCTCGGCGGTGAACAGGTAGGTCAGTGCCTGCTGCAGGAAGTTCATCCGGCCGCCCCCGCCCTGCTCCACGGCGTGATGAGTCGGCCGCCCAGCAGGATCAGCATGTCGATGATCAGCGCCAGGACGAAGGTGGCGATGATCCCGGCGATGATCTGGTCGCTCTTGTCGGCCTGGTAGCCCTCGGTGAACCAGGTGCCGAGTCCGCCGATCCCGATCACCGAACCCACGGCCACCATCGAGATGTTGGTCACGGTCACCACCCGCAGACCCGCCACCAGGATCGGCACCGACAGCGGTAGTTCCACTTTCAGCAACTGACCGATCCGCGTGTAGCCGACGGCGGTGGCGGCGTCGCGGACCGGTTCCGGCACCGCATCGAGTGCCTCGGGCACCGCCCGTACCAGCAGGGCCGTCGTGTAGAGCGTCAGCGCGACGATGACGTTGGCCTCGTCGAGGATGCGGGTCGGGATGATCAGGGGCAGGACGACGAACAACGCCAGCGACGGGATCGTGAAGATGATGCCGGCCAGGACGGTGGTCAACCGGCGCAGCGCGGTCCGGCGCCACATCAGCGCGCCGGCCGGCACCGCGATCAGCAGGCCCAGCACCACCGGGATCAGCGAGAGCCGCAGGTGGATCAGCGTCAGGGTCCAGGCGGTATCCAGGTGGTTCAGCAGGTAGTGCATGACCGGCTCAATCCACGGGGTCTTCTGCGGACGCCCGGCGCTGCTCCTCGAGGGCGTCGATGACGTCCTCCGCGGACACTCCGCCGATCACGGCGCCGGAACCGTCGACGGCGACCCCGGTTCCCGACGGGGAGGACAGCGCGGCGTCCAATGCCGCCCGCAGGGTTCCGTTGGGAGAGAACAACGAGCCGCCCGCGGTCACGCTGTCATAGTGCGATCCCCCGTGTCGGTGGATCTCCACGCCGGCCGCGTCGATCCAGCCGAATGGCGAACCGTCATCGCGCACCACCAGGCGCCACTCCTGCTCGGCCAGGTAGAGGTCGTCGACCTGCTGTTCGGTGACCGTCGACAGGGGTTGCAGCACAAGGCCGCCGGAGGTGAAGAACTGCAGGGCCCGGTAGCCCCGGTCAGCTCCGATGAACTCCGCGACGAAGTCGTTGGCCGGATGTTCGAGCAGTCGCGCCGGCCGGTCGTACTGCTGCAGCGCGCCGCCCCGGCCGAACACCGCCACGGCGTCGCCGAGTTTGACGGCCTCGTCGATGTCATGGGTGACGAAGACGATCGTCTTGCGCAGTTCGCTCTGCAGTCGCAGCATCTCGGTCTGCAGTTCCTCCCGGACCACTGGGTCGACGGCGGAGAAGGGCTCGTCCATCAGCAGGATCGGCGGGTCGGCGGCCAGTGCCCGGGCGACACCGACCCGCTGTTGTTGGCCGCCGGAGAGCTGAGCCGGATACCGGTCGGCGAGTGCGGGATCCAGGCCCACCCGCTCCAGCACCGCGTAGGCCGCGCGACGGGCTGATCGGCGGGTCTCGCCCTTGAGGATCGGCACCGTCGCGACATTGTCGATGACGCGTTGGTGCGGCATCAGACCGCCGCTCTGGATGACGTAACCGATTCCCAGGCGCAGCGTCACGGGGTTGAGCCCGGCCACATCGCGGCCGTCGACGGAGACCGTCCCCGAGGTGGGATCGGTCATCCGGTTGATCATTCGCATGGAGGTGGTTTTCCCGCATCCGGACGGACCGACGAAGACGGTGAACGCGCCGTCGGGGATCTCCAGCGTCAGGTTGTCGACGGCGACGGTTCCGTCCGGGTATCGCTTGGTGACCCCGTCGAAGGTGATCATCTATCCCCCGATCGGTGTGTCGAAACCGTTGGCCTGCAACCAGTCGCGCGCGGCCTCGTCCGGGTCGACCCCGGCGTTGCCCGACACCGCGGTGTTGAGTTCGGTCAGGTCCGAGGTGGTCAGCCGGGCCGACACCGCGTCGAGGACCCGCTTGAGCGGATCGGACTTCTTCTGGGAGTTCACCAGGGGCACGACGTTACCGGGCAGAAAGTTGTTCTTCGGGTCGGCGAGTACGACCAGATTGTTCTGCGGGATCGCCGGGGAGGTGCTGAAGATGTTGGCTGCCGTCACGGTCCCGTCCACCAGGGCCCGCACCGTCGCCGGGCCGCCGCCGTCGCTGATGGAGACGAAGTTGTCCCGTGTGATGTCCAGTCCGTAACTGGCCTTGAGGCCGGGCAGGCCCTGGGCCCGGTTGGAGAACTCCGACGGCGCCCCGAACCTGACCTCGGCGGAATGTGCCGCCAGGTCGCCGATGGTGCGCAGGTTCCATTTCTGCGCGGTGGCGGCCGTGACGGTGACGGTGTCGGTGTCGTCGGCCGGAGCCGGGGTCAGGATCGACAGGTCACCGGGCAGAGCCCGCACCAGCGCCAGTTCGACCTGCTCGGGCCGGGTGACGGTGCTCGCCGGGTCGAAATACTGCAGCAGGTTGCCGGTGTACTCGGGGATCAGGTCGATGGAGTGGTCGCGTAGCGCGGGGATGTACGTCTCCCGGCTGCCGATACCCAACTGCCTGCCCACGGTGAAGCCGTTGGTGGTCAGCGCCTGGGCATAGATCTCGGCGACGATCTTCGACTCCGGGAAGTCGGCCGAACCGATCACCACGGACTTCAGGTCGCCGGAGATCGAACCCCCGCCCAGCGGGTCGGAACTGCCGCAGCCCGCCGTCGCCGCGAGCGGGATCATGATCATGGCCGCCAGCACCGTCAGGGCCGGCCGGCGCAGGGGCACCGCCATCCGCACCATGGTCGTCCTTTCGCCCGGTCTGCTCGACCCTAACCAATGCGGCGCTCCCGTTACCGACACGTTGCGGCTGCGGTGGTTCCTTTCCGGGCTGCGAGAGGCCAAGATGGCCAGATGAGCAGCGACCCCAACATCGGAGTCGGCGATCAGCCGGCGGAGGCCGAGCCACGCGCCGACAAGCTGCCGACCGCTGAGGTCTCAGACGTCAAGTTCACCCGCGCCGGGGCGCTGTGGGTGTCGTTGATCCTGGGCTTCCTGGTTCTGATCGTGTTGCTGATCTTCATCACCCAGAACACCGAGTCGACCGAGTTCGCGTTCCTCACGTGGCGCTGGACTCTTCCGCTGGGAGTCGCGATTCTGCTGTCCGCGGTTCTCGGTGGGCTGATCACCGCCCTGGTGAGTGCGGCGCGGATGTTCCAGTTGCGGCGTACCGCGAAGAAGAACCTCCAGGCCGCGCTCAAGCGGTAGATCCGGCTCGGCCCCGCGGTCGTATCCGGCGTCGACGATCGGTCGGAGGACGCCGTCCAGGTCCTCGACCAGCGGGTCGGGCACTCCCAGTTGCCGCAGCGGCATCGTCAGAGGCAGGTGCTCGGTCGGCACCAGGTACGTCGTCGTGGTACCGCCCTGGCTGTTGACCCGGACCGAGATGTTCTCGGCGGGCACCGCCGCGAGGTCGCTGTTCTGAGCGAAGGGGTGGACGTACGCCATCGCCATCACGGCGTTGGCGACTGTCAGCAGATTGGTCGGGTCGGCGATCGGATCGGCCCATCCGTCGTACTCGTTGGTGACCACGATGACGTTGAAGCGGGTCTCCGGAACGGGTTCGGGCACGTAGTCGAGGATGGCCAGCCGATTCCCGTGCGGTTGGAACAAGCCGAAGTTGGGATCGCCGACAAACACGAAGACCGTGTCCGAGGACACTGCCGGATCCTCGTTCAGCACGGCCATCGCGTGTTGGGTTGCCACCGCACCCTGGGAGATCCCGGCGACGATCAACGGGCCGGGTGTCGAACGGACGGCTGCCACGATGTTGGTGGCTCCGATGGCGACCGAGGCGCCGAAGGTGGGATCCAGCGGACCGGTGACCGGCCACATGGAATTGGGGTAGTCGACCACGGTGAAGGTATCCCCGTGGTGGGCGCCCCCGAGAAAGGTCTCGTGGGTGCCGAACGAGTCATCGTCGACCAACGTGCCCAGTGTTCCACCGGTGCCACCGGTGAACACGACCGTTGCGGCATTGGCCGACGGAGTCCCGGGTGCCGCCAACAGGACTACCCCGGACACCGCCGCGATAACCCCGTGACGCAAAAGCGAGAACGACATTCCAAATCCCCCCGGATACGAAAGACAGTGATGTGCACGACTCCCCATCGAGCGGCCATCACTGTAACGCGGCGGACGGACATATCCATAACTCGGATTACGCGACCCCGCTCCGCGTCGGGCGATCAGTTCCGGTGTCGGGGCAGCAGATCCCAGACGTGCTCCACCACGTTGACACACGCCACCGTGGTAGATCCGGTCCGCGAATAGCGGAGCTGCGTCACCGACGCGTAGTCGACCGGGAAGGACAGCAGCCTGGAGGTACCGAGCACCTCATGCAGCAGCACGTTGATGACGCCGCCGTGGGTGAACACCGCCACCGTGTCGCGGTGCTCCGCGGTGGCGACGATATCGGCGAGGGCGGATCGGATGCGCTCGCGGAACGCCGCGGTGTCCACCGCCCCCGGGAGCTGTCCGGCGGCCATCCGCTCCCAGTCCTCGGGGCGCTCGGTGCGCACCTCCTCGATGGGCACGTAGTGCGACATCCCGCGGTCGTACTCGGCCAGTCGCTCGTCGATGTCGATGGGCAACCCGACCGCCGCGGCCACCGGTTCGGCGGTCTGGAAGGCCCGGCGCTGCGGGCTGCTGACCAGGCGGCTGATCGGGAAGCGGGCCAGCGCCCCCGGTAACCGGAGGGCCTGCTCGCGGCCGGTTGCGGCCAGTTCGGGATCGGAGCCCTCGCCGACAGCCGTGCGGTGCGGTAGCGCATGCCGGATCAACAAGACCTGCATGGGTGCCACCATAGGGCCATGGGTTCTGAGGGCGATATGGACGTTGAGCGTAATGTCGACCGCGGCAAGGGGTACGCCGACCGGTTGTTCGACCTCACCGGGAAGGTGGTGCTGGTCACCGGGGGAAGCCGCGGCCTGGGTCGGGAGATGGCCTTCGCCGCTGCCCGGTGCGGGGCCGACGTGGTGATCGCCAGCCGTAAGTTCGACAACTGCGTGGCGGCGGCTGCCGATATCGAGGCCGAAACAGGCCGTACGGCAATGCCGTACGCGGTCCACGTCGGGCACTGGGGGGAGTTGGAGGGACTGATCGACGCGGTGTACGGCCGTTTCGGCAGGCTTGACGTACTGGTGAACAACGCCGGTATGTCGCCGCTATACGACTCACTCGCCGATGTCACCGAGCAGTTGTTCGATGTCGTGCTCAATCTCAACCTCAAGGGGCCGTTCCGGCTGTCGGTGCTGGCCGGCGAACGGATGCGGGCAGCAGGGGGTGGGGTGATCGTCAATGTCAGCACCCACGGGTCGTTGCGACCGCATCCGTCGTATCTGCCCTACGCGATGGCGAAAGCGGGCCTGAACGCCATGACTGAGGGGCTGGCGAAAGCCTTCGGTCCGACGGTACGGGTCAACACGCTGATGCCCGGGCCGTTCCTCACCGACATCAGCAAGGCGTGGAACCTCGGCGAGGTCAACCCGTTTGCGGACTACGCGTTGGGCCGCGCCGGCAATCCGGATGAGATCGTCGGCGCCGCATTGTTTCTCATGTCGAACGCCTCCAGTTACACGACCGGGTCGATCCTGCACGTCGACGGCGGATTCCCCTGACGTTCAGGGCGCGACGAGGTCTATGGCGTGATGATGGTCTATGGCGTGATGATGTTGAACGCGGGATCGGGTTTGTCCAGAACGCCCATCAGTGCGGCCAGAGCGGATTGGTCCCCACCGATCGTGAGCCCCTCGGACTCCAGATCGCCGGCGGCCGCGGCGATCAGGCGCAACCCGTTGGCCAGGGTCACCGTCGCCTGCGCAGTGGAGGCATCGGCATCCCGTTTGCGGTACACCAGAACCCCGTTGCGCAGTGTGACCCGATAGTTGGCACCCGCATCGGCGAATGTCACGTCGATCGCGAGGTCCAGATCCCAGGCCCGCGGCCCGTTGATCGAGATGGCCAGGATGTCGAACATCTGCTCGGGGGTGAGTTGAGCCAGCAGGGCCGAGGAGTTGCCGCTCACCGGGGTGCCGAAGTTGCCGTCGGTCAGTTCGGTGGCGCCGGCCAGGAAGAAGTTCCGCCAGGTGGCGCACTCGGCGCCGTAACCCAGTTGCACCAGGGTGTCGGCGTAGAGTCGGCGGGCGGCGGCGTGGTCGGGGTCGGTGAAGATTGCGTGATCCAGCAGCGTTGCCGCCCAA
Organism: Actinomycetes bacterium; assembly: GCA_029780675.1. Lineage (GTDB taxonomy): Bacteria > Actinomycetota > Actinomycetes > Mycobacteriales > Mycobacteriaceae > Mycobacterium. The sequence continues at coordinate 98,143 of JAKOYE010000074.1, forward strand.
CGGAAGTCGCCGCCATCGAATGCGCCCTGGGCGATCTCCACCACTCGGTCGACCCCGCCCATCGCCGCGACGTAGCGCGGCCCGGCGGCTTCCGGCGGGTGCTGCCACAGCCGCGCGGGGTTCCCGTCGAACCAGCCCATGTACCGCTGGTAGACCGCCTTGACGTTGTGGTTCACCGAGCCGTAGTAGCCGTGCGTGTGCCAGGCCTGCTCGAGGGCCGGTGGCATGGCGAAATCCTCGGCGATCTCGATTCCGGTCTTGCCCTGGTTCAGTTGCCGCAACGTCTGGTCATGCAGGTAGGCGTACAGATCCCGTTGCAGCGAAAGATATTCCACAATCCGATCGCGCCCCCACGTCGGCCAGTGGTGGGAGGCGAACACGACGTCGGTGCGGTCGGTGAAGGTGTCGATGGCCTCGGTGAGGTAGCCGGCCCAGGCGCGTGGGTCGCGTACCAGCGCGCCACGGAGGGTGAGCAGGTTGTGCAGGTTGTGGGTGGCGTTCTCAGCCATGCACAGCGCCCGGAACTTCGGGAAGTAGAAGTGCATCTCCGCCGGCGCCTCGGTGCCCGGGGCCATCTGGAACTCGATCTCGACGCCGTCGATGGTGTGCGTCTCGCCGGTGGTGGTGATGTCGATGGTCGGCACGATGATCGCCACCTCACCGGTCGACGGTGCCTGACCCAGCCCGCAGCCGACCTGACCGTGCGGGCCGCGGTCGAGGGTGGTGCCGTACATGTAGGCGGCGCGGCGGGCCATCGCCGTGCCCGCGTACACATTCTCCTGGACGGCGTGCGTGACGAAACCTTCCGGCGCCAGCACTGCCACCTTGCCGGCCGCCACATCGGCCGCGCTGGTGACCCCCAGCACGCCGCCGAAGTGATCGACATGGCTGTGGGTGTAGATCACCGCCCGCACCTCGCGGTGGCCCCGGTGCTTGCGGTACAGGGCGAGGGCCGCCGCGGCGGTCTCGGTGCACACCAGTGGGTCGATGACGATGATTCCGGTGTCGCCCTCGATGAAGGTGATATTGGACAGGTCGAGACCGCGCACCTGATAGATGCCCTCGACCACTTCGTAGAGGCCCTGTTTGGCGGCCAGGATCGACTGCCGCCACAGGCTCGGGTGCACCGTCGGCGGGGCATCGCCGGCGAGGAAGGAGTAGACGTCGTTGTCCCACGCCACGCGACCGTCGGCGGTGGTGACCACGCAGGGTTCCAGCGCGCCGATGAATCCGCGGTCGGCGTCCTCGAAGTCGGCGGTGTCGGAGAACGGCAGCGTGTTCACCGCTGCACCGTTAGCGGCCGCGATCGCGGCCGTCGCCTGCTTATGCTCCACGTCGAGCACCCCCAATGTCATCGAGAAACAGGTTGTCGAGAAATAGCCAGTCAGATTCTGCTCCCCGGGCTTAACCGCCACAACGTCGGCACGGAACTGCTGGCCGGTGTCACACTGCTGGCCATCGCCCTGCCGCTCAACATCGGGTACGCCCAGATTGCCGGGCTGCCGCCGACCGCCGGTCTATATGCACTGGTGCTGCCCTCGCTGGTGTTCGGGCTCGTGGCGTCCTCGCGCCATCTGGTGGCCGCACCCGACGCGGCCGCCGCTGCCCTGGTGGGATCCGCGCTGGCCGGGGTCGCCGCGGCGGGCAGCGACCAGTACGTCGCCATGGCCGCCGCCCAGGCGATCGTCGGCGGACTGCTGTTCATCCTGTGCGCGGTGTTCCGGTTGGGCTTCCTCGCCGACTTCCTGTCGAAGCCGATCCTGATCGGATTCGTCGGCGGACTCGCCACCGACATTCTGTTGAGTCAGGTCGCGAAGATGATGGGCGTCAAGGTCGATAGCGGGGCGGAGTTCTTCGGACGGCTGATCTCCCTGCTGTCCCGACTGGACACTGTGCACGGGTGGTCGGTGGGCCTGAGTCTGGCGGCGCTGGCGGTGCTGGTTCCGGCCCGGCGACGGTGGCCCACGGTGCCATGGGCGCTGATCGTGCTCGTCGGCGCAACCCTGGCTGCGACAGTCGCGCACCTGCCCGATCAGGGTGTGGCCGTGCTCGGTTCGGTACCGGCCGGCCCACCGGTACTGGCGCTACCGGACCTTGGCTGGCATGACTGGGTGGCCGTCATCCTGCCGGCGACCGCGATCACGATGGTGACCGTAGGCGAGGGCCTGCTGTTGGCGCGTTCCTACGCCGACAAGTACGGCTACGCCACCTCGCCCAACCGCGACCTGCTGGCCTTCGGCGGGGCCAACCTCGCTTCCGGACTGTCCTCGGGTTTCACCATCGGATCGGCCACCTCGCGCGCCGCGGCGATGGATCAGGCCGGTTCACGGACGCAGTTGCCGATGCTGGTGACAGCCGCAGGTGCGGTGCTGATCCTGTTGTTCGGGTCCGACCTGCTGGCAGGTATCCCGTCGCCCGCCATCGGCGCGATTGTCGCGGTCTCGGTGATCAAGCTGATCAGCCTCGCCGAGTTGCGCCAGCTGTGGCGGCTGTCCCGTTTCGAGTTCGCCGTGGCGGCAACCTGTTTCGCTGGTGTGCTGCTCATTGGTCCGTTGGCTGGGATCGTGCTGGCCTTCGTGCTGTCCCTGATCAACCTGTTGCGTAAAGCCGCCCGGCCCGCGGTCGACATCCTTCAGGGCAGCGACGACCCGCACGTGTCGCTGACCGTCTCCGACGGTGCCGCCGAGACCGTCCCAGGGGTGATCGCGATGCGCTTCGCCGCGCCGATCTTCTTCGGCAACGCCCAGACCCTCGGCGCGGTGCTCCGCCGGGCGGTCCGGGACGCGCCGCACCCGGTTACGGCGTTCATCCTCGACATGGAGGGTGTCACGGACGTCGACGTCACCGGAGCGGAGGTGCTGGCCAAGGAACTGCAGTGGTTGCAGGGCAACGGCATCACCTTCGCCTACTCCCGGGTGCGCCCGCAGTTACGGGCGAACCTCGATCGAATGCACCTATTGGGCGGTCATCTGGTGTTCGACACCAACAGGGCGGCCGTCGCGGCGCTGAGACCACCGTCGGATCCCGAATGATGCACACCCTCAGTTGCTCGCCTAGTTGTTCGTTGGTGGTGGTTCCGGTTGGAAGGGGTCGTACCACCACCAGTCGGCGCGTTCGCCGGTGGGTCCGGGGTATGGGGGGACCGCTGGTGGTGGGGTGGCCGGTGGTCGGGCCAGTGATCCGGGTGGGAGTTCTTCTCCGTTGGTGTCGGTGATGGTGAGGTGTTCGGCGGGGCCGGTGATGGTGATGATCCCGCGGTGGTGCAGGCGGTGGTGATACGGGCACAGCAGAACGAGGTTGGTCAGTTCGGTTTCGCCGCCGTCTTCCCAATGCCGCACGTGGTGGGCATGCAGGCCGCGGGTGGCCCCGCACCCCGGGACCGCGCAGCAGCGGTCGCGGTGCTCCAACGCGCGGCGTAGCCGGCGGTTGATGGTGCGGGTCGTCCGGCCGGCGCCGATGACCTG
>JAKOYE010000089.1 GCA_029780675.1 Actinomycetes bacterium
ATGCCGGGATACGACTACAACGCCAATCCCGACCCATCGACCTACCCGGCGCCGCTCAAGCGTGCCTTTGCACAGATGGACGCCATGATGGCCTCGTTGCGGGTCGCCAAACGCAACGACGACGGCGCGCCCGATCCTTTCGTGGTCGAGCGTGTCGAACCGGCGCCCTTGCCCGTGCGTGAAAAACCGACGCCTCCGCGACAATAGCCATTCACGCACGACAACCGGGTCAGGCCGCGTAGTCCAGAACCCGGACGACAAGAGGTCGAGGGGAATGGCAATCGTTGGCGACACACCCGATGCACCGCAATTTCAAGGCCGCTCCCGAAACCCTCCCCGTTTTCCGGGGTGGCCGTCGAAGCGGCCCGGTCACCCCGGCAACCCGCAAGATCAACCCGTGCCCCGTCACCGCCTTCTCCTGCTGCTCGCCGCCGCCGTCCTCACCAGCACCGCCGGCGGCGCGTTCGACAACACCGCCGGCCGCGTGGAAGCCGCCACCGCCCTGACGCTCACCGCCAGCGGTCTGGGCAACGTCGACGGCACGCTGCTCGGCCGGTCGCTGGCGATCGACACCCGGCAGCAGACCTTCGACAACACGCGCGGAAAAGCGGTGGCCGATGGCGCGCTCGTCGTCAACAGCGGCCAACTCACCAACGTCAGCGGCTTGTTTCAGGCCACCGGCGCGCTCGCCATCGACACCCACGGCCAGATCCTGACCAACACCGCCACCGGCGGCACGAGCGGCACGAGCGGCATTCGCGGCCAGTCGACCGTCGACCTGATCGCCGGCGCCCTGGACAACTCCACCGGACTCATCGCCGCGGCCGACAACCTGACACTGAGCGCCAGCCAACTCGCCAACACCGGTGGCCGTCTGGTCGCCCAGCAGCGCATGACGCTCACGGTCGACACCACCCTCGGCAACCGGAGCGGCAACATCCAGGCCGGTGGCGATCTGACCGCCAGCGCGGCGGCGATGCTCGACAACGGCGGTGGCCTGCTGCGCGCCGGCGGCACCTTGACCGTCGGCACGGCACACCTGGTCAACACCGATACGACGGCCGTGGACCACGGCATCGACGGACGCGCCGTCAACATCGCCGCCCACCGGATCGACAACCGCAACGGCGCCGTGCGTGCCGACGACACGCTCACCGTCCGCGGCGCCGGCACGCTCGACAACACCGACGGCCTGCTCTCATCGGCACGCTCGCTGACCGTCACCGACGAGAGCGCGACCCGGACGCTCGCCGTCACCAACACCGGCGGCACGCTCGTCGCCGGCACCCAGCTGACGCTGCGCGCCGACCGCCTGACCGGCGACGGCCGCCTCCTCTCGCACGGCGACCTGGCGGTCGACCTCGGCGCCGATTTCCTGAACACCGGCGAAATCACCGCCACCAACAATGCCGGCGTGACCCTCCCCGGCATCCTGACCAACAGCGGCCGTCTGCAAGCCGGAAACGCTCTCACCGTCCAGGCCGGCACGCTCGACAACACCGCCGCCGGCACGCTCTCCGCCGCCGCCCTGACGCTGACGGCCCGCGACACCCACACCCTGACCAATCGCGGCCTGATCGACGGCGGCGAGACCGTCATCGACGCCGTCACCCTCGACAACCTCGGCACCGGGCGCCTCTACGGCGACCATCTCGCCATCGCCGCGACGACGCTGAACAACCTGGCCGAGAACGGAGTCGCGCCGGTCATCGCCGCCCGCGACCGCCTCGACATCGCTGCCGAAACCGTCAACAACCGCGACGGCGCCCTGCTCTTCTCCGTCGGCGACATGGCTCTCGGCGGCGCGCTCGATCTCAATCACCGGGCCGTCGGGAAGGCCGGCACCCTCGCCAATGCCAGCGCGACCATCGAAGCGTTGGGCCACCTGCGCATCGACGCCGGGACGATCGCCAACACCAACGAATACCTTGCCACCCACGATGTCGTCGTCGCCTCGGAAAACATCGTCGAATACCAAGGCCTCAACGCCACCACCCGTTACCCGGGCAGTGCGGTCACCCTCGAACACGACGAACATTTCTTGCGTCTGTGGACCTCGCCAGACACCCCTTACAACAACTGGTATCTCTACGACTACACACGCACGACCACGGAAACCCAGCTCATCGCCTCCGCCCCCGGCCAGATTCTCTCTGGCGGCAACATGCAGCTGACGGCCGACACCCTCCACAACGCCGACAGCCGCCTCATTGCCGGCGGCACGCTGACCGGGACGATCGGCACCCTCGACAACACCGCGACGGCTGGCCAGCGGGTCATCCAGGACGACGGCGAGGTCTCCTACTACTGGCGCAAGAAGAAAGACGGTCCCGATGCCCAGGGCCTTGACGTCTTCGGCTACCACCCCGCGGCCACCGTGCAGACCATCAACCTGTCTACGACCGTCTATCAGGGCAATACGGCATCGTCCGGCGGCGGCACCTCGATCGCCAAGCGCGACAACGCCAGTGTCGACCAGGCCGCCGCCGGCGCCGGCGCCGCCCAAGTGGCCACGGGAAGCGGCGTCAGCGTCACGCGCGGGGCCACCACCGCCGGCGTCGACACCGCCACCGGAAGCGGCGTCAGCGTCAACCGCGAGGCCACCGCCGCCGGCGCCGACACCGCCACCGGTCCCGCCGCCCACCTCGCCGCCACCGCCCAGACCGCCGTCGCCACGCCCGCCACCCCCTTCGGCATCGCCCCCGGCGCCATCGTCCAGGTCACCGCCGCCGGACGCGGCAACGATCCCGCCGCGCTCGTGCTCACCACCGCCCTGGCGCTCGCCCTCCCGGCCAACCGCCTGCTGCACCTCAACCGCGACCCCGGCGGCCACTACCTGATCGAAACCGATCCCGCCTTCACCGGCTACCGGCAATGGCTCGGTTCCGACTACCTGCTCAACGCCCTCTCCCTCGACCCCGCCGCCACGCAAAAACGCCTCGGCGACGGCTTTTACGAACAGCGGCTGATCGCCGAACAAGTCGCCCAGCTCACCGGCCGGCGCTTCCTCGCCGGCCACGCCAACGACGAACAACAATACCGCGCCCTGATGAACGCCGGCGCCACCGTCGCCAAGGACTGGCAACTCCTCCCCGGCGTCGCCCTCACCGCCGCCCAGATGGCCCAACTCACCACCGACATCGTCTGGCTGGTCGAACAGGACATAGCCCTGCCCGACGGACGTTCGCAAAAAGTCCTGGTCCCGCGACTCTACGCCCGCGTCCGCGACGGCGACGTGACCGGCGGCGGCAGCCTGCTCGCCGCCGACGCCATCGACCTCCACCTCACCGGCGACCTCGCCAACAGCGGCACCGTCGCCGGCCGGCGGGTCGTCGCGCTCACCGCCCAGACCATCGCCAACCTCGGCGTCATCGCCGGCCGCGACCTCGTCGTGCAAGCCGCCGACGATCTCACCGTCCGCGGCGGCACCCTGGCCGCCGAACGCACGCTGCTCGCCACCGCCGGGCG
>JAKOYE010000107.1 GCA_029780675.1 Actinomycetes bacterium
AGGGTCATCACGGTCTTCTCGACGGGGGCCAGCACCGGATCGGGGGCGGTGATGCTGCGTCCGGGGCGACGGTTACGGAACTGTGTGCGGCGCCGAGCTCGCAGGACCAGTGTCATGCCGCCCGCTAGGACAGCACCTGCCCCGGTCAGACCGGCGAGAATCCACGGCGCCGGTGAGTCCACGTGTTCTGCCTCGGCCACGGTCCTTTGGCCCTCCAGTGCCTGTGCGGACGTGGCAGGGGCGGAAGCCGCTGGTGATGCGCTGGTCGCCGAGGGGGACGGGGTCACGGGTGGCGTCGTGGCGCTGGGGGTCAGTGGTGGGGGTGCAACGGGCGGTGAGGGTGGGGGTGCAACGGGCGGTGAGGGTGGGGTCGGCGTCGTCGCCGTGGCTGGGGTTGGTGGGGTGCCGGGGATGGTCACGGTCCAGCCGACGTCGATCATGTCGGGGTCGGACAGGTGGTAGCCGCCCGGTTGGCGGATGCTCGTCGATGCGTCGTAGATCTCGGGGTAGCGGTCGGCGTCGCCGAGCTCGCGTTGGGCGATACCGGACAGGGTGTCGCCACGGTGGACGGTGACCTGATGTTCGGTCCGATCGGCTGTCTGGTGTGCGGCAGGCAGGTGTAGCACGGTGCCGGGGGTCAGGAAGTCGGGGTGGGATCCCAGCTGCGGGTTGACGGCCAGGATGTCGCGGTAGCGCTCTCCAGACCCCAGGTGGGTCTGCGCGATCGACCACAGGCTCTCCCCGTGGACGACGGTGTGGGTGGGCAAGGAGGACACCGCGGGCGTCTTCGGGGCGGGGCTGGAATGGGGTGCGTGGTCGCGGACGTCCACCACCGTGCTGGCCGGCGCTGCGGCACCCGGGGCGGAGGCGGCCGTGGCCACGGTGTGGGGGGCGGGTGTGGTCACTGCGATCGCGGGTGCTGCCGATCCGGCGCTGATGAACAGCAGCGCAGCCGCGGCGACCAGGCCACGTGCCGCCAGCTGTGGCATCGCCAGTCCGCGTGGGGGGGTGATCGTGATACCGCGCAGCCGCGCCACGATCTCGACCGCGATGAACCAGGTCAGCACGGCCCAGGTGATCCAGGCGATGACCTTGATGGCTCCAAGTGCCAGGCTGCCGTCATCGGGGCTGGTCAAGCTGGTGCGGATCTGGTCGGCAGAGGGCAGGTGCGTGGGGATCGGGGCGGCTCCCAGGGCGATCAGGGTGGTGGGGAGGGCGACGACGATCCCGACCAGCAGCAGGGTGGCGGTCAGGCCGACCAGGCGGGCGCGCAGGTTCATCGGGCGACACCTCCAACAGCGCGGGTGATGTGGGCTTGGGCGTGCCCGCTCACCGGCAGCGAACCGATGCCGATGATGGACAAGAACTTGGTCTGATACGTGCTGTTCGTCGTCACGGTGACGGTGTCTGCGGTGGCGGTGGCGGTGCCGGTGACGTCGGTGGTGCCCGCGATGTAGGTCTTGGCGGCGCCGACGGCGGCAGAGGGGTCGGCGATGGCGCCCTGTCCCCGGATCGCGGTGCCGGCATCCAGCTGTTGCCCACCGGCACGGGCGGCCTGGGCGGCGATGTCTTGGCAGCGTTGTTTGGCGTACACCTGTCCGCACAAGTCGACGGCGACCCCGACCAAGATGATCATCACGACTGCGGACAGGGCCAGCCACACGGTAATCGAACCCCGGTCGCGGTCCACGTCGGGACCGACCAGGCTCGGTCGTGCAGGGGATGTCGTCGATGTCATCACGAGGGTGTTCACCGCTCTCGGTAGGTGTCCAGCGGGGAGGTCACGCTGGCGGTGACCGTGTGGGTGCCGGGGATGCCGGGGACCGCGAGGTCGGACAGGTCGATGACGCAGGTGATCGTGGCCGTGACCGATGCGGGTGTTCCTACGGGGGTGGCGAACCCGGCCGTGTCGACGGTGATGGATTTGGTGACGCAGTGCACGTCCTGGTTGGTCAACGATGCGGCGCCCGCGGTTTGGGCATCGGCTCCGGCCTGGGCCTGGGTTCGGGCGATCGAGGCTGACCGGGCCGCTGAGGCGGCCGCGCTCTGCACGGCCTGGTGAGCGATCGCGGTTCGTCCGGCGAAGATGATCAGCGCGACGAACAGCATGAACGCCGGGACGCCGATGACCGTTTCGATCACCGCCGATCCGCGCTCTCCCTGCCGTGGGGATTGTGGCGTGGGGAGTTTCATGTGGTCAGCCGTTCTACGGGCATGGTCGCACTCTGGGCGATTGTCAGGGTCCAGCCCGGGATCACGCTCATCGCCTGCCCGGTGACGGTGACCGTGGCCGTGGTGGGCGTGCGTGAGCCGGTCGCTGATGCGGCCTTCAGGACCCCGTCGCCGCCTGCGGTCGCCACGAAGTCTCCGGCGGCCTTGGTGCCGGCGGCCACTGTTCCACCTCGGGCGCCGGCAGCCCGAGCGCCTTCCTCAGCGGCGGCGATCGCCACCGTCCGGGCGTGGTAGAACAGCGCCGCCTGCATCCCCAAAAACATGACCGCGAACAGGACCGGCAGCAGCAGCACCATCTGGATGGACACCGACCCGGTCTCGCCACACCTGCGGCTGGCACCTCGGCGGCGCCGGTCGCAGCGGAAGAAACGTTGCAGTGTCACAACCAGCCCTACTTGATGTTGCCGGACTTGGATGTCACGTAGGCGGTGATGGCGGCCACCACGACGCCGACGATGGCGATCATCGCGATCGCCCACAGCACCTGCTCGATGGTGACGGACCCCCGCTCGGGGTCTTGGTCGATCTTGGTTCGGGCGTGCTCGTTCATCTTCACGCCGAGGGTGTGCAGGGTCGCGGCCAGGTAGTGCATGTGGTTCTCCTTCATCTTGATGACGCTTCAGGGGTTCAGGTGAGGGTGTGCCTCGTGAGCTCAGCTGGTCAGCCACCTCCGATCACGCGCAGCAAGGCGGGGGCCACGAGGATGGCCAAGAAGATGACGCCCAGCAGGGACATGGGGATGTAGAGACGCTCGACGATCTCGTCGGCCTTGGCTTTCTCGGTGGCCAGCATCGCTGAACGCATGCCGGCGCTGCGGGCCCGCAGGTTGGTGTAGACCTGGGCGCCTTCCTCCCCGGATAGGCGCATGATGTCGGCCAGGTCCTCTAGGTCTGGCAGTCCCAGCTCGCGCGAGAGCGCCCGCAGCGCCTCCCACGGGGCGACGCCGGACCAGCGCGACCGCGCCAGCTCCTCCGTCAGGCGCCGGAACACCCAGGAATCGCCGACGGCGGCGGCCTGCTCCATGGCCTGACGCGACCCTGACCCGGAGTTGCGTTCCAGCGCCACCAGGTCGATGTAGGCGCCCAGCGCCCGGTTGAACTCTGCGCGGGCCTTCTTGGCGTCGTCGCGGGCGTTGTAGTCGGGAAGGAAGAACATGAAGACGGCGAACACCACCGTGGCCAGG
>JAKOYE010000084.1 GCA_029780675.1 Actinomycetes bacterium
ACCCTGCCCCGAGACGCCCAGCCCGCCGACATCGACGAACCCGCTGCCAGCGTCCTAGCCCAGGACGACCAGACGTACCTGGCCACCGGGGTCACCACGACGGAGGATCTGCAAGCCCTTGCCCCACTGGTCACCGACACCACCCGCGCCCGCCTGAAGGACGCTGACCCTGACCTCGACGCCGATGTGGCGGCCTGGTTCAATCCCGACTGCGCCCTGCCGCGGCTGTCGCTGATCGGTCCGGTAAACGCGCGCACCCGAGGGAAACCGATCGCCAGCCGCAAGCCGTACTTCACCGAGATGCTGGCCTACCTGGCGCTCAAACCCCACGGCGCGACCCCCGAGGAGCTGGCAGACACCTTCAACATCACCCCCACCAAGGCCCGCGAGTACGCCCGCACCATCCGCACCTGGCTCGGCACCGACCCGCGCACCGGCACCCTGCATCTGCCGCACGCCACCGACGCACCCTCAGCCAAGACCCGAGGCATGCCGCTATATGAAGTCAGCGGCGTCCTGGTCGACGCTCACCTGCTCTACCGGCTGCGCGCCCGTGGAGAAGCCGCCGGCCCGGACGGCATCGACGACCTGCGCACCGCCCTGCGACTGGTCAACGGCCGCCCCTTCAGTCAACTCCGCACCCAAGGATGGGCGTGGCTGTTCGAGGGTGACCGGCTGGACCACCACCTCGTGTGCGCCATCGTCGACATCGCCCATCTGGTGATCACCCACGACCTCGCCGAAGGCAATGTGCCCGGGGCCCAGCTGGCTGCAGAAACAGCCATCCTGGCCGCCCCGGACGATGAGATCGCCCGCCTGGGAATGGCCAGCGTCGCCAAAGCCGCCGGGCACGATCGGGAGGCCGAACGAATCGTGCGGGAACAGATCTGCGACCGCACCGACGATGCAGGCCCCCCGCCCGAGCTTGCCGAGCGCACCGAACAGATCCTCACCGTGAACCAGTGGCTGACCCCCGGCAAGGTCGCCAGCTGACTCACCGCCGCGTGAGGACGGTGGCCTGTGGATGACGGCTCATGCTCACGCCGCCCGATGCGCATGATGACCACATGACGGTTCTCGCTATCGCAGCCCTGGTGATGTTCGTGACCGGAAGCGTCCTGATCGGGTGGTGGGCACGGGACTGGCGCCAAGCCACCCAATCAGCCCAGGAGACCCCCACCCATCACGGGTCCTAAGCCTTGCCAGGCACCGCGCGCAGCGCCTGCGCAAGGGGCCCGGCGAAGATTCCTCGAAAAGTTCAGGGACGCACCCCTGACCAGGACAAACATCACCAAAGCGATTGCGTCCCCCCACCCGAAAGCGTGGGGGGACGCACCCTGTAGGGACGCAGTCGGGTACGACCGATCGCCACCTTTACGCCGTGTTGTCACGGCGAAAGGAACTGGCGATGAGCGTCGCAACCCAACTCGGTCTCACCGACCCCGACACCGACCTGCTCGGCCTGGCCCGCGTCCGGTGGGCCCAGTGGGCGGGCGTCGACGAGCGACTCGCGGTGACCGACGACCTGATGGACCTGCCGGCGTGGATCGCCGCCGCCGACCCGGCGCAGGCTGACCGTGTCCTGCTGGCCCTGGCGAAGCTGGGCTCACCCACTGGCGGGGACGACCTGGCTGCCGCTGGTGCGCTGGTGTGGCTGCTGGTGCCAGGCGCCAGCGTCATCGCACACCGGTTGCGGACCCTGACCCCCCGCATCGACGAGGTCGTCGCCGCCCAACTGTGGATCCAAGCGCGCACCTTCGGCTGGCAGCGCGGTCACAAGGTGGCCGCGAACATCCTGGCGAACACCCGCAAAGGCGTCCTTCGAGACTTGGGTGTCGGTGAGCACCTACGCACCAGCGACTCGACCTGGTTCCGCACTCGGCCCGTGGCTCCAGACGCGTTGCTCTGGAACCA
>JAKOYE010000119.1 GCA_029780675.1 Actinomycetes bacterium
CCGCACCTGACGGCGGGTGGGCCGGTGGGCGGCGGCGATCCCCGCCTTTCGGCAGGCGGTCACGCCGCTGAGCGGCCGGGGGTCGGACGGCCAATCCTGTTGCCCCGCAGCGTCGAACACCGCCGCGGCGTTGGCCGTCGCGCCGGTGGTGAAGCGGGTTTGGTACCGGATGCCGGTATGCCGTCCGGTCGCGTGAAATGCCGCGGCCCACGCCTGGGTGACGGCGTAGTCGGGGGTGGTGGCGATCTCGCGGGTCATCCCGAAGGATGCGGCGGTCCGGGCGCAGCTGTTGGCCAGCCACCGCGAAGCCGGCACCCGCAGCATCGACACCGCAGTGCGGGCGGCAGCTTCGAAGCTGACCACGCCCAGATCGACCAACTCGTGGCCGAACCGCTCCCGCAGCGCGGTCTCGACATCGGTCGCCAGGTAGCAGGTGCCGTGCGGCGGCAGCAGGTCGAAGCGCCCGGACAGGTCGGCGGAGAACCACCACGGCGAGCGGCCGCGGGTGTGGGCGCGGTAGAGCGGGGTGTCGGGGCTTAGCCGGGAGCGGGGGAAGGCGTCGAGGTCCGCGGGCGGAGCACCGAGGGCGGGCCGTTGCCGGGATCCGCTCACGCCCGCCAGCCGGCCGCCACCTGCCGGGCGGCCTCGAGCACCGGGGCGGTGTCGCCGCCGTCGCGCAGCCAGTCGGCGGGAGCGGCGCCGTCGATCGCGTCGTTGGGAGCGCGCAGCCACAACGCCGCCATCCACGGGTCGCTGTCGCCGTCGGCGAGGACGGCCACCACCTCAGCCAGGCCGGGCAGGGTGGCGCCATTATCGAGGAACTGCCAGGTGGGGTAGACAGCGGCGTCATCAGCGAGCGGGCAGCCGAGGATCGCGTGGCGGGCGGCGCGCTGGTGTACGGCCTGGCGGGAGATGCCCAGCCAGCGGGCCAGCCCGGCGGTGTCGTAGAACGGTCCGGCGGCCTCGTCAAAGGGGTGCCCGAGTGGCAGGGCGGCGACCATGGCGTCGGCGATGGCCTCCGGGTCGCCGAACGCTTCCGGGCCGACCTGATCTTCGGCGGCCTTGCGCAGCCGCGCCCGCACCTTCACGCTGACCGAGCGCAGAATCTGCTGCTCTAGTAAGGACAGATCCGTCACCATTCAGCCTCCTCGTGTCGTCAACCTTGTCAACATTGTATCGTCAAAGTCGTCAACGCGGGTGACGCTAGAGGCGCACGGGGAGCGGGGGCAGTGGGGTGGCGTTGAGCTTCGGGAAAGCTTCGCCGGCTACACCATCGTGAGCGTGCTGGGGTCGGGCGGCATGGGCCAGGTCTATCTGGCCCAGCATCCTCGCCTGCCCCGTAGAGAGGCGCTGAAGATTCTGCGCCGGAGATCTCCACCGACGAGTCGTTCCGGCAGCGGTTCATCCGCGAGGTGGATTCGGTGGCCGTGCTCGACCACCCGCACATCGTCACCGTCTTCGACCGCGGCGACACCGACGGCCAGCTGTGGATCGCGACCCAGTACATCGACGGCGCCGATGCCGGGCAGCTGCTGGGGGAGCGCTATCCGGCCGGCATGCCCGTCGACGGGGTCGTCGCCATCACCACCGCGATCGCCGAGGCCCTCGACTACGCACATGGGCGCGGCATCCTGCACCGCGACGTCAAGCCCGCCAACATCCTGCTCGCGGCGCCGGACGACGAGGGCCAGCGCCGGGTGTACCTGGCCGACTTTGGCATCGCCCGCCCCATGGATGACCCCGCGGGGCTCACGGCAACGAACTTCACCGTCGGCACCGTTGCCTACGCGGCCCCAGAACAGTTGATGGGCAACGACATTGACGGCAGCGCCGACCAGTACGCGCTGGCGGCGACCGCCTACCACCTGCTCGCCGGGACGCCGCTCTACCCCGACTCCAACCCGGTCGCGGTGATCAGTCGGCACCTGGCCGAGCCGCCGCCGACGCTTTCGAGCGTCCGCGCCGACCTGGCAACCCTCGACGCGGTGTTCTCAAAGGCGCTGACGAAGAAGCCGGGCGATCGCTTCCCGACATGCCGCGACTTCGCCCGCGCCCTCACCGCAGCCATTGGTAAACCCGGCAGAAGGTTTTCGTATTCGCCAACGGCACCAACGCTGCAGGCGCCCATCCCGATCATCCGGACCGCGGCGGCCCGAACCGCTCGTCGTTCCCCAGCCCGAGCGATACTGGTGACGGGGGTCCTGGCAGGTCTCTTGGCGGAAGCTGCCCTCCTGTGGAGCCCATGGGCTCAACGCGACGCGGCCACAGCGCCGACGACCCCCATCCCCGCGGCGCCGCCGGTCACCACCACACCAATCCCATCGAGCGCTACACCGCTGACTCCATCGACGACTCCGTCACCGAGCGCTACCAGCCGTCCAGCGTATTTGGGCCTTTCAGCACCACCGAGTGTGCTTGCAGGGGTTCAGGCTGGGCAGGTTCGGATTCGGCCAGTTGATGTTGGGCGGGTTGACCGTCGTGTTCCCCGGTGAGGCGACGACGGGCGCGGGGGCCGGTGGAGCTGCGCAGGGCGCACCCGCGCCGCTGTCGACGAAGAGGGTGACCTTCACCCCATCCGCCCGCAGCGGCGTGCCGGCGGGTGGTTCTGTGCGGGCGATGGGCAGGCTGCCCGCCGGAGTCTCTGTGCAAGTGACCGGCCCGTAGTTCTGAAGATCGACATGGGCGATGATCCCCAGCGCGGCGATGGCGGCGGAACGAACGTGACCGTCATATCCCCGGAGTCGATGGCAACGGCCAGCGTCTCCGGTGCCCCGGCGATCGACGCGGTAGCGCGGACCTGTGCGATGAACGGGACTGCGCGAGGCTGCCCGGGGTCGGTTCCACGCAGACGGGTTCTGCGCATGGCATTTGACGTGCGAGCAGTGCCGCTGCGCCGCCACGCACCATTCGCCTGGCAGCACCGATTGTTGGACCACCTGATCGAGACCTGCTGCTGGCCCGGCCTCATCTCCGCCCCGACCGGATCGGGGAAGTCCAGCGTGGTCGAGGTTCACCTGTTCGCGTGCGCCTTGTACGCCTCGGGACGAATCCAACGGATGCCGCGCCGACTCGCCCTGGTCGTTAACCGCCGCGCACTGGTCGACAGTCAGGCGCAGCGTTCGGAGTCGATCCAGCAGGGACTTCACATCGCACCCCCGGAGTCGCTGCCGGGAAGGGTCGGCGCAGCGCTGCGGACACTGCGGAGCCAGCGCGATCCCCGGGGCGAGTCGTATCCCTTCGACATCGTTGACATGCGCGGGGGGATTCCTCCCCGCCGCGGCTGGGTCAACGACCCGGCCGCGTGCCAGATCATCACCGCGACGCCGGATATGTGGGGAAGCCGCGTGCTTTTCCGCGGCTACGGCACATCTCCGGGAGCTCGGCCCCGTCAGGCCGGCTTGCTGATGTACGACGCGGTGTTGGTTCTCGATGAGGCCCACCTGAACCGTCAGCTTCTGGCTACCGCCCGCCGGGCGGCCCATCTGGCCGCCGCGGGAGCAGAGGCAATCGGTGTTCCCGCCCTTCAAGTGGTCGCCACTACCGCCACTCCCGCCGGTGGTTCGAGCACAGACGATCCAGAACTGGGCATCGTCGCCGTCGAGGAGTCCGATTTCAGCGGGGGCGGGGGGACAATTGTCCGCCGGCTGACCGCTCCGAAACCTGTCCGCTACATCGGTGACCACAGCTGGCCCCCGGCGAGGTCGGGCGCGGACCGCGATCGCTACGTCGAAGTCCTGGTGGAGCAGACGCTGAAACAGCATGAGCGGTTCGGCCGCACGGTTGGCTGCCTCGTCAATACCGTCGCGCTGGCCGTGGAGATCACCAAACGGCTGCGGGCCGAGGGGCTGTGCACCGCGATGATCGTCGGCAGGATGCGGCCCTACGACCGCTCCGCGTTGCAGCAGCGTTGGCCGGGCCTGCTGACGATCAACGGCAACCCCGATGTCGATGTGTTGGTCGGCACCCAGACCCTCGAAGTCGGCGTCGACCTCGACTTCTCGGCCCTGGTGACGGAATTCGCCACCGCCCCGGCCATGGCCCAGCGGGTGGGCAGAACAAACAGGGTCGGTAAGGCCGCTGCCACCGAGGTGTGTGTGATCGGTCCCGGCCCCGACTCACCTCTACTGGGCGGGGATGGCGCTCCTCTGTCGAGGTTCGCGTTGATTCCCTACGCCGATGCCGGTGATACGGAGGCGCTCGCCCATCTCCGGCAAGCGTGGGACTGGCTGTGCCGCCGCCGGGACGACCCGATGGGGATGTCGCCCTGGGCGCTGTCCGCCGACCCTCCGCCCGATGAACATTTGCGCCGCACACTGCTGCAACGGCTTGAACTGCACGACCTGTGGTTTCTGGCCCGCACCGGCAATGACCTCTTCGACGAGCCCGACCTCGAACTGTGGTTGCGTGACGACCTGGACCCCGACGACTCGATGTGCGGCGTGGTCGTGCGTAGCCATCTGCCCGGTGACAACTCGTCTGCGCTGGAACTACTGCGGGCCACGGCGCCTACCTACGGTGAGGTCTATCCTGCCTCGCTGGCCGACACCCGAACGCTGCTGGAGTCCGTCCTCGATGCCCATGACGGACTGGCTCCACCACGGGCGTTCCGGGTCCGCGCAGGGGAGGTCGATCCTTTGGAAACGCCCCGCGACTTACGAAGCGGAGACACGGTGGTCTTCGACCTCGGCCACCACGTCTGCACCTCCGGGGTGATCACCAGGGCACCGACCGAGGAGGGAACTGACGTCTACGAGGAGGCGGTCTCGCAGGACGGATCGGGGCGGGCTTTACGCTTCCTCGGCACTCGATCGGGTTGGGAGGCCGACCTTCTGGCGCAACTCGCCGATCTGGTCTCCGAATCGGAGGGCGAACCTGACGACGACGACATCATCGAACTGGTCTCATCCTTCCGGGACCAGGACCCGCGTGTCGAGTACCTCGACGCCGTCGATGATAACTCCCCTGGGACGTCGACGGCTGTGGAGATCAGTTACGGAGGACTGGAAGACGTCTCGACACAATGGCTGGTGGTGGGACTAAGGCCCATCGCAGCGGTTGGCGATGCTACCCGCCAGGTGTGGACCTCCTCGCTGGCTCCGGTGCTGCTTGACGACCATAACGCCGCCGTAGCCGAACGGGCCGGGAACTTGGCCGACAGACTCGGCGTGCCTTCGTCGCTGCGCGAGACGCTCTTCAACGGCGGGTTGTTTCACGACGCGGGCAAGCGGGATGAGCGGTTTCAGAAGTTCACCCTCGGTAATCACGACACCGATCACGGCATCCTTGCTAAGAGCCACGAGCACTCGATCCGGCGGGTCCGCCGCCGAGGGAGTGGGGGGCTGCCCACCGGGTGGCGCCATGAGCAACTGTCGGCGGCGTTGGCTGCGGTGGAACTGGATCAGGACCCGCAGCGTGACCTCATCCTGCGATTGGTCGGCACCAGCCACGGCCGCGGTCGCCCGGCTTTCCCGCACACCGCCCGAGAGCTTCTTGATCCCGCTGTGGCCGAGGATGATCCGTTCGTGCGCTATGCCCGCAGGCTGTTCGATGATGGGGAATGGGACGAGATCATCGAATCGACCCAGCGCCGGTACGGGGTCTGGGCGTGTGCCTACTTGGAGGCGGTTCTGCGGGCGGCTGACAACCAGATCTCAATGGAGGGCCGGTGACAGTCTTCGTCCCAGCGGGGGCGGCAACGAGTGCGCTGACCCACTTCGCCCTTTACGGACTGGCCGCCATCCTCGAGGACGAGAACGGGCAGTCGGTGCGGCTGTGCTGGACTGACGAGGCCGACCCGAAACCGCAGCTCGACGCCGAGTTGGAGCCCGGCGAGGTCGCGGCCGCGGTTCACCGGCACGCGACCCGGTGCGCGTCTCCGGAAAGTTGGCTGGGCGTGAGGTTCGACGCAGGTGACAGACACTTGGCGGCGTTCAGCCCCCGAGTCGCCACACCGTCGACCCCGTCGGCGTGGCATCACCTCCAGGAAACCCGCCATGCCGGTCTGGACGCCGTCGCCGCGGCGGGCAGCGAACTCGACCTTCGAATGATCGGCGCACTGGGAGAGCCCGCCTACTGGCCGCTCGAACACAAATCCACCAGAGGTGTTGCGAAAAGCGAGGACAAGAGCGACGGCGGGGCAAGCCGATGGGAGATGAAGACCCGTAACCGGGGAGCGGAGTTCGTCGGGAACCGTCTTCTGCCGCTGGCCCATGTAGTGGCGAGCCGCACGATCGACGGGGTCCGCTCGGGGCTGGTTGGCCAGACGATCAGAGACGAAGCTGGCAACGACAAGCCCGATTCGCGTAGCGGGACCGGCTTCACCCGACCCGGGCCGGGTCGACAACGCGCTGGCGTGGTGCGCCCTCTGGGGCATCAGTCAATTCCCTGTTGTTCACCACAACGGAGCGCAGTCCACCACTGCTGGGACATACGTGCCTGCGCGACGCCCGTACCCCACTTTCGTTTTCCTGCCGGTACCAACACGACTCATCACGCTGTCGCGCTTGCGGAGCATCCTCGCTTCGCGTCAGCTGCAGCTCGCGGCGACGACCACTGATTCATCCGACCCACTTGATGTGATCTCCGCCGAAGCTGCACGAAGGTGGCTGACCGAGCGATCGATCCGAGCCCTGATGCGATTTCCGCTCTACGCTTCCGAGACCAAAGTGCCCGAGCGGAAGATCCTCGATGGTTCCGTCGTTACGCTGACCAACTCGGCGTCACCTTGGAACTGATCCCGATCAGCCTGGTTGCGCATCACGCCTTCTGCCCCAGGCGCGCATGGCTGGAAGCCGCTGGAGAGAAGGCCGATTCTTACGCGATGACAGCCGGTTCCCTGGCGCACGTCGCGACGGACGACGTCTCCACATCGCGCGGCGGACAGCATCGGGCGATAGACGTGGCCCACCGTGAATTGGGGATCATCGGTCGGGTCGACACGGTCGAGTCCCATGACGGCCGACTGGAGGTCGTCGAGTACAAGGCGACGCCCGTTCGTCGCAAAGCCGAACTCGCCCAACCCATGCGGACGCAGCTGGCACTGCAGAGAGTCTGCCTGGCGGATATGGGTTACGAGGTATCTGGATGCTCGGTTTACTTCACCACGCACCGCCGCAGTGTGCCGGTCGATCTCGACAGCGCGGACGCCCAGAACGCCAACGAAGAGGTGGAACTGACCAGGAAGACAGTGCAGTCCCCGACTGCGCCGCAACCGCTGTTCGACGATCCTCGATGTTCGGGATGCTCTCATGCGGGAGTTTGCCTTCCGGAGGAACAGGCGCAGCAACCTGTCCGTCGGCGGATTCACGCCGCCGATCCTGACGGTGGGATCGTCCACCTCGCAACAGCCGGCAGTCGGGCCTACATCCGCTCTGGGCGTCTCCGGGTATCGCTGCGGGGTGAAGAGCTGGATTCCGTGCCTCTCGAACAGGTCGCCGGGCTGGTTGTCCACGGAATCATTGACTTGTCGAGCGCTCTCATGCGCGAGCTGTTGTGGCGCAGCGTGACAATCGTCTGGAGTTCAGGAACCGGTCGCACCATCGGGTGGAGTCACACGGCTGGTACGCCCAACGGGTCAGTCAGAGTGCGGCAGCATCAGGCCTCCGCCGAGGGACGGGTAGAGCTTGCGCGTTCATTCATCGCCGCCAAGATCGCCGGCCAGGCAACGCTTCTGCGCCGCAATTTAAGCGTGCCGAACGCCGTGTCTTAGGAAACTGCAACGCAAGGCACACGAAGCGGAGCGTGTTGATGCCCTTACTGGAATAGAGGGCGAGGCGGCCGCCCTATATTTCGCTGGCTTGCCGACAATGCTGCGCCACCCTCAGGGGGATTCGTTTCTCGTAGGCTGGACCGGCAGGACGGGCCGAGGAGCATTCGATCCCCTCAACGTCTGTTTGAACTTCATCTACGGCGTGATCACCGCTGAAGTCATCCGCGCGATCGCTGCGTGCGGCCTCGATCCCCATGCCGGTTTCCTGCACAGCAGTTCCCGCAACAAGCCCGCCCTTGCCCTCGACCTCATGGAAGAGTTTCGGGCTCCGCTTGGTGACGCGGTGGTGCTTTCCGCAGTCAACAACCGTGAGATCACCGAACGCGACTTCAGCTCGGCGTTGGGAACTTTTCGCCTGCGGGACTCCGGCCGACGGGCGCTTCTGTCTGCTTACGAGCGGCGGATTGAGACGCAGTTCACCCACCCCGTCTTCAGATACAAAATCACCTGGAGAAGGGCCGTCGAGGTGCAGGCTCGCATGGTCCTCGGGTATCTGGACGGAAGCCACAGGCATACCGTGGCATGACGACAAGATGAGCCGCCGCGATCTGACAAGGGTTCTGATCGCCTATGACATCCCCGATGACCGGCGGCGCGCGCAACTCGCCAAGTGCCTTCAACGGCATGGTGACCGTGTTCAGTTCAGCGTATTCATCGTTGACGCGAGTCCCTCGAGGATCTTGCGACTGCGGCACGAAGTCGCCTCCATGATCGTCATGTCCGAGGATTCGGTGTTGTTCTGCGATCTGGGTCTGACTCGCGACTCGGATTCCTCGCGGTTTGCTTTCGTCGGCCGGTCAAGGACCACCGCTGGGGGAACGTCGAGGATCATTTGACCAACGATGAGCGAGAACCCCGGAGCGACGGACTCAACCGGCCGCCCTCGCGGTGTCTGAGTGCTGGTGGGGCGCATTCTTGCTACCGGCGAGCCAGAACGACGACATTGCTCAACCAGCGCTTGATCCACTTCTCGCGCTCAGCGACGAAAGCGCTGCTCAGGAACGTATGATCAGGCGGTCGGATGCGGCCGTTTCGTCGGCCGCACTTCATTGAGGGATGCGGTCCCTCGACATCGAAGGGCTCACTGTTCGCAGATGCGGCCGTTTCGGCGGCCGCACTTCATTGAGGGAAGTACGAGAAGGGCGCGTGGACGGGAAACGTTGAGGATGCGGCCGTTTCGGCGGCCGCACTTCATTGAGGGGCAGTCCCGCCCGCGTAGACGAACGCCGGTTTCACTGATGCGGCCGTTTCGGCAGCCCCACGTCGTTCCGCATTGAAAGCGGGCAGCGCATCGGGCCAGCAACCCATCCCTCCCGCCCAACAGAAAACCGCCCCTGACCTGGTCAGGGGCGGTTTTCCGTATCGGGGTGGCTGACGGGACTCGAACCCGCGACAGCCAGGATCACAACCTGGTGCTCTACCAACTGAACTACAGCCACCATTGCCGCACTGGGCGACGTGACGATCTTAGCCGCTTGAGGTGCCTGCGGCCGAATCGTGTCCTTCCAGAGTGTTCAACTCCGCCACGGCCTCGGCTATTTCACTGGTGGAGGGCCCGGGGTGAGGCACGAACGCGGTGCGCCGGTAGTAGCGCAACTCGCGGATGGACTCATGGATGTCGGCCAGTGCGCGATGCGCCAGTCCCTTCTCCGGCTGGCCGTAGTAGACCCGCGGATACCAGCGGCGGCACAGCTCCTTGATCGAACTGACGTCGATCATCCGGTA
The DNA here is from genome assembly GCA_029780675.1 of Actinomycetes bacterium. Taxonomy (GTDB): domain Bacteria; phylum Actinomycetota; class Actinomycetes; order Mycobacteriales; family Mycobacteriaceae; genus Mycobacterium. The sequence continues at coordinate 9,494 of JAKOYE010000119.1, forward strand.
GTGCAGGTATTCGTCGAGCACCGGCATGTCCCGGGCGAGGAACCCGCGGTCGGTGGCGATCGAGTTCCCGGCCAGCGGCGCGGTCTTGGGCGCCTTGACGTGGCTTCGGATGTAGTCCAGCACCATCTCCTGGGCCGTCTCGAGGTCGATGGTGGACGCCCGGACCTCCTCGGTGAGGCCCGACTTGCTGTGCATCCGGGCGACCACCTCGACCATGCCGTCCAACGCGGCGTCGTCGGCGTGGATCACCACGTCGACGCCGTCGCCGAGGACGTTGAGGTCGGCATCGGTCACCAGGGCGGCGATCTCGATGAGCCGGTCGGAACGAAGATCCAGACCGGTCATCTCGCAGTCGATCCATACCAGTTCATCGCGCACAGCGATCAACAGTAAGCCCCGCCGGTCACGTAGGGTCGTAGCGGCCCAAATGCAGGAATCCTCCACCACGAAAAGGGGTGCCATGACGGAACCCGCCGCCAGTCCCGCCCAGCAGATCGCCGCGGGCTACCAGACCGCCGGCGCCGCGCTGGAACTCGGTTCGGTGCTCGTCGGCGGTGAGGTCGATCCGGCCGCGCAGATCCGCATCCCGCTGGCCATGATGAACCGGCACGGTCTGGTCGCCGGCGCCACCGGCACAGGGAAGACCAAAACCCTGCAGGTGATCGCCGAGCAACTGTCCGCCAACGGCGTCCCGGTGGTGATGGCCGACTTCAAGGGCGATCTGTCCGGGCTGTCGCGGCCCGGCGAGGCGAACGAGAAGGTCACCGAGCGGGTCAGGGACACCGGTGACGACTGGGTCGGCACCCCGTTCCCGGTGGAGTTCCTATCCCTGGGCACCGGCGGAATCGGCGTCCCGGTCCGCGCGACCATCTCGGCGTTCGGGCCCATCCTGCTGTCGAAGGTCCTGGGACTCAGCCAGACCCAGGAGTCCAGCCTCGGCCTGATCTTCCACTACGCCGACCAGCAGGGGCTGCCGCTGCTGGACCTCAAGGACCTGCGGTCGCTGATCACCTTCCTGACCAACACCGACGAGGGCAAAGCCCAACTCAAGTCGATCGGCGCGGTGTCCACCCAGACCGCCGGGGTGATCCTTCGCGCGTTGATCAACCTGGAGGCCGAGGGGGGAGACACGTTCTTCGGCGAACCCGAGATCGAACCCGCCGACCTCCTACGCGTCAACGATCAGGGCAAGGGCGTCATCACCCTGGTCGAACTCGGCGACCAGGCCTCGCGTCCGGTGATGTTCTCCACCTTCCTGATGTGGGTGCTGGCCGAGCTGTTCAACGACCTGCCCGAGGTTGGCGATCTCGACAAGCCCAAGCTGGTGTTCTTCTTCGACGAAGCGCATCTGCTGTTCAAGGACGCCTCCAAGGCGTTCCTGGCCCAGGTGGAGCAGACCGTCAAGCTCATCCGTTCCAAGGGCGTCGGCGTCTTCTTCTGCACCCAACTGCCGACCGACGTGCCCAACGCGGTGCTCTCCCAGTTGGGCGCCCGGATTCAGCACGCGCTGCGCGCATTCACCCCCGATGACCAGCAGGCGCTGGCCAAGACGGTGCGGACCTACCCCAAGACCGATGTCTACGACCTGGCGACGGATCTGACCGCGCTCGGTATCGGCGAGGCGATCGTCACGGTGCTCTCCGAGCGGGGCGCTCCCACGCCGGTGGCGTGGACCCGGCTGCGCTCGCCGCGGTCTCTGATGGCCAGCATCGGGCCGGAGTACATCAGGGCCGCGGCGCAGGCCAGCCCGCTTTTCCTCAAGTACGGTCCCACCGTCGACCGGGAATCGGCCTACGAGATGCTGGCGGCCCGGTTGGCTCCGCCGCCTGGCGAGGTGGCGGTCGGTGAGCCCGTCGACCTGCCGCCGATCCTGCCCACCGGTCTGGATCTGCCCCCGATGCCCAAGCCCGTCGAGCGCGCGGAGCCCGGGATGCTGGAGAAGATGATGGACAACCCCGCCTTCAAGAGCGCCATGCGGTCGGCGGGCACGGTGATCGGGCGGGAGATCGGTCGGAGCATCTTCGGGACGGGACGCCGTCGCCGGTAAGCGGTATTGGTCTGACCACTTGACCTCTGGCCCCTGGCCGGGCATGCTGCTGCCATGGCGCTGCAGCCCGTGAGTCGACGCTCGGTACCCGAGGAGGTCTTCGAGCAGATCCTCGACGAGGTGCTCAGCGGTCAGATGCAACCGGGGGAGTCGCTGCCCAGCGAACGCCGGCTCGCCGAGGTCCTGGGGGTGTCCCGGCCCGCGGTCCGGGAGGCGCTCAAGCGGGTGGCCGCGGCCGGCCTGGTCGAAGTCCGTCAGGGTGATGCCACCACGGTGCGTGACTTCCGCCGGCACGCCGGCCTAGACCTGCTGCCGCGACTGCTGCTGCGCGACACCGGACTCGACGTCTCGGTGGCGCGCTCCATCCTGGAGGCCCGGCTGCACAACGGGCCGAAGGTGGCCGAACTCGCCGCCCGCCGGCGCCCGCCGGGCTTGGCCGAACTGCTCGAACAATCGATCCGGGACCTGGAGACCGACGCCGACCCGGTGGGTCAGCAACGGCATGCGCTGACCTTCTGGGACCACGTCGTCGACGGCGCCGACTCCATCGTCTTCCGGCTCATGTTCAACACGCTGCGGGCCGCCTACGAACCGGCCCTGCCGGCGCTGGCCACCCTGATGGCCGCCGAGGTGGGCCAGAGCGAGGCCTACCGCGGCGTCGCGCGGGCGATCGCCGACGGCGACCCAGTCGCCGCCGAGGCCGCCGCCCGCCGGTTACTGGAACCCGCCACCGGTGCGCTGATCGCCGCGTTGACCGCCCTCGAAAATCCGACACACGAGGATCTGGGAAAACAGGAGGAGCAATGACCCAAACCAAACGCCGCGGGATGACCCTCGCCGACGCGGCCCGCGAGTTCTGGCGCCACCCCACACCCTGGCTGCTCGTGACCGCGTTCCTCGGTTCGGTCGTCGCCCGCGTCATCGTCGGCGACTGGCAGTGGAGCGATGCGGTGCTGCCGTTCGTCGTACTGGCGGTATTTCCCTTCGTGGAGTGGATGATTCACGTGTTCATCCTGCACTGGCGACCGCGGCGGGTGGCTGGCGTGATGATCGACCCGGTGCTGGCCCGCAAGCACCGCGAACACCACGCGGACCCGCGGATCACCAAGCTGATCTTCATCCCCCTGCAGTCGCTGGCCGGCGCGTTCGCCGCGGCTCTGCTGGTGGCCTTCGTGCTCATCCCGCGCACCGGACTGGGGCTGACCTTCCTGGTGACGCTGTTCGCCATCGGCGTGGTCTACGAGTGGAGCCACTACCTGGTGCACACCGACTACAAGCCGAAGACCTGGTTCTACCGGACGATGTACCGCAACCATCGGTGGCACCACTTCAAGAACGAGCACTACTGGTTCGCCGTCACCACTCCCGGCCTGGCCGACCGCGTTCTGGGCACCTATCCCGACCCGCAGACGGTGCCCACCTCGCCGACCGCCAAGAACCTGTTCGCCAGCACCGGATAGCCGGTCAGTCGAGGTCAGTCGCCGCCCAGTTTCTTGTAGATGGCACCGACGATCGGGGTGACGATGGCCCGCGGCGCATAGCCGCTGGCCACCGACATCGCCTTCGACGTCAGCCCGGGAACGACGCGCATCTTGTTGTTCTCCAGGCCGTCCAGCGACAACTGGGCGGTGTGCTCGACCGAGATCCACAGGAAGTCCGGGATCAGCCGGTCCACCAACGAGGCCGTGTCGGGGTCGGGCATCTCGGTGCGTACCGGCCCCGGGGCCAGCAGGGTGACGTGCACGCCGGCACTCTTGAGTTCACCGCGCAGCGACTCGCTGAACGTGTTGGCGAACGCCTTGCTGGCCGCGTACGTCGCGTTGTTGGGGATCGGCGAGTTCCCCGCGGCCGACCCCGAGATCAGGATGCCGCCTGCGCGGCGGGCCAGCATGCCCGGCAGCACCGCCAACACCAGGTCGTGAACACCCAGGACGTTGAGTTGCACCTGGGCCTTCTCACCGGCCGGATCAAGTTTGGCCACCGGGCCGAAGGTCGCGGTCCCCGCGTTGGCGCACAGTATCGAGATGTCCCGGCCAGCCAATTCCTCGGCCAGACCGGCGCGCTGCTGCGGATCGGCGAGGTCCACCGGGCGCACCTCGACGGTCACCCCGTGCCGTTCGGTGATCCGGGCCGCCACCTGCTCGAGCACCTCGGCACGGCGCGCTGTGATGATCAGGTGGTGGCCGCGAGCGGCGAGTTCGTGAGCCAGGGCTTCGCCGATGCCCTGGGAGGCACCGGTGACGACGGCTCGGCTGTCGGGGGATGGCGCGGGGACTGGCATGCCGTCATCGTAGGGATAGGGTGACCGCCATGAGCGGGCCCGGTGTGCTGCCACAGCGGGCCGACGCAGGAGTACCGAAGCGCGCCGTCGCCGCCTGGGCGCTCTGGGACTGCGGTTCGACCGGCCTGAACGCGATCGTGGCGACCTTCGTCTTCTCGGTGTACCTGACCGGCACGGTGGCCGAGGGGATGACGGGCTCCACCTCGGCGGCGAGTTGGCTGGGCCGAACCCTCACCATCTCCGGGGTCGTGGTGGCTCTGCTGGCGCCGCTGGTGGGGGTCTGGGTGCAAGCCCCACAGCGCAGGCGGGTGGCACTGGTCTCGCTGACCGTGCTCGCCGTCGGATTCACCGCGGCGATGAGCCTCATCCGGGCCGATCCCGGCTACCTGGCGGCGGGCCTGGCGCTGCTGGCGCTGACGGCGGCGTGCGGGGATCTGGCCAGCGTGCCCTACAACGCGATGCTTCGGCAGCTGTCCACCCCGCAGACCGCCGGCCGCATCTCCGGGCTGGGCTGGGCCGCCGGCTACAGCGGGAGCGTGCTGCTCCTGCTCATCATCTACGTCGGCTTCATCAGCGGCGACGGCCCGGATCGCGGACTGCTGGGGGTGCCGGTCGCCGACGGTCAGAACGTGCGTGCGGCGATGATCGCCGCGGCGTGCTGGCTGGCGGTCCTGGCGCTGCCGTTGTTGTTCACCGCGCATCGCCTGGCAGCCTCCGAGGGGCCGGGTTCCGGACCCGTCACGCCGGTGGGCGGTGTCGTAGCCGGTTACCGGCAGATGTTCGCCGATCTGCGCGGCGAGTGGCGCCGCGACCGCAACGTGGTCTTCTACCTGATCGTCAGTGCCGTGTTCCGGGACGGGCTCGCGGGGATCTTCGCCTTCGGTGCGGTCCTCGGGGTCAGCGTGTACGGCATCTCGCAGGCCGATGTCCTGATCTTCGGCGTCGTCGCGTCCACCGTGGCGGCGGCGGGCGCGGTAGTCGGCGGCCGACTCGATGACCGGATCGGGGCCAAACCCATCCTGATCTTTTCGCTGACGTCGCTGATCATCGTCGGAGCGGCCCTGATGGCCACCTCCGGTCCGGTCGCCTTCTGGGTGTGCGGGCTGCTGCTGTGCCTGTTCGTCGGACCCACTCAGTCCGCCGCACGCACGTTGCTGCTCCGGATGACGGGGGAGGGCAAGGAGGGGGTGGTGTTCGGCCTTTACACCATGACCGGCCGGGCCGCCGCGCCCCTGGCGCCGTGGTTGTTCTTCGTCTTCGTCGACCTGTTCGACTCCGATCGCGCGGGACTGGCCGGAATCCTGGTGGTGCTGGCCGCGGGTCTGTTCGGGATGCTCGCCGTCCGGGTACCCGACCGGCGTCGGCCCGCGACCGCCGCCGGCGCCTAGCCCAGCCCCGAGCAGATCGTCAGTCCGCGGCCGGTGCGCTGGCGCACCTGCGCACCGTCCACCGAGACGCTGCAGGTGACGTCGCGGCCCACGTTGACCACGGCGACACTGGCCGAGGTCTTCGCCGGCGCGGAGAGGCTGACCTCCTTGCTCCACGGCAGCGCCACGTTGAACTCCGTCTGCATCACTCCGCCGGTGTCGACGTAGGTGATGTTGATCGCACGGCCCTCGCCGGTGACGCTGTAGACCACGGTCTCGGTGGCGCCGGGCGGGGTGGTCTGATCGGGACCGCCCGGGATGGTCGGCTCCGTGGTGCCCGGCGGGGTGGTCGACGGCCCGGGCAGGAAGGTCACCGTCGGCAGGGGGGCGCGCGTGGTCGTAGGCGTCCGGGTCGGGGCCGTCGTCCGCGGGGAGGTGGTGCTCGGGTTCGCCGGAGCCACCGTGGTGGATTCCCGCGCGGAGTTACTGACGATGACCAGTGCCAGCACCAGTCCGGCGACCAGCAGAACCGCCGCGGCGGCGACGATCCACAGCCAGCGCGGCGACTTCGGCGGCAGCGGCGGCGGTGGCGGCGGACCGGCCTGGTAACCGGGCTGCCAGTAGGCGGGCAGTTGTTCGGTCGGCTGGTTCATCGGCGCGCCGTAGCCCTGCGGGTAGTTCTGGCACCCTGCGTTCTGGCCGGCGTTATGGCCGTAGTAGCCGGGAGTCCAGTACTGACCCGAGTATGCGGGATCGGTGTTGGCCGGATACCCCGAAGAACCGGTCTGGTCCGACCATTGGCGCGGTTCGCTCATGCCGTCCTCACGACGTGCAGGCTACCCGCGCCGGCGGGGTGTTCCCTGAGAGGTGTTTAGGGAAGCTCCGGGCGGTGAGCTGCGCAGGGGAGCCAGGGCCGCCCGCGTCATGGCGCGGAGGACATCGCGGGAGCGGTCGGTGGAGCGCTCCCCGGGGGTCTTGATGCTGTGCGCCGTCGAGTTCAACAGCCCGAACACGGCGTGCGCCATCACCCGGGCATCGTCCCCGGCGAGATCCGGATCGAGTCGGACCAGTACCTCGACCCAGGTTTCGAGGTAGCTGCGCTGGGCGCGCCGCACCTGCCGTTGCGCGCCGACCGGCAGGTTGGCCAGATCGCGGTCCTGGATGCGGATCAGATCGGGTTCGGTCAGGGCGAAGTCCAGGTGGAACTCGATCAGCGAGTCCAGGGCGGACGGTGCGTCGGCGGCGGCGGCGGCGACGACCTCCCGCGCGCCGTTCAGCAGCCGGGTGCTGATCCCCACCAGCAGCTCGACCAGCAGCGCCTCCTTACCGGAGAAGTGCCGGTAGATGGCCGGGCCGCTCACCCCGGCGGCCGCGCCGATGTCCTCCAGGCGTACCGCGAGGTAGCCCCGCTCGGCCATCAATTCCGCCGCGGCGGCAAGCAACTGCGCCCGGCGGTCGGACTTCTGCTTCTCGCGCGCGGCCTGCGGTCCGGTCGGCCGCTGAGCACGCCGGGCCGCCGTCGAATCGGTCATAACGGACCTCCCGCGCACCCACTGGACGTACTGAGTTAATCTTCACTAACCTAACACCAGTTAGTCGTGATTAACCAGGGGAGTTCGATGGCATCGGCCGCCGCCAACCGCGAGGCGCATCTGCTCCTCGTCGACCAGCTGCGCGAGAAGTTGGCCGCCGCGGCGCTCGGCGGGTCGCAGCGCTCCCGTGACCGGCACGTGGAGCGCGGCAAGCTGTTGCCGCGCGATCGGGTGGACGGTCTGCTCGACCCCGGCAGCCCGCTGCTGGAGATCGCCCCGCTGGCCGCTGACGGCCTCTACGGGGGTGACTGTCCGGCGGCCGGCATCATCACCGGGATCGGCCGGGTGTCGGGCCGGGAGTGCATGATCGTCGCCAACGACGCCACCGTCAAGGGCGGCACCTACTACCCGGTCACCGTCAAGAAGCACCTGCGCGCCCAGGAGATCGCGGGGCAGAACCGGCTCCCGTGCATCTATCTGGTGGACTCCGGCGGCGCGTTTCTGCCCCGCCAGGACGAGGTGTTCCCCGACCGCGATCACTTCGGCCGGATCTTCTTCAACCAGGCCAATCTGAGCGCGGCGGGCATCCCGCAGATCGCGGCGGTACTCGGTTCCTGCACGGCCGGCGGGGCCTACGTGCCGGCGATGAGCGACGAGACCGTGATCGTGCGCAACCAGGGCACCATCTTCCTGGGCGGGCCGCCGCTGGTGAAGGCGGCCACCGGCGAGGTGGTGACAGCCGAGGACCTCGGTGGGGGCGACCTGCACGCCAAAACCTCCGGTGTCGTCGACCACCTCGCCGTCGATGACGGGGATGCGTTGCGCATCGTCCGGAACATCGTCGCCACCCTCGGACCGCGGCCGTCCGCCCCGTGGGACGTCCGGTCCACCGTCGATCCGATCGCCGACCAGAGCGAGTTGTACGACGTCGTCCCGGTCGATGCCCGGGTGCCCTATGACGTGCACGAGGTGATCACCCGCATCATCGACGGTGGCGAGTTCGCCGAGTTCAAGACCGAATACGGCGCGACCCTGGTCACCGGGTTCGCGCGGATTCACGGTCACCCGGTCGGAATCATCGCGAACAACGGTGTGCTTTTCGGCGAATCCGCGCTCAAGGGAGCGCATTTCATCCAGTTGTGCGACAAGCGCAGCATCCCGTTGGTGTTCCTGCAGAACATCACCGGCTTCATGGTCGGTCGTGAATACGAGGCCGGCGGGATCGCCAAGCACGGTGCGAAGATGGTCACCGCGGTGGCCTGCGCCCGGGTACCGAAGTTCACTGTCGTCATCGGTGGGTCCTACGGCGCCGGAAACTACTCGATGTGCGGCCGTGCGTACTCGCCCCGCTTCCTGTGGATGTGGCCCAACGCCCGAATCTCGGTGATGGGCGGGGAACAGGCCGCCTCGGTGCTGGCCACGGTGCGCGCCGACATGACTGCTGAGGAGACGGAGGCCTTCAAGGCGCCCATCCGCGCCCAGTACGAGGAGCAGGGCAACCCCTACTACGCGACGGCCCGGTTGTGGGACGACGGTGTGATCGACCCGGCTGATACCAGAACCGTTCTCGGCCTGGCGCTTTCAGCGGCGGGTAACGCCCCGTTGGAACCCGTCTCCTATGGCGTCTTCCGGATGTGAGGCAGATGATGTTCGACACCGTACTGGTGGCCAACCGCGGCGAGATCGCGGTGCGGGTGATCCGCACCATCCGCTCGATGGGGATACGGTCCGTCGCGGTCTACAGCGACGCCGACGTCAACGCCCGCCACGTTGCCGAGGCCGATGTCGCGGTGCGTATCGGACCCCCATCGGCCCGGCAGAGCTACCTCGACATCGAGGCGGTGATCGGGGCGGCATTGGCCACCGGCGCCCAGGCCGTCCACCCGGGGTACGGATTCCTTTCGGAGAACGCCGATTTGGCCGCCGCACTGAACCGCGCCGGTCTGGTATTCATCGGGCCGCCGGTATCCGCGATCGCCACCATGGGCGACAAGATCGCCGCCAAGTCGGCGGTGTCCGCGTTCGGGGTGCCGGTGGTGCCCGGTGTCGCCGTACCCGGCCTGACCGACGATGACCTGATCGGCGCGGCGGGTGACATCGGGTACCCGGTGCTGGTGAAGCCCTCCGCCGGCGGCGGCGGCAAGGGCATGCGACGGGTGGACGACCCCGCCGATCTGCCCGGCGCACTGGCCGGTGCGCGGCGCGAGGCCGCCGCGGCGTTCGGTGACGACACCCTTTTTCTGGAGCGCTTCGTACTGCGGCCCCGCCACATCGAGGTTCAGGTGCTCGCCGACAGTCACGGTTCGGTGCTGCACCTCGGTGAGCGGGAGTGCAGCCTGCAACGGCGCCACCAGAAGGTGATCGAGGAGGCGCCCTCGCCACTGCTGGATGCCGAAACCCGGGCGAGGATCGGTGCCGCGGCCTGCGACACCGCCCGCAGCGTCGACTACCTCGGGGCCGGCACCGTCGAGTTCATCGTTTCCGCCGACCGGCCCGACGAGTTCTTCTTCATGGAGATGAACACTCGGTTGCAGGTCGAGCATCCGGTGACCGAGATGGTGACCGGCTGGGACCTGGTGGAGTGGCAGGTCCGCATCGCCGCCGGGCAGCCGCTGCCGTGCGGCCAGGAGTCGGTCACGATGAGTGGGCACGCCATGGAGGCCCGGGTGTACGCCGAGGATCCGGCCGAAGGCTTCCTGCCGACCGGGGGCCCGGTGCTGGCGGTGATCGAACCGGCCACACCCGCGACACCGCACGGCGCGGCTGTGCGCGCCAGGGTGCGTGTCGACTCCGGCCTGCGGGCCGGAATGACCGTCGGCAGCGATTACGACCCGATGCTCGCCAAGGTCATCGCACATGGTGCAGACCGCGCCGAGGCACTGGGCGCTCTGGACCGCGCACTGGCGGGAACCGCCGTACTCGGGGTGGGCACCAACATCGACTTCCTTAAGTTCGTGCTCGCCGATACCGATGTCGCTGCGGGCCTTCTGGATACCGGCCTGCTGGAACGTATGCACTTCAAACCCGGCGAGCCGGGCGACGACGCGATCATCGCCGCGGCGGCGTACCGCTGGCTGCTTCGCTGGCCATCCGGTGCGGCGGACGCGTGGGACCTGCCGTCCGGCTGGCGGGTCGGCGCGCACGCCCCGACCGGGATCCGGCTGCGGTGCGGACAACGAACCACCCATGTGCACATCACCGGAACGCCGCAGCAGGCCAGCGTGATCGTTGAGGGCGGCGAAAGATGCTCTCTCGCAGCGCATCTGGACGGCGCGGTGCTGGTGGTCACCGTCGAGGGTGTCCGCCGGACCTACACGGCGGCATCGGTCGGTCAGCAGATCTGGCTGGCCGGAGACGACGGCACCGCGCTGGTAGAGGAGGTGCGCGAGGCACCGGTGCGCACCACCGATGAACACAGCGGCGATGCGGAGTTGATCAGCCCGATGCCCGGTTCGGTGGTCGCCATCGGTTCGGCCGACGGTCAGTGGGTCGACGCCGGCACCGTGGTGGTGGCCGTGGAAGCCATGAAGATGGAGCATTCGCTGCGGTCCCCGGTCGCCGGGACGGTGCAAGTCCTCGTCTCCGTCGGTGATCAGGTCACCCGGGGCCAAGCCCTGGCACGAATCGTCAACACAGAAAGTCCGAGTACATGACCGATTTCCTCAGCACCGGAATGCTTCCCGACGAATACACCCAGTTGGCCAAGACCGTGCGCGACTTCGCCCGCGAAGTCGTGGCCCCGGTGGCGGCCCGACACGACGCCGACCATAGCTTCCCGTACGAGATCGTCGCCGGTATGGCGGATATGGGGCTCTTCGGCCTGCCGTTCCCAGAGGAGTACGGCGGAATGGGCGGCGACTACTTCGCCCTGTGCCTGGCACTGGAGGAACTGGGCAAGGTCGACCAGAGCGTCGCTGTCACCCTGGAAGCCGGTGTCTCACTCGGGGCCATGCCGGTGTACCGGTTCGGCACCGAAGCCCAGAAACAGGAGTGGCTGCCACTGCTGGCCAGCGGTCAGGCCTTGGGCGCCTTCGGCCTGACCGAGGCCGGTGGCGGTACCGATGCCGGTGCCACCAAGACCACCGCCCGCCTCGATGACGGACAGTGGATCATCAACGGCTCCAAGCAGTTCATCACCAACTCCGGCACCGACATCACCCGACTGGTCACCGTCACCGCGGTGACCGGCAACACCGGTGGCCGCCGCGAGATCTCGGCGATCATGGTGCCGGTACCCACCTCCGGTTTCACCGCGGAACCGGCCTACGACAAGGTGGGCTGGAACGCCTCCGACACCCACCCGCTGAGCTTCGACGATGTCCGGGTGCCGGCGGAGAACCTGCTCGGCGAACGTGGCCGCGGGTACGCGAACTTCCTGCAGATCCTGGACGAGGGCCGCATCGCCATCGCCGCGCTGGCCGTCGGGGCGGCCCAGGGGTGCGTCGACGAGTCGGTCCGCTACGCCCGCGAACGGGCGGCGTTCGGCCAGCCGATCGGGGCCTATCAGGCCATCCAGTTCAAGATCGCTCGGATGGAGGCACGCGCGCAGGCTGCGCGCACCGCCTACTACGACGCCGCCGCATTGATGCTCTCGGGCAAGCCGTTCAAGAAGCAGGCCGCGATCGCGAAACTCGTTGCCAGCGAGGCGGCGATGGACAACGCCCGGGACGCCACCCAGATCCACGGCGGCTACGGCTTCATGAACGAATACACCGTGGCCCGGCACTACCGGGACAGCAAGATCCTGGAAATCGGCGAGGGCACAACAGAAGTGCAACTGATGCTGATCGCGCGGGAACTGGGCTTCTGAGTCGTTCAGGCCTGGGGGTAGGGAGCCCAACGCCGGGCATAGCCCAATTGGCGTTGGGAGATCTGTTCAGCTCGCTGTGCCTCGGTGACGTACAGCGTGGTCTCCGGTAGCACCGTGGCGAGTTCGGCCAACGGGACCACCCGGGTGGCGACGGTCGGGGTGTCCTCGACGGTCCAGTCGATGTCCTGGAACCGGATCGAGATGGTGCCCTGGTTGAGTCCGCCGGTCGAAATCCAGTTCCACACGGCGGCATCGGTGGGCGAGATGACGAATGTGTACGTGCCGTCCGGGTTCGCCACCGCCTGGTCGATGTTGAGGCTGGTCTGCTCGTCCCAGTAGTTGCCGGTGATCGTCCAGTCATCGGTGATCGGCACGTTGAAGTACCGGGCGTTGCGCGGGTCGATCGTCACGACCAGTGCCTCGTCGTCGTCGAGTTGGAAGTATCCGGCGCTCTGCAGTTGGGTGGACAGGAACGAGGCATTGCGGTCCGGCTGGGAGAGCGTGTTCGGTAAGCGCAACTGCCCGGTCTTGGCGTCGGTGGTGGCCACCGACATGTACTGATTCTCCCCGCTGATTCCCAGCAGCAGCATGATGACGGCCGTCTCGACCTGTTGCAGCAGCCGGACCGACGGCAGCGGCGGGATGATCGACACCAGCGACGTCAGCAGCGGGCTGCCCGCCACCAGCGGGCCGATGCCCGGGATCGCGAAGCCGCCGATCTGGGCGAACAGGCTCGGTGGCGGACCGTTGACGCGCAGCACCGACAGGCTCATCGGTTCCTGGGAGTTCCAGTCCGTCAACGTGTTTCGAGTGGTGATCAAGGTGGTACCGGGCACCAACTGAAGGTGGTTCGTCTGCCCGGGCTGAGCAGGGGCCGAACTGGCGGTGATGGTGAAGGTGCCGTCGGGGTTGATCTCCAGTTCGCGTCCGTTGATGTTGGCCGCGGTGGTTCCGCTCAGCCCGGTGAGCACGCTGAAGTTCGTGTCCGCCGGCAGCGATCCGTCGAACCGGCCGGTGATCACATACGACGACGCACTGTTGACGCCGATGAACCGATAGATGGTGTCGGGGTTGTCGTACCAGATCCGGGATCCGGCGAATGGCTGCAGATACCAGTCGTGCGGCGGTGCGACCTGCTGAATCACCTTCGGGCTCATCGAGTCGAGAAGCTGTACCTCCAGGGCTGCCTGGTTGGCGTACTCGGTGACGGCCCGGTCGAGGCGGGCCAAGTTTGCCTGATCCGGTCCACCCACGAGGGCGAAGTTGTTGCGCGCGGCCAGAACCCAGCCCGCCTTGAGGAACAGTCCGGCCAGTTGCACGATCGGGGATCCGGCGAGTTCGGTCGCCAGTCTCTCGGCATTGAGTTGGTCGGTGGTGGCCAGCACGCTGGTCGGCAGCGGTGCCCCCGGGTTCTCCAGTACCGGCACCGATGTGGCGGCGGTGTGGCCCCCGTTGGGGGCGAACAGCGACTGCAGGCCGTGCAGATGCCACGGGTTGCCCGGGCGGTCGTCGGCGGTGACGGTGAACGTGTCGGTGCCGCCGAGGGTCGCGAAGTCGCTGTCCGGGGTGTAGTCGAAGGTTCCGTTCGGTATGACCACGACCGAACCCCTGGCCGGCGGGCGATCCACCGTGTAGGTCAGGGCGTACCCGTCAGGTTGGGCCGGGTTGAGAGTGCCGGTGATGACGCCGGCGGGGGACTGGGTGTTCTGGGCGGCGTTGTAGGCCAGCGTCGGTCGGCGCGCGAACAGGGTGCTGCCCGGTGCCGCGGCCCGGGCCGGCCTAACTCCGGTGAGGGTGGGCTGTACGGCAGCGACGGGGGTGACCGCCCGTCTGTGGGTGTCGGCAGCCCTGGTGCTGGGTGCGGTCGCCGGGTGGCGAGCGGATGTGGCCGTGTTACGGGTGGACGTGGCCGCCTGCTCGGCGCTTCCGGTGTCGGCCCCGGCCTCTGGGCTGTGCGCGATGACCACCCCGGCGCCGAGCGCGAATGCCAACGCCCCGACCCGTCCGACGTATCGGGCATAACGTGTGCGGTGGCTCACAGTTCGACTCTATGCCCGGGATGGCCGCTGCGCGGCCGCCAGTCGGGCTTTGAACTCGGGCGATTCGATCGAGGCGGCCTGCGGGCCCAACTCGATGTCCTTGGCGGCCATGTGGAGATCGGTGTCGAGGAATCCTGGAATTGCGGTCGCTCGCATCGAGGCCTTGGTCGCCAGCACCACCTCCCGCGGTGCGGCCGCGGGACCGGCAGCCAGCGACAGCGCGGCGGCGAGTGGATCCTCGGCCACCTGTAATGCCAGTCCGTGCTGCACGGCCTGCTCGGCGTCGAACCGCATCCCGAACAGCAGTGCGGCGCGAGCCACCTGTGGGCCCACCGCGCGCTGCAACATCCAGGTGGCGCCACCGCCGGGATGGATGCCGAGCTTCTGGAAGCGCGGATCGAACACCGCCGCCGGCCCCGCGATGCGAACATCAGCGGCCAGGGCGAGATTCAACCCCGCCCCTACGGCGGCCCCGTTGACCGCCGCGATGGTCGGCAGCGTGCACCGGCTGACCGCCATGAATCCGGCGTAGATGCGTTCCAGCCCGTCCCGGGCCGCCGCCCCCAACGCGGACAGGTCGGCACCCGCGCAGAAGGCCTTGCCGGCGCCGGTCACCACGACCGCATGGACCCCAGGATCTTCCTCTGCGCGCGCGACCGCGTCGCGCAGAAGCCCGGACATCGCGTCGGTCACCGCGTTACGGCGGTCGGGGTCGTTGACGGTGATGACGGCCACCCGCTCACGTACCTCGTAGCGGACCAGATCAGACGGCACAGAATCGGTCATAGTTGAGCAGCGTAGATGTCTAGCTGCGCGGCGACAGCGACCGCTGGGCGAGGGCGCCCAAGACCGGCTGCAGGCGGCGGGCGTAGGTCGTCGTTACGTGGTTGTCGTCCCGGAACACCAGATCGCTGCCGATGATCACCGGGCAGATCGCCGTGGCGCAGAACAGGTCCGTCATATCGGCGTACTGCCCGCCGCCGCGTCGGGTGGCGGCCGCCTCGGCGGCGATCCCGTCCGCGTTGATCGCCTCGGCGCGCGGCGGTGCGCAGGCGTTGGCCTCGTCCAACTCGCCGGACACACAAACCGGCACGACCGAGTGCGGGTCGGGCACGGGTCCGAGCACCAGCACCCGCGCGCCGGTGATTTCCCGCAGCTCGGAGACCAGTGCGGTCAGTGCATCCAGCCAGGGCCGGCTGTAGCTGGTGAACCCGAAGTCCGATCCGTAGCGCCGCGACATGCCGAGCAGCACCAACTGGGGGCGATCGGCCGCCAGGCGCTGCAGCACCTCCCCGCGCCACTGCACGCACTCGGTGTAGTCGCGTCCCAGATAGGGGCTGCGGATCGGTAGATCCTGCAGCGGGCAGGTCACCTTTGCCATCGTGCTCAGCCGCCAGTTCTGTGCCCGCGCAACGGGTTCCAAGGCAGGCTCCCACATCGCGGCATGGGAGTCGCCGACCAGGGCCACCGTCGTCGGCGACGAGGTGTCTCCGGACTCGCAGGTCGGGACACCCACCTCGAGCCAGGCTCGGACGCAGCCGTTGTAGAACACGTCCGGTTTGTCGGCCGCCGCGCCGTCCAGGGGCGGCGACAGGTCGGCGGGCACTTGGCGGCGATCCGCCGAGGCCGCAACCGCGGTGCGCAGTGGCGCGGCGGCAACGGTAACCGGGTCGGCAGCCACCAGTCGGGACCGTTCGGCGGGCTGGACGAAGGCGGCAGTGGCCGGTGCGCCTGGGCCGACCCGGGCGGGCACCAGCATCGGCAGCAGCAGGGCGGCGCTGACGGCCGCAGCGGTGATCGCACTGCCCAGCGCCAGGCTCCGGCCCGACGATCGCCGCAAGCCCACCGCGTAGCGCACCGGACGTTCGACGTAGCGCAGCGTGAGCATCGCCAGCGCCAGCGACGCGGCGACCGCAGCCAGGCGGCCGGCCCAGCCCAGCGGATGGCCCAGTGCCGCCGGGGCCAGCACCAGGATCGGCCAGTGCCACAGATACCACGAATAGGACAGCCGGCCCAGCGCCCGCATCACCGGCGCCGACAGCCAGCGCCCCGCCGCTCGCCGGGGTGCCGAACATCCGGCGGCCACTACCAGGACCGCACCGGCGACGGGAACCAGTGCCGCAGTGCCCGGGTAGGGGGTCTGCGGGTTGAAGCGCAGGCATGACCAGCCGATCAGGCCCAGTCCGCCGAAGCCGGCCACGGCGGCGAGGCCGGGCGGCAGCCGGCGCCATGCCGTGGCGGTCAGTGCGATCAAGGCTCCCGCGGCCAGTTCCCAGGCCCGGGTGGGAAGTGAGAAGAACGCCCAGGGCGGCCGGGTTGAGGTCCAGGAGAGTGCGAGCCATAGGGAGCCCGCGCCCAGCACGGTCAACGTGGCGACCGCGGCGCCCCGGCTGCGGCCCAGCAGCGCGGCAGCGCCCAACAGCACCGCGGGCCAGATCAGGTAGAACTGTTCCTCCACTCCCAGCGACCAGTAGTGCTGGAACGGGGAGGGGGAGGAGGGAGAGGCGTGTGCGAGGTAGTCGGTGCCGGTGATCGCAAACCGGTAGTTGCCGACGTAGAGCGCACTGGCCAGGCCGTCGTCGAGCACGTCCCGGGCCTGCAGGGCAGGGAGGATGGCGGCTGCGGCGAGCGCGGTCGCGACCAGGACGACACCCGCCGCGGGCAGCAGGCGCCGGGCGCGGGCGGCGTAGAACCGGACCAGGTCGACTCGGCCGGTCTGGCCGAGTTCGGCCCAGAGCAGTCGGGTGATGAGGAACCCGGAAATCACGAAGAAGACGTCCACGCCGACGAATCCGCCGGTGACGGCTCCGGTGTGGAAGGCGACGACAGCCATGACCGCGACCGCACGCAGACCCTCGATATCGGGCCGGAACTCGGGTTTGCGGTGGCGCCGAAGCACGGACTCATTGTTGCCGCCGCAGGCGCGGTTACCTGCCTGCCACGCCCGGGATCACGGGGAGGTTGTCAGGTCCTGTTCGAACAGTTCACGTTCGACCGCCGCGGCGTCCAGGTTGGTGGCGATGACGGTCCGGGTGGACAGGTCGACTAGCCCGTAAGGCCCGTACTGCTCATACGCGGGGGAGTCCGCCTTGTACTTCACCAGACGCAGCCCTTTGCGGTACGCGCGATACCGCCATTGGGATTCAGAATGCATGACCGACCCCCCGTCGATGGCACTCCCTCGCGTGGGGGCACTGCCTGAGAGTACCGAAAGCAGGTCACCGCGGAACCCCGGTGAGCCGAGGGATGCGCTCGATGCCGTCCGGTTCAGACGTGTAGCGCGGGATCGCCTTGCGCCGATCCGCCCCAGTGCTCCGGTGGGTACTTGTTGAGCCAGTTCAGTTCGGTGCGGCCAGGGTTGGGCTCGTACCAGCCCTTGCCATTGAAAATGTGCGACACCGAGTCGAAGTACTCCTCGTACATGTCGGCGACCCGGTCGAGGGAGAAATTGCGCTCGGCCCAGGTCCGGCAGTTCACCGGGTCGATGTTGCCGATGTTGTTGGCCGCCCAGATGAACTGTTCGAAGGTGCGGCAACGGTACCCGGTGATGCCGTGCAGGTTGTACTCGGCGAACGCGCCCCAGTCGGTGCTGATCACCGGCGTGCCCGACAGCATCGCCTCGATCTGAACACCGCAGAACGGCTCAAGAAATGTCGACGGCGTCAGCACCGCCTTCGCCTTGGACAGGAGCTTGCGGCGCTCGGCCGGCCCGACGGCGCCGAGAAGCGTTGCGAACTCCGACGGGTCGGTGTCTATCTCGTGGCCGGTCAGCCCGCCCGCACCGGCGATGAGCAGCTTGCCCCCAATATCGCGAACGACCTGCAGGGCGATGTGAATGCCCTTGCCGGAGTTCACCCGGCCGAGGAACAGGAAGTAGTCGTCCTTCTCGGCGCAGTAGTCGAAATCGTCGAGATCGAAGTAGTTGGGGATCACCGCGTCGTACCACATGTCATTGGCGCCGCTGGCGACGTTGTCCATGCCGCGGTAGACGTGCAGCGTCGAGTAGGACTCGAAGACTCGGAAGCGCGCGAATCCGCCGTGCGGGTAGCCGATGCCGGGTTCGACGATGATCATGTCGGAGTGCGCCTCGGCGACCGGCTGGTGGTTGGCGCCGAAGGTACAGAGCAGGAAATCCCCCGGTTGCTTGCGCTTGCCGATCTCCTCGATGGCCCGGCTGAAGAATTTCCGGTAGGCGTGGTCGCCGAAGCTGTAGGTGGGCCAGCCCTGGGTGCGCCAGTCGTGGCCGGGGTAGCTGATCGCCAGGTCTTCGTCGTTGGTGATACCGACGTTCTCGGTGCACTCGACGGTGGAGTCCTCGTGGCCATAGTGGATGACGGTGTGGCCGCGGGACGTCAGCATCTTGCCCAGTTTCACGACCTTCTGCGTGAAAGCGCACGACGAGTACTCCGGCACAGAAACGGCATGTGGAACCGCGAGGATGTGAAATCGGTACGACACGTAAGCGAACTTTCTCTCAGCGTGTGAGGCTCCCCCACGGAGGACGAGGTTACCCTGGCACCCCGCGTCTGACGGCGTCGCCCACCGGTGCGACGGCACCGTGTATCAATCCGAAAGCAAATTGCCCGTTCTGCTCTCCAGCGGAATCTCTCCGGCGATCTTGCCGATCACCCGTCCCGGCCAGGCATAAGGCTGGCTATGGCGAGCAAAGAGCCGCCCGTCGGTCTCGGCCCGCAATTCCGTCTCGTCGCCGAGCGGATCGATCACCGTGGCGACGAGATCGCCCTTGCGGACCCGATCGCCCAGCCGACGGTCATAGACGACGAGCCCTGCGACCGGCGAGCGCACTTGCGCCATCGCCGTCAGCGCCGTGGCGCGGCAGGACAAGCGGGGGTGCCCGCCCGACCCGTCGACAAACCCGCGTCCCTGCAACATGCGCAGCAGTGCGGTGGCTTGCTCAGCTGCGCGTTCGGGAATGACATCGTCATTGCTGCCCATTTCCAGCGTCGCGGCGAGGCAGGCCGGCGGAATGGGCAGGCCGGGATGGTTCGCGGCAAGCGACCACCATGGACCGGCGCAGGCCTCATCGAAGGGGGAGCCGCCCGACAACTCTGACAGCAGCACCGCCCGCGCATCGATCGCCGAGGCGATGTCTTCGGCCGCCGGCCATAGCGCCGGGCCGACATACATGTGCGGCTCGGCCTCGTTGTCGGCGTGCAGATCGAGCACGAGGTCGGCGTCATGGGCGAGCGTCAGCAACCTGTGGCGCAGATGAGCCAGTGCGCCATCCGGCTGCATCGCCGCAAGCCGAGCGGACATCGCGGCCCGGATCGTTTCAACGTTCGCTGCCGCGTCCGGCCCCAGCGACAGGCTTCCGAGGTCCGACAGATCGGCATAGTTCCGGTTGAAGTTTTCTCCGGTGCCGGTTTCGATCCGACCGGACACGAAGCTGGTTTCGGTCTGCGCCAGGCCGATCGGGTTTGCCTGCGGCACCAGCAGGATTTCACCGTGGACGCCGCCGTGAGCTTCCGCTTCGGCCAGATGCCCGGCCAGAATTCGCAAGACCAGCATGCCGGGGAACTCGTCGGCATGCAGTCCAGCCTGCAGATAGGCCTTCTTACCCGCCCCCGTCCCGGCCGCACCGAAGCGCAGCACGGTCAGGCGATGTGGTGAGCCCGGCAGATCGTGGTGTTCGCGCAGCACGGGTCTAGTCGGCCTGTCTCACTCGGCTTGCGGAGCGTCTGACTGGGCCTCAGTCTGGGGAGCGTCTGACTGGGCAGCGTCCGTCTCGGGAGCCTCCGACGGGGGCGTCTCCGTCTCGGGAGCCTCCGTCCCACCGGTCGGGAACACGAACATCTCCGTCTCGTAGTAGGCCGCGCAGGCGGTATGCAGACGAGCCTTCAGCTTGCCCTCCGCTGCCAGGGCTCCTTCGACCAGATGGTTGCTGGGGGGCATGTCACGCAGTTCGATCCCGTGCTCGTCGAGAAAGGCCGTCACGCCGGCCTCGCCCAGGTCCGGTAGCTCCATGGCGGCTTCGATGACCGCGAACGGTGAGGTTTGAGCACGGACATCGGCGGCGATTGCCGGTGCGATTGCCGCCGTGTTCTCCGCATCGGAAAGCAGGGTGATCAGGGTGGTCCCGTCGAAATACATAACTGTGCGTCCTTTCAGGATCATCCGTGCCGATCACGGATGCTTTCGATATCGAGATGGCCGGTGCCATCCCCATCAGAGCTGTAGAGCAGGGCGATATGTGCTTCGTGTGTGACACCAGGCGCGGTCACCGGCCCGGCATCTCCGATGCAGTCCTCGATCAGTTCGGCGACCAACGTGTCCAGAACGACCGCGGAATTGGTGGCCGGCGCGAGTCGGGTGACGGTCCCGGCCGCCATATCGATGACGTCCCCCGGACCGGCGAGGCACAGCCTGGTGTCGGGCGCGATGAAATCGTCTCCGGCAAGCTCGGTTTTGAGCGTGTCGATCTCGACCAGGACGGCGCCGTGCGCGCCGATCGCGGTGAGTTGGCTGTTGTCGTGATTGGCGATGACGCCGCTGTCTTCCAGTAGGCCGAGCCCGAACCGTACCCCTTCCTCGGCGCAGGCGACGGCAAGTCGACCGAGCCGGCGCGACGACGACAGCTTTTGGTCGACGATGGCGGCGCCGAACAATCCCAGCCCCTCCTGGATCACCAATCCGCGCCGTCCCATATCCGAGGCAATGCCGAAGCGCAGCGCCTCGTAGGACGTGCCGCCGCCGATCATGAAGCCGGACAGTGCCGAGGCCGCGCCGCCGACCCCGACGATCATCGCGCCGGCCGCCCGCGCCCGCGCAATGGCCATCAGCAGCGGTGTGATCTCGCCGCGGTAGAGCAAGCATTCCACCAGCCGGATCTGGTTACCCCCGGTCAGGACGATGGTCCGCAGGGCGGCGATCTGCTCGATCAGCGCTTCGTCGCGCATCAGGCGGTCGACATTGTCGATGGTGACGCCGAGGTCGACGGCCTCGACGCCCTGGCTGCGCAAGGCGTCGATATAGTCGCGCGCGGCCGCGCGCGGCTCGGAGGACGCCGCGGCAAGCACACCCACCGGCCCCTC
Organism: Actinomycetes bacterium; assembly: GCA_029780675.1. GTDB lineage: Bacteria > Actinomycetota > Actinomycetes > Mycobacteriales > Mycobacteriaceae > Mycobacterium. The sequence continues at coordinate 30,622 of JAKOYE010000119.1, forward strand.
GCACCGCGACGCCAGTTCGCTCAGCAGTGCACCGCTGCGGTCGAGTGGCGCCGAGCCCAGCATCATCACGCGTGCCTGCGGTCCCGGCTTCACCCCGTAGTCACGCGACAGCGCCGCCCGCCGGGTCTCTGCCAGTTGCGCGGCATTGAGCTGACGGGTCTGCATGCTGGCCCGAAAATCCACCGCCGTCATGCGGAAGTCACGCCCGGCGCCAGGAATGTAGGCGACCGCACGGCCGCCCTTGCGGGAGATCTCGACGCTGGTGGCATAACCCGCCCTGGGCTCGACCGCACGGGCGCGATCCATCGGATAGTCCTCGGGATCCCCCAGCACCAGTCGCGCCACCAGGTCGTAGAGCGTGTAGGCGCCGAAGACGTTGCGGAGCGACCGGGCGGGGGCGTTATAGGTGATGTCACGCTGGGTCACCGGCCGCTTGCCCGGGCCGGGCAGAACCTCGCCGGTTTCCAGGTCACAGCTGTCACCGTTGTCCGCATAGCTGAAGACGATGTTCTCGATCAGCCTGTTGTCGGGGTCGGCTCTCGCCTGCTGGAGGTCGAAGACGAAGACGCCGTATTCGCCGATGATCCGGGCCACCTTGCCCTCGACGAACAATGCAGTGTTCTCGTCGATACCGAAGCCGCGCTTCGTACCGGACGCCTGCATGCCGACGACCATCCGGCCGAACCGGCCGCGCTTGATGAAATGCTGGTCGACAATGCCCCACGGAAAGAAGCCGAGCCCGGGCGCCAGCAGCATTCCGGGCTGGTCCGCATCGCCGACCACACCGTAGGTCGCGGCTTCCAGCGATGTGCCGCCGGAGAACATCACCTCGGACATGATGGCGGCGCCGGCGCTCGAACCGGCGATCAGCGAACCGCTGCGATGCGCTTTGCGGATCGCCTTGAGCACCCGGCTCTCCCTGCCGTACGGCGCCAGCGCCCCGGTGATCAGGGCCTGGTCGCCGCCGGTGAAGTAGACGCTGCCGTAGTCCGCGACGAGATCCGCGATCGCCTTGTTCTGCGCGGCCCCGATCGCCCCGGAGCCGTGAACCCCGGCCAGGACCGCATCGAAACCGTAGGCCCGAAACACGCCGACGGTCTCAGCGCCGACCTCGTCGGGCACCGACGACGCCGTGGCGAAGACGACGATCCTTCCGCCGGAAAGACGGTGCATCTCGTCATAGATGGCGGCGTTGTCATCCTCCAACCGGCCGCCGATGATAGCCAGTTTCGGGTGTCGCATCCGACGGTGGGCCGGGGCCGATTGCTGCTCCCGACGATGAGCCAAGGGGAATATGCCACGTCTCCCTGTCATGTCTCTCTGGCATTCGCCGGAACGAGCAGCACTCCGCGATCATCCGAGGCGAGAACGAAGCCATCGGGAACATCGAAGTTGGATGCCGCCAAGCGCTTTGATACGGGCTCGGGCCCAGGCGCGGTGAACTTCGGAGTGAAGTGAACGATCTGCTTCCAGCCGCGGGTAATCGCCTCGCAGAAGAACAACACCAGATCGTCGGGTCGGGCCTGTGCGAGCGCCGTATCGAGAGCCTTGTTCTCCTCTTCGACGATGGTGATCGCATCGGGCGCGACTCCCTCGGCGATCAGGGCAGCCCGCATCAGCTTCGGGATCTCGTCGGGTCCGCGATCGCGCAGATTGTCGTCGCGGTGGCAGATGTAAGTGTCGAAATGGCCGGCGACTTTCGCCGCGATCGCCGCCACGTCCTCGTCGCGCCGATCGCCCGGGCAGGTCACGCCGACGATCCGGCGCCCGCGCGGCTTGAGTCGGTCGACCACATCCACCACGGCGCCCACCGCCGCCTCGTTGTGCCCGTAATCGAGGATCACCCGGAAACCATGTTCATCGAACACATTCATCCGGCCGGGGCTCTGGAAGAAGCTGTTATCGAAGGTGCGCAGTCCGGTGCGGACTTGATCGAGTGTCTTGCCGAGCGCATAGGCCATACCGGCGGCGAACATGGCGTTCTCGACGTTGTGCAGTGCCTTGCCCTCCAGTGTCGCCGGGATGAGGTGGGTCCACATCAGCGGCATCTGCCTGCCGTTGTCGTAGATCACGATCTGGTCGCCGTTGAGCCCCTGCTCAAGAACTATCGCGGGCTTGCCGAGTCGGATGTGTTCGCGAACCAATTCATGCTCGGGGTTGCGTGTCACGTACATGACCTGCCTGGCGGGCGAGAAGGCCGCCATCTTCAGGGTCTGCTCGTCATCGGCGTTCAACACCACCGTGCCGCGGGTGACTTCGGCGACGACCCGCTTCACCCGGGCAAGGGCGTCCAGGGTGTTGACGCCGCCCAGGCCCAGATGGTCCGAAGAGACGTTCAGCACCGCGCCCACATCGCAGAAGTTATAGCCAAGGCCGGAGCGGACGATACCGCCGCGGGCCGTCTCCAGGACCGCGATGTCGACCGAGGGATCGCGCAGCACCATATTGGCCGACAGCGGCCCGGTCATATCTCCCTTGACGGTCACGTTGCCGTCGATCACGACGGCGTCGGTCGAGGTCTGACCCACGACATGACCCGCCATTTTCAGGATGTGCGCCAGCATGCGCGAACACGTGGTCTTGCCGTTCGTTCCGGTCAGTGCGGCGATGGGAACGCGCGCTTGGGTTCCCGGCGGGAAGAGCATGTCCATGATCGCCCCGCCCACGTCTCGGGGCGTGCCCTCAGAAGGCGCGATATGCATGCGCAGGCCGGGTCCCGCGTTGATCTCGCAAATGCCGCCACCGGTCTCGCGATAGCTCTTGGTGATATCGGTGGTCAGGAAATCCACCGCGCCGACATCGAGCCCGATCGCCAGGATCGCCCGTTCGGCCATCAGCTTGTTGTCGGGATGGATGGTGTCGGTGACATCCACCGCTGTGCCGCCCGTCGAGATGTTCGCGGTCTTGCGCAGATACACCTCCTCGCCCTCGGCGGGGACGGACTCTGCGGTGTAACCCTTCTCCTCAAGCAAGTCCTTGGCCTGATCATCGAGCTCGAGCCGGGTCAGAACGTTCTCATGTCCGACGCCGCGGCGCGGATCCTGATTGACGATGTCCACCAGTTCGGCGATGGTGTGGCGCCCGTCGCCCTTCACATGCCCCGGCACCCGGCGCGCGGCGGCGACGAGCTGGCCGTTGACCACCAGAAGCCGGTGGTCGTCGCCGCGCAGCATGGTCTCCACCACCACGGCCGATCCTTCGGCATCAGCGGTCTCGAAGGCGGCGGCGATGCCGTCCTCGGAGGTGATGTCGACCGTCACGCCCCGGCCATGATTGCCGTCGAGCGGCTTGACGACCACGGGATAACCGATGCGTTCGGCCGCCCCGATCGCCTCATCCACGCTGTAGACCAGTCGCTGCTTCGGCGCGGGAAGCCCGAGGTCGGCGAGGAGGCTGTTGGCGAGATTCTTGTCCGACGCGATTTCGACGGCGATGTGGGAGGTCTTCGAGGTCAGGGCCGCCTCGATCCGCTGCTGGTACTTGCCCTGGCCGACCTGGATCAGGCTGGCGTTGTTGAGCCGGTATACCGGAATGTCGCGGGCCTGGGCCGCGCGCACCAATTCCATGGCGGAGGGCCCCAGGGAACGCCTTTCGGCATAGTCCAGGAAATCATCGACGTCGCTGTCAAGGACTTGGTCGAGGTCTCCAAGCTCCTCCTCGGGATCCTGAGCGTGTCGGGCGATGGCCGCGAGCATGTCGCAGGCAACCTCGCCGGCTTCGATACCGATGTCCTCATGGCCATAGCTGTAGAACACCTCGACGACGTCGGGATCCTCCGTCGGCCCCGACCACGCCAAGGTGCCGTCGATACCGGCGGCATGCTGAAGCGCCAGAGCCAGCTTTCCGACCAGATCGCCAACGGATAGCGCCTCGCCGGCGCGCAATGTGGTGAGCCACTCGGCCTGTTCGCGCGCTAGCCCCGGCAGCACCGCCGCCAATCTGTCGATCACGCCCGCTCCCAGATGCTTGAGGGATTCGGCATAGCTCGGCTTGACGTCCAGCTTGAGCCGGATCACGGCCTCCCGGGCGTGAACGTTCGGACCGACATAAACCGAAAGCGAGTCGATATCCATTGGGCATCCTCATCAAGCGTCGGGCATCTGCACACGAGAGCGAGGTCGGGCTTCAACCGCGCCAGTGGTCGAGCGTATTTCAACACGCGGGGCGATCATCCGCAGTACGGGATTATCGCCACACGCTCACAATCTTCAGTGATCCCGCCGCACCACAGCAGCATTGTCGTCGGCATCGCCGGGCGCGGGACAGATCACGCCGTCGCCGCCACCGTTCAGCGCGCTGTGATGGCGCCCCCAGACGAAGTAGAACACCAGCACCACGACGACCCATCCGGAGAATGCCAACCAGGTGTACCAGTGCAGGCTGAACAGGATGTACCCACACGCCAGGACCGACAAGACGGGTGTCACGGGGTAGAGGGGCACCTTGAATCCACGCGGCAGATCGGGTTCGCGCACCCGCAGGACCATGACGCCGACGGACACGACGATGAACGCGACCAGGGTGCCGATGGACACCATGTCGGCCAGATAGCCCAGCGGGACGAAGCCGGCCAGAACGCTGACCACCACCGCGACGATGATGGTGTTGTTCACCGGTGTCATTCTGCGTGGGTGGACCTTGGCGAACAGTGGGGGCAGCAGACCGTCCCGGCCCATGGCGAACAGGATTCGGGTCTGGCCGTACATGACCACAAGGGTGACCGAGAATATGGAAATCACAGCGCCGGCCGCCAGAACTGTGCCCCAGTAGTTGGCTGAGGTGACCCTGTCAAGGATGGTGGCCAGGCCGGCTTCCTGGCCTGCGAAATCCTCCCAGGGCTGCGCGCCGAGCGCGGCCACGGTGACCACCACGTAGACCGTCGTGACGGTCACCAGCGCGGCCAGGATCGCCCGGGGCATGGTCTTCTGAGGATCCTTGACTTCGTCACCGGCGGTGGACACCGCATCCAGGCCGATGTAGGAGAAGAAGATCGTGCCGGCCGCCGCGCCGATTCCGGCGACACCGAAGGGCGCAAACTCAGCGAACCGATCGGTCTCGAAGGCGGTTGCGGCGATGACGGCGAACATCCCCAGAACGGTGAGCTTGATCAGCACCATGATGGTGTTGACCTTCGCCGACTCGCTGGCGCCGCGGATGAGCAGGACGGCGCACATCCCGACCAACACGACAGCGGGAAGGTTGATGATTCCCGGGGATGCCTCACCCCATGGCGCAGCGGAGAGGGCCTGGGGCAGGTGATGGCCGAAGAAATTATCGAGCAGCTTGTTCACGTATTGGCTCCAGCCCACCGCTACCGCGGCGGTGGAGACGCCGTACTCGAGCAGCAGGCAGGCCGCCACACCCATGGCGACCAGCTCGCCGAGAGTGGTGTAGGCGTAGGAGTAGGTGGACCCGGAGACGGGAACGGCTGAGGCGAGTTCGGCGTAGCAGACCGCGGCGAGTCCGGCAGCGACTCCGGCGATCACGAAGGAGACAACAACCCCCGGACCGGCTTCTGGTACCGCCACGCCCAGCACGAAGAAGATGCCGGTGCCGACGGTGGCGCCGACACCGAACATCGTGAGTTGGAACGTGCCAATACTGCGTTTCAGGTGATCGGAAGCGCCGTGTGCGACGGGCGCGCCGATGACGGGCCGTCTGCGCAACATCTGCTGGATCAGGCCGATTGACGGGGCCGTCATGTGCTCCTCCTGGATCGAGTCAGCCGATTATCGGCCCTAATCGCTCAGTTCGCCTGTCGAACGATGGCGCTTCCACCCGCCGGCGATGGTCGACTCGGGTAGCCCGGACAGCGTCCGCGCTACAACAGACCCCAAAATTCACATCTGCGCCCCCGGCACGACTCGAACGTGCGACCTAGGGATTAGAAGGCCCTTGCTCTATCCACCTGAGCTACGGAGGCAGTGGTGGGCTCAGTTTAAGACGCTCGGTGGTGATGTCCGCGACGCACCTGTCCCGCGGGCCACGTTGGTCGAGTCGGCTGATCCAGCCCGGTACCCGGTGTGTTCGGTCTAGGTTTGGGGGCGAGTCGGACGATCCGACGATCTGGAGAAGGACGGTCCAGAGCAGAACGTGTTGACCGGGTGAGGCGGTGTCGATGAGCGGCCCTGGGGAGGCGCCGGCGCTGCCGTCCGAGTTGAGCGCTTTCGACCTGCTGATGCATCGCGGGGAGGCGAACCCGCGGACCCGCTCTGGAATCATGGCGCTGGAGATTCTGGACTCCGCGCCGGACTGGCGCGAGTTCCGGAACCGGTTCGACAACGCTTCCCGCAAGGCGCTGCGGCTGCGGCAACGGGTGGTGGTGCCGACCCTGCCGGTCGCCCCGGCCCGCTGGGTCGTCGACCCCGACTTCAACCTCGACTTCCACGTGCGCCGGGTCCGGGTGCCCGAACCCGGAACACTGCGCGAGGTGCTCGACCTCGCCGAGGTGATGCTGCAGTCGCCGCTGGACATCTCCCGTCCGCTGTGGACCGTGACCCTCGTCGAGGGACTCGAGGGTGGAAAAGCTGCGACGCTGCTGCACCTGAGCCACGCCGTCGCCGACGGGGTGGGTGCCACCGCGATGTTCGCCGAGATCTACGACCTTGAGCCGAACCCGCCGCGTCGGCCGGCACCGCCGATCCCGGTGCCGGAGGATGTCACGGGTGCCGACCTGGCGCGCGCCGGTCTCACTCACCTGCCCAGGGCGCTGCTCGGCGGGGTGGCAGACGGCGTCGCCGACGGCCTGTCGGTGCTGGGCAGGGCGGCCCGCAACCCGGCATCGGCGTTGTTCGGCGCCATCGACTACGCCCGTTCGGGTCGGCGGATGGTCAGCCGCGCCGCCGAGCCCTCGCCGCTGCTGCGCCGCCGCAGCCTGTCGACCCGCACCGAGGCGGTCGAGATGCGACTGGGTGATCTGCACCGGGCGGCGCACGCGGCCGAGGGGTCCATCAACGACGCCTACCTGGCGGGTCTGTCCGGCGCGCTGCGCCGCTACCACGAGGCGCTGGGCGTGCCGATCGGCACGCTGCCGATGGCGGTGCCGGTCAATCTGCGGGCCGACGCCGACCCGGCGGGCGGAAACCGCTTCGCCGGGGTCAATCTGGCCGCACCGGTGGGTGTCGTCGACCCCGGAGTCCGGGTCCAGAAGATCCGCAAGCAGATGATCTCCCGGCGGGAGGAGGCAGCCATCGACGTCGTGGGCGCGGTGGCACCGCTGCTGAGCCTGCTGCCCGACGCGGTGATCCAGGCGATGAGTTCCACGGTGATCGCCTCTGACGTGCAGGCCAGCAACGTTCCGGTGTTCCCGGGTGACACCTACCTCGCCGGCGCGAAGGTGTTGCGGCAGTACGGGATCGGGCCGCTGCCGGGTGTGGCGATGATGGTGGTGCTGGTATCGCGGGGCGGTTTCGCGACCGTCACCGCCCGCTACGACTGCGCCTCGATCGCCCACCCCGATCTGTTCGCCCAGTGCCTCCGGGACGGTTTCGACGAGGTTCTGGCCCTCACCGGTGACACCCGCGCCCGGGTCGCTCCGGCGTCTTTTTCCGAACCAGCCCAAGCACACCCGCACCCGAAGAACGGATCGGTGGCCTACTCATGAGTGAAACGCAACCACGCGATATGCGCGTACCCGGTTCGGTCGCCGAGGTGGCGGCCAGTCCGCCCGGACGCCGGGTCGGGGCGTTCTTCGACCTCGACGGCACCCTGGTCGCGGGGTTCACCGCGGTGATCCTGACCCGGGAGCGGTTCCGCAGCCGTGACATGGGCGTCGGCGAGCTGATCAGCATGATCGCCGCCGGGCTCAACCATCAACTCGGCGGCATGGAGTTCGAGACGCTGATCAACAAGGCCTCCAGCGCGTTGCGCGGCCGGTCCTACAGCGACCTCTTGCAGATCGGCGAGCGGCTGTTCGTCGAGCAGATCGAGAAGCGCATCTATCCCGAGATGCGGGAGTTGGTTCAGGCCCATCTCGATCGTGGCCACACTGTGGTGCTGAGCTCCTCGGCGCTGACCATTCAGGCGGAGCCGGTCGCCCGTTTCCTCGGTATTCCGAACACCTTGACCAACCGGTTCGAGGTCGACGGCGACGGTGCCCTGACGGGACGGGTCATCACCCCGATCCTCTGGGGGCCGGGCAAGGCCGACGCCGTGCAGGAGTTCGCCGCCCAGAACGACATCGACTTGGCCGACAGCTACTTCTACGCAGACGGTGACGAGGACGTCGCGCTGATGTACCTGGTGGGCAACCCTCGCCCCACCAACCCCGGCGACAAGATGCGCGAGGTGGCGCGCAAGCGCGGCTGGCCGATCCTTGAATTCAGCAGTCGAGGCCGTGGCGGACTGGTCGGTCAGGTCCGCAACCTGCTGGGGGCCGGCTCCATCGTCCCCGCCGCCTACGGTGCCGTCGGCTGGGGACTGCTCACCCGTTCCCGACGCCGCGGGGTCAATTTCTTCACCACCGCGTTCCCCCAGTTACTGCTGGCGATCAACGGGGTCACCCTCAACGTGCTGGGTGCGGAGAACCTCAAGAAGAAGCGGCCCGCGATATTCATCTTCAATCACCGCAACAACTTCGACCCGGTGATCGTCGGAGCACTGGTCAAAGACAACTGGACCGGCGTGGGTAAGAAGGAGTTGCAGAACGACCCGATCGTCGGCACTATCGGCAAGCTCGTCGACACCGTGTTCATCGACCGCGAGGATCAGAAGTCCGCGGTGGAGTCGCTGCGCAGCGCTGAGGAGCTGGCCCGCAAGGGGCTGTCGGTGGTGATCGCTCCCGAGGGCACCCGACTGGACACCCGTTCGGTCGGCCCGTTCAAGAAGGGGCCGTTCCGGCTGGCGATGTCCGCCGGAGTGCCGATCGTGCCGATCGTCATCCGCAATGCCGAGGTGATTTCGGCGCGGAACTCCTCGACGCTGCACCCGGGCAAGGTGGACGTCGTCGTCTATCCGCCGCTGTCGGTCGCGGATTGGACGTTGGAGGACCTCACCGAGCGGATCGCCGAGGTGCGCCAACTCTACGTCGACACGCTCAAGGACTGGCCGGTCGGGGAGGTTCCCGATGCGGAGCTCTACCGCGCGCGGCGTGCGCCGGCGAAGAAGTCGCCGGCCAAGAAGGCGCCGGCCAAGAAGGCACCCGCCAAGAAGGCGCCTGCGCAAAAGACCCCTGCGCAAAAGACCGCTGCGCAAAAGACCGCCGCGAAGAAGGCGCCCGCAAAGAAGGTTGCCGCCACGAAGGCGCCGACGGGGACGCCGGACCCTGATACGACGACGGAGACGGCGCCGGCGGCTGAGAAGCAGCCCACCGACGCCCAGCCGAGCAGCACCCGAGTGAAAGGCCGCCGATGAGTGCCACCGACTACCTCACCGACTTCTCCACCACCGACGACGCGCTGGTGCTGGCCTCGGTGTCGTCCAAGGCCGAATTTGACCTCCTCAACGACTGGCTGCGGACCCAGCGCGCCGCGCACCCGGGGACCCGCGTCGAGGTGCTGCGCCTGCCGCATGACGAAGCGACGCCACAACTGGTCGAGCAACTCGTCGGGGAACTCGGCGTGGACGACGACCGGACCGTCATCCCGGTCCGGGTGTTCTGGGTGCCGGGCGGTCTGCCCACCCGGGTGAAGCTCGCCGGCCTGATCTCCGGTCGGGACACCTACCGGCCCCCGCAGGTTCTGCAGCGCGCGATTCTGCGCAAGGACCCCTCGCGCGCCCGGATCGTGGCCGGTGAACCGGCGACGGTGGGCGAGTTGCGCCAGCAGTGGCGGGAGAACACCGTCGGGGCGACCCCCCAGGACTTCGCCAAATTCGTCCTTCGCCGGGCGGCGTTGGCGGTCGAGCGAATCGAACTGCGGCTGCTCGGGCCGGCCTACAAGTCGCCGCGGCTCATCACCGACGAACTGATGGCGTCCACCCGGTTCATCAACGGTATGGAAGGCATCCCGGGAGCCAGCCCGGAGAAGGCCGAAGTGATGCTGAATGAGCTCGCGACCGGGTGGAGCCGATTCTCGGTCGATCTCATCCCGAATCTGGGCCGCACCATCTTCAGCCGGGGCTTCGACCCCCGGATCGACTACGACTCCGCGCAGATCGAGTCGATGCGCCGTGCCCTGGAGGACCACCCCGCGGTGTTCCTGTGGTCACACCGGTCCTACCTGGACGGCGTCGTCGTGCCGGTGGCGCTTCAGGAGAACAAGCTGCCCCCGGCGTGCACGTTCGCCGGCATCAACCTGTCCTTCGGATTCATGGGTCCGCTGATGCGCCGCTCGGGTGTCATCTTCCTGCGCCGCAAGCTCGACGACCCGCTCTACAAGTACGTGCTTCGCCAGTTCGTCGGCTACATCGTGCAGAAGCGGTTCAACCTCAGCTGGTCCATCGAGGGCACCCGGTCTCGTACCGGAAAGATGTTGCCGCCCAAGCTCGGTCTGTTGTCCTACGTCGCGGACGCCTACCTCGACGGCCGCAGCGAGGACATCCTGCTGCAGCCGACGTCGATCAGTTTCGACCAGTTGCACGAGACCGCCGAGTACGCCGCGTACGCCCGCGGTGGGGAGAAGATCCCCGAGGGCGCCGAGTGGCTGGTCAACTTCATCAAGGCGCAGGGCGAACGCAACTACGGCAAGATCTACGTCCGCTTCCCCGAGGCGGTGTCGATGCGGCAATACCTCGGTGAGCCGGGGGGCCCGATCGCCGGCGACGAGGCCGCCAAGCGCCTGGCCATGCAGAAGATGGCCATTGAGGTCGCCTGGCGTATCCAGCGGGCCACCCCGATCAACGCCACCAGCCTGGTGTCCGCGGTCCTGTTGGCCACCCGCGGTCGGGCCCTGACACTGCGGCAGTTGCACCACACACTGCAGGATTCGCTGGACTACCTGGAGCGCAAGAAGACACCGATGACCAACAGCGCCCTGCGTCTGCACTCCGCCGACGGGGTCCGGGCGGCGGTGGACGCGCTGTCCAACGGGCATCCGGTGACCCGGGTCGACGGTGGCCGCGAGCCGGTGTGGCGGATCGCCCCCGAGCAGGAGCTGGAGGCGTCGTTCTACCGCAACTCGCTGATCCACGCCTTTCTGGAGACCTCGATCGTCGAACTGGCGCTGCTGCACGCCGCCCGCGCGGCCGAGGGTGAGCGGATCGACGCCTTCTGGGCGCAGGCGATGCGGATTCGTTCGCTGCTGAAGTTCGACTTCTATTTCGCCGATTCGGCCACCTTCCGCAGGAACATCGCCGAAGAACTGGAGTGGAACCACGACTGGGAGGCCCAGCTCGATGCCGGGCCGGACGCCGTCGCTTCGTTGTTGCGCGCCAAGCGGCCGTTGATGGCCAACGCCATGCTCCGGCCGTTCTTCGAGGCCTACGAGATCGTCGCGGACGTGCTGTGCGACGCGCCGGTCGACATCGACGACAAGGAACTGACCCAGCGGGCGCTCGGGGTGGGTAGCCAGTACGCCGCCCAGGGGTTGGTGCGCAGTAACGAGTCGGTGTCCGCGCTGCTGTTCGCGACCGCCCGTCAGGTGGCCGCCGACCAGAAGCTGCTGACGCCGTCGCCCGACCTGCGGGACCGGCGCCGCGCATTCGTCCACGAATTACGCGCCGTGCTGGCCGATATGGACCAGGTGCACACGGTGTCAACCGAGCAGTTCTACGCCCGGGAGGCGCAGCTTCGGGAGTCCGGCGCAGCGCCGGTCGGGCGGTAAACCCGCGGACCGTCGCATTCGTTGTTATCGTCCGATGGGTTTGATGACCCGGGACTCGGAGGACAGCGATGAAGACGACCAACCTCGCTGCGTGCGCAGCAGCCCTCGCCGCATTCGGACTGCTCGGCGCCGGGCTGACCGGGTGTTCGGGCTCCGTGGAGGTCAAGACGGGAAAGACGCCGTCGGCCAGCGCCGCCGACCTGCAGAAGGACCTCACCGAGAGATTGACCAAGGCGGGCAACGCCCCGCAGTCGGTGACCTGCAGGCAGGACCTGGTCGGCGAGAAGGGTAAGACCGCCACCTGCGACGTGGTGTTCAGCGACACCAACAGCGTCGAGGCCGTTCTGACCGCGACCTCGGTGGAGGGCGACTCCATCAACTTCGATTACGCCGCGCAGCCCTAGGGTCCCTACGCTGATCGGGTGACGTCGTCGGCCGGCCGGGGGATCACCCGGGACGGCTCCAACCCGGTGTGGCCGGTGCTGTCGGCGGTGGCCGTCGTCGCCGGACTGGTCGCCGCCGGCATCGGGGTGCTGTCACTCGCGGACGCGCTGACCGCCACCGGTCTTCCCGACCCGGGGCCGGTCACCACGGTCGGGTTGCCGTTCGTGCGGGCCGCCGGTGAGATCGCCGCCGTCATCGCGGTCGGCGGCTTCCTGTTCGCCGCGTTCCTGGTGCCGCCGCAGGCCGGCGGGGTGCTCGACGCCGCCGGCTACCGTGCCCTGCGGATGGCCCGCAACGCTGCTCTGGTCTGGGCGGCCTGCGCGGCGTTGCTTGTGCCCCTGACGATCTCCGACGTCTCCGGTGAGCCGCTGCGCGAGCATCTCGACCCGGTGGCGATATGGCGGATCGCCGATCTGGTCGACACCGCCGACGCCTGGCGGTGGACGGCTTTTCTCGCTGTTATCGTGGCGGCGGCCGCCACGCCGGTACTGCGCTGGTCGCCCACGCCGGCCTTGCTGCTCGGTGCCCTGGCGACGTTGGTGCCGCTGGGGTTGACCGGGCATTCCGCCGCGGGTGGTTCCCATGACCTGGCGGCCAGCAGCCTGCTGATCCATCTGGTGGCTGGGGCGTTGTGGGCGGGTGGACTGCTGGCGCTGCTGGCTTCCGCAGTGCGCACCGCGACATCGGCCGATTCCGAGTTCGCGGCGCTGGCCGCCCGCCGGTTCTCGGCCGTCGCGCTGTGCTGCTTCGTCGCCATGGCGTTGTCGGGAATCGTCAACGCGCTCATCAGGGTGCGCCCCGCCGACCTGTTCACCACGCCCTACGGCTGGCTGGTGGTGGCCAAGTTCGCCGCTCTGGGAGGACTGGGGCTGATCGGCTGGCTGCAGCGGCGCATCGCGGTGACGGCACTGCACGCAGACCCGGCCGCCGTCGGCCCGCTGCTCAGGCTGGCGCTGACCGAGGCACTGGTCTTCGGGGTCGCCATCGGCATCGCCGTCGGTCTGGGTCGGACACCGCCCCCGCCGCCGCGGCAGTCCGACCCGTCGCCCGCCGAGGTGGCCATCGGATACGACCTCCCCGCTCCGCCCACCCCGGCCCGAATCCTGCTGGACTGGCGATTCGACCTGATCTTCGGCACGGTCGCGGTTGTGCTGGCCGCGCTGTACGCGGCGGGGGTGATCCGGCTGCGTCGTCGCGGCGACGGGTGGCCGCCCGGCCGGACGGTCGCCTGGCTGCTCGGCTGCGCGCTGCTGCTGGTCACCACCTCATCGGGTCTGGGCCGCTACATGCCGGCGATGTTCAGCATGCACATGGTGGGCCACCTGCTGCTGTCGATGCTCATCCCGATCCTGCTGGTCATCGGCGCACCGATGACGCTGGCGGTGCGCGCGCTGCCGTCGGCCGGCGAGGGCAACCCGCCCGGGCCGCGGGAGTGGCTGCAGTCCGCATTGCACAGTCGGTGGTCGCGGTTCTTCACCCATCCCGTGGTTGCCACCGCGCTGTTCGTCGCCGGGTTCTGGGTGTTCTATCTCGGCGGGATTTTCGGCGTCGCGGTCAGCAATCACCCGTCCCACCTGCTGATGAACCTCTACTTCCTGCTCAGCGGCTACCTCTTCTTCTGGGCGGTGATCGGGGTCGATCCGACTCCGCGGACGATCCCCCCGATGGACAGGATCGGCATGGTGTCGACCGCCATCCTGGTGTTCGCGCTCTTCGCCGTGACGCTGAGGGGAATGACGACGGTGCTGGGGGAGCGGTACTACCGGTCGCTGCACCTGCCCTGGCACACCGACCTGCTCGGTGATCAGCGTCTCGGCGGGTCGATTGCCGTGGTGGCCGGCGAGGTGGCCCTGGTGGTTGTCCTGGTGGTCGTGCTCGTCCGGTGGCGTGCGGGACGCCGATCCATCCCCAGCGCGCCCGCCATCCACACATCGGGTCGTTGACCGCTGCCGGCGGACGGGTTCCGTCGGTGTCGTCGTGCCCACTGGTGGGTGCAGGCGCCGACGATGGCGACCCGCAGTTCGCGACACGTTCTCAGAAGGGACACCACACCATGTTCGAGACATCCATGACCGTTGTCGGCCGCATCATCACCGACCCGCGCCGGCGGGTGGTGGCCGGCCAGGAGGTGATCAGCTTCCGGGTGGCCGCCAACTCGCGTCGCCGGACCGCCGAGGGGACGTGGGAGCCGGGAAACACCCTCTACGTCACCGTCAACTGCTGGGGCAGGCTCGTCACCGGCGTGGGGGCGGCGCTGTACAAGGGCACCCCGGTCATCGCCACGGGCACCGTTCACACCAGCGAGTACGAGGATCGGGAAGGCGTGAAGCGGTCCTCGCTGGAGATGCGGGCCACCGCCGTCGGCCCGGACCTGTCGCGGGTGATCGTCCGGATCGAACAGCCCAAGCAGTCGGCGGCAGACGGTACCGGGGAGGCTTCCGAGGAGTCCGCTGGGAGTCCGGCCGAGGACGCCGAGGACGTCCGGGATGTGCCGACTGAGGTCGACGTCGACGAACTGGCCGTTTCGGCGTAGGGGCGGTGGTGGTCACGCCGGGGCGGACCGGCGTGGCCGCCAACCTAGGATGGTCGCCGTGGCGGAATTCATCTACACCATGCGCAAGGTCCGTAAGGCACACGGCGACAAGGTCATCCTCGATGACGTCACCCTGTCCTTCCTGCCGGGAGCCAAGATCGGCGTGGTCGGACCCAACGGTGCCGGTAAGTCCAGCGTCCTGAAGATCATGGCCGGCCTGGATCAGCCCAACAACGGCGACGCGTTCCTGGCCACCGGAGCGACGGTCGGCATCCTGATGCAGGAGCCCGAGCTCGACGAGACCAAGACGGTGCGGGAGAACGTCGAAGCGGGCGTGGCGATCAAAGCCAAGCTCAATCGGTACAACGAGGTCGCCGAACTGATGGCCACCGACTACTCCGACGAGCTGATGGAGGAGATGGGCAAGCTCCAGGAGGAGCTGGACGCCGCCGACGCCTGGGATGTCGACTCCCAGCTGGAGCAGGCGATGGACGCGCTGCGCTGCCCGCCGCCCGACGAGCCGGTGACCCATCTCTCCGGCGGCGAGAAGCGCCGGGTGGCGCTGTGCAAGCTGCTGCTGAGCAAGCCGGACCTGCTGCTGCTCGACGAGCCCACCAACCACCTCGACGCCGAGAGCGTGCTGTGGCTCGAGCAGCACCTGGCCGCCTACAAGGGCGCGATCCTCGCGGTCACCCACGACCGCTATTTCCTGGACAACGTCGCGGAGTGGATTCTCGAACTCGACCGCGGCCGGGCCTATCCGTACGAGGGCAACTACTCGACCTACCTGGAGAAGAAAGCCGAGCGCCTTGAGGTCGCCGGCAAGAAGGATCAGAAGCTGCAGAAGCGGCTGAAGGAGGAACTCGCCTGGGTGCGCTCCGGCGCCAAGGCCCGGCAGGCCAAGAACAAGGCCCGCCTGCAGCGCTACGAGGAGATGGCGATCGAGGCCGAGAAGACCCGCAAACTCGACTTCGAGGAGATCCAGATCCCGGTCGGTCCGCGGCTGGGCAGTGTCGTGGTCGAGGTCGAACATCTCGACAAGGGGTACGACGGCCGGATCCTGATCAAGGATCTGTCCTTCACCCTGCCGCGTAACGGCATCGTCGGAGTGATCGGGCCCAACGGTGTCGGCAAGACCACGCTGTTCAAGACCATCGTCGGGCTGGAGAAGCCGGACAGCGGCACCGTCCGCGTCGGCGAGACGGTCAAGCTAAGCTACGTCGACCAGACCCGGGCCGGTATCGACCCCAAGAAGACGGTCTGGCAGGTGGTATCCGATGGCCTGGACTACATCGAGGTCGGGCAGAACGAGATCCCCTCGCGCGCCTACGTGTCGGCGTTCGGGTTCAAGGGCCCCGACCAGCAGAAGCCGGCCGGAGTGTTGTCCGGTGGCGAGCGTAACCGGCTCAATCTCGCCCTGACCCTCAAGCAGGGGGGCAATCTGCTGCTGCTCGACGAGCCGACCAACGACCTCGACGTCGAGACCCTCGGTTCGCTGGAGAACGCACTGGAGAAGTTCCCCGGCTGTGCGGTGGTCATCTCCCACGATCGTTGGTTCCTGGACCGCACCTGCACCCACATCCTGGCCTGGGAGGGCGACTCGTCGAACGAGGCCAAGTGGTTCTGGTTCGAGGGCAATTTCGGCGCCTACGAGGAGAACAAGGTCGAACGACTCGGGGCTGAGGCGGCGCGTCCGCACAGAGTGACCCACCGTCGGCTCACCCGGGACTAATGTCGCATGGGTGACGGTCTCAGAGCGGTTGGCGCAACGACGTAGTCCCGGCGAAACGCTGGTCGAGGTTGACGAGGATTCATCCGGTCCGGTCTTACGGGTGGTCACCGATCAGGCCGCCGCGTTGGTGGATTCGATCACGGTGCTGCTGCACCGACTCGGTGTCGGCTATCTGTCGCTGACGCATACGTCGCCGGTGGTGACGCGCGACGCCGACGGGGTTCTGATCGGGGTCGACACCGGTGGGCCCGCGATCCCCGAGTCCTGGATCACCGCTGATCTGTCGCACCCGGTCAACTGGCGTGCCCTGGCAGAGGTGGTCCGCCTGCTGCCGATGGTGGTCGCCGACGCGCGTCAGGTCACCGCGGACTCCGCGGCGCTCACGAACTCCGTGCGTGACCTGGCCGACGCCATGGACGCCGACAACGGAGTCCGATTCCCGCAACCGGACCGCGCCGACGTCGCCGCCGTGCTGCGCTGGATGCTGGAGGGGAACTTCGTCGTGCTCGGCGCACTGCGCTGCACCGTCGGCGCGGGAGAGGCCCGCGCCGACGAGGCCAGTCGGCTCGGCGTCGCCCGCCTGCGCACCGAGGTGCTGCCCCAGTTGAGCACACCCGATGAGCTGCTGGTGCTGGCCCAGGCCACCATGCCCAGCTTCCTGCGCTACGGCGCCTACCCGTACATCCTGGTGGTACGCGAACAGCCCGCCGGTCAGACGTGGGGTATCGAGCACCGGTTCGTCGGCCTGTTCACCGCCGCCGCGCGGAACGCCAACGTGCTGGAGATTCCGCTGGTGGCCCGCCGGGTCCAGCAGGCGCTGACCCAATCGGAGAGCGACCCCGCCCACCCGGGTCAGCTGCTGCTCGAGGTGTTCCAGACCATTCCGCGGCCGGAACTGTTCGCCCTCGAGCCCGCCCAACTGCTGGAGATGGCCCAGGAGGTCATCGAACTCGGATCGCGCCGGCGGGCGTTGCTGTTCCTGCGCGCGGATCAACTCGGCCACTTCGTCTCGTGCCTGGTGTACCTGCCGCGGGACCGCTACACCACCGGGGTCCGGCTGGCGATGCAGGACATCCTCACGCGCGAATTCGGCGGCGAGGGGATCGACTACACCGCGCATGTCAGCGAATCGCCCTGGGCCGTCGTCCATTTCACCGTCCGGTTGCCGGACTCCCGATCGTCCTTCCCGATCGACAGCACCGACACCAACCGACTGCGCATCCAGGAACTGCTGACCGATGCCGCCCGCACCTGGGCTGACCGGCTGCTGGGTTCAGCGGCCGGCGGACCGGTCGACCGTGGCGTCGTCGAGCACTACGCGGAGGCGTTTCCGGAGGAGTACAAACAGGCCGTCGTCGTCCCCAAGGAGGCACTCAACGACATCGGCTTCATCGAGTCGGTGACCCCCGACGGGGTGCGCCTGCAACTCGAGCCCGGCCACGCCGACCGCGAGGCCTTCCTCACCTGGTACCTCGGCGGCTACTCGGCGTCACTGAGCCGGCTGTTGCCGGTCCTGCAGAGCATGGGCGTCGAGGTCCTCGAGGAACGGCCGTTCACCGTCACCCGACCGGACGGGCTCGATGTCTGGATCTACCAGTTCGTCATCAAGATGGACGCGACGATGCCGGAGACCACGCCGGAGGGCTGGGAAGCGATGGCGGACCGGTTCACCGCCGCCGTCACCGCCGTCTGGCAGGGCGCCGCCGAGGTCGACGGATTCAACGAACTGGTGCTGCGCGCCGGACTGGACTCCGGACAGGTCGTCATTCTGCGCGCGTACGCCAAGTACCTGCGGCAGGCGGGCTTCCCCTACAGCCAGGCCCACATCGAGGCCGTGCTGAACGCCAACCCGCGCACGGCGGTATCCTTGGTCGCGCTGTTCGAGGCGATCTTCGATCCGGACTCCGCGGCCAACGGACGCGACGCCCGGGCGGCGGCCCATGCGGTCGCGGCCGATATCGACGCACTGACCAGCCTCGACACCGACCGGGTGCTGCGGGCCTTCGCGTCCATGATCGAGGCGACGCTGCGCACCAACTACTTCGTCACCGACCCCGGATCCGCACGCGCACGCAACACCCTGGCGCTCAAGCTCAATCCGGAACTCATCGACGAGTTGCCCCTGCCGCGGCCGAAGTTCGAGATTTTCGTCTACTCGCCCCGGGTTGAGGGTGTGCACCTGCGTTTCGGCCATGTCGCCCGTGGCGGGCTGCGCTGGTCCGATCGCCGCGAGGACTTCCGCACCGAGGTCCTCGGCCTGGTGAAGGCCCAGGCGGTCAAGAACGCGGTGATCGTTCCGGTTGGGGCCAAGGGCGGTTTCGTGGTGAAGCAACCCGCTGCGGACCACCGCGCCGAGGGTGTCGAGTGCTACCGGTTGTTCGTCGGCAGCCTGCTCGACGTCACCGACAACGTGGACCGGGCCACCGGTCGGGTGGTGCCGCCGGCACGGGTGGTGCGTCGCGACGGTGACGACTCCTACCTGGTGGTGGCCGCCGACAAGGGCACGGCCACCTTCTCCGATATCGCCAACGAGGTCGCCACGTCCCGGGGCTTCTGGCTGGGCGACGCCTTCGCCTCCGGCGGATCGGTGGGCTACGACCACAAGGCGATGGGTATCACCGCGAAGGGTGCCTGGGAGTCGGTGCGCCGGCACTTCCGGGAGATGGGAGTGGACACCCAGACCGAGGACTTCACCGTCGTCGGCGTCGGTGACATGAGCGGTGATGTGTTCGGCAACGGCATGTTGCTCTCCGAACACATCCGGCTGATCGCGGCCTTCGACCACCGGCACATCTTCGTCGACCCCGATCCGGATGCCGCCCGATCGTTCGCCGAGCGCCGGCGGCTGTTCGACCTCCCTCGGTCCAGTTGGGAGGACTACGACCCGGCGTTGATCAGCCCCGGTGGCGGGGTGTTCAGCCGCCAGCAGAAGTCCATTCCGGTCACCGAGCCGATGCGCCGTGCCCTCGGTATCGACGAGGGGGTCACCGAGATGACCCCGCCGGAACTGATCCGCGCGGTCCTGCGGGCCCCGGTCGACCTGCTGTTCAACGGCGGCATCGGCACGTACATCAAGGCCGAGGTGGAGTCCGACGCCGCTGTCGGGGACCGCGCCAACGACACCGTGCGGGTCAACGCCAATCAGGTACGGGCCAAGGTGATCGGTGAGGGCGGAAACCTCGGCGTCACCGCACTGGGCCGGGTCGAGTTCGATCTGTGTGGTGGCCGGATCAACACCGACGCCCTCGACAACTCCGCCGGCGTCGACTGCTCCGACCACGAGGTCAACATCAAGATCCTGATCGATTCGCTGGTCCAGGCCGGCCGGGTCGACCCCGCTGAGCGGACCGCGCTGTTGGCCTCCATGACCGACGAGGTTTCCCGGCTGGTCCTCACCGACAACAGCGACCAGAACGATCTGATGGGCACCAGCCGCGCGAACGCCGCCGCGCTCCTCAACGTGCACGCCCGTCAGATCCGCCAACTGGAGGAGCAGCGTGGGCTCAACCGGGCGCTGGAGGCGCTTCCCGCCGACAAGGAGATCTGGCGGCGCGAGGAGATCGGACTCGGTCTGACCTCACCGGAACTGGCAACGCTGATGGCGCACGTGAAGCTCACCCTCAAAGACGACGTCCTGGCCGGCGACCTGCCCGACCAGGAGGTCTTCGCCGGGCGCTTGCCGTCCTACTTCCCGACGCAATTGGCCACCGGGTTCGCCGAGGAGATCCGCCACCACCAACTGCGGCGGGAGATCGTGGCCACGATGCTGGTGAACAGCGTGGTCGACGTCGGCGGCATCACCTTCGCCTACCGCGTCACCGAGGATGCCGGTGTCGGGCCCGTCGACGCGGTGCGCGCGTTCGCGGCCGCCGACGCCATCTTCGGTATCGAAACGACGTGGCGGCGCATCCGTGCCGCCGGGGCGGCCGGGGTGCCGGCCGCCCTCACCGACCGGATGACGCTGGACCTGCGGCGTCTGTTGGACCGAGCGGCGCGCTGGCTGCTGAACTTCCGGCCCCAGCCGCTGGCGGTGGGCGCGGAGATCAGCCGGTTCGCCGCCAAGGTGGCCGAGTTGGCGCCGCGGATGTCGCAGTGGCTGCGGGGCGACGATCGGGCGATCGTGGAGAAGGAGGCCGGCGAGTTCGTCGCCGGCGGCGTGCCCGCGGATCTGGCCTACACCGTGGCCGCCGGGCTGTACTTCTACAGCCTGCTCGACGTGATCGACATCGCCGATGTGACCGACAGCGACCCCGCCGAAGTGGCCGACACCTACTTCGCCCTGATGGACTATCTGGGCACCGACGGCCTGCTCACCGCGGTCTCCGGGCTGCCTCGGGATGACCGGTGGCAAGCGCTGGCCCGGCTGGCGGTCCGTGATGACATCTACGGATCGCTGCGGGCGCTGTGTTTCGATGTCTTGGCGGTGGGCGAGCCGGGGGAGACCGGCCCGCAGAAGATCGCCGAATGGGAGCACGGCAACGGTTCGCGGGTGCAGCGGGCCCGGCGGACGCTGGCCGAGATCTACGAGGGCGACGCCCGCGACCTGGCCACGCTGTCGGTGGCGGCACGTCAGATCCGGAGCATGACCAGAGCGACCGGCGAGGCGACCGGCGTCGGGGGCCGTACGGGTGGCTGACCCCTCGCGCGCCGCGACGTTCACGACCGGCGTTCACGTGCGTTGGTCGGATATCGATATGTACCAGCACATCAACCACGCGACGATGGTCACCATCCTCGAAGAGGCTCGGGTGGACTTCCTCGCCGAGCCCTTCGCCGACGACATCGCGACCATCGGCCTGCTCATCCACGAGGTGAAGGTGCTCTACAAAGGCCAACTGCGCCTTGCCGATTCACCGCTGCAGGTGACCATGTGGACCGAGCGGTGCCGGGCGGTGGACTTCACCATCGGTTATGAGGTGCGACCGGTCGGAGCCGCCCCGGACACCAAGCCCTCGGTGATCGCCGAGACGCAACTCGCCGCGGTCCACATCGCCGAACAGCGGCTGGTCCGGCTCTCGCCGGCACACCGGGAGTACCTGCAACGCTGGACCCGCTGATGTTGCGGGTCGATCCGGCGGGCCGTGGCGACCTGCTCGCGTTCACCGAGCGCGCGTTGCGTCTGGACGAGGCCGCGGTCATCCGGTTGCGCGTCCGAGCCGACGGACTGCTCGGCGCCTGGATGGCCACCGGATTCGACGTGCTGGCGGTTCGGGTGGTGCCCGGGTCGATTCAGCCCGCCGATATGACCTGTGCGGCGGACGCATTGTTCCGCGGGCTGCGTGGTGCCGATGCCGACGGGCGCGTCGATCCCGGGTTCCCGATGGACTCGGCCTGGCGGGGGGCGTTGCCGCCGGAGGTCGGATTCGTGCACGTCGACGACGTTCCGGCGCCGGTGTTCGGGGAACTGGCCCGGCAGGGTGCCGACCTGGCCCGCGAGCACGGCGGCGCGCACGGTCCGCCGGTGTCACTGATGGACCAGCAGGTGCTGGAGGTCAGTGGCGGCGGGGCGACGGTCGGGGTGCCGATGCGGTGCGTGCTGGCGCTGACGGCCATGGGGTTCGTCGGCGATCCACCGCCGGGGGCGCACGGGGGTGGTCCGGGGGGCGATGTGGTCAGGGTCCGGGCGACGCCGGTCTGGTTGCGGATCGACGCCCGGTTCGGTTCGGTGTACCGCCGCCGCGGCGGGCCGGAGTTGTTCGTCAGAACGCGGAGTTGACCGTCCCGCGTCAGAACGCGGAGTTGACCGTCCCGCGTCAGAACGCGGAGTTCACCATAGCGTCGGCCGCCATCTCCAGATAGGCGAGCAGTTCGCGGCGGTGGACGTCGTCGAGAGTTGCGGAGTCGATCGAGGCCACCGCGGTGTGCATACAGCGCAGCCAGGCGTCCCGCTCCAGCAGTCCGATCCGGAACGGGCTGTGGCGCATCCGAAGCCGCGGGTGACCGCGCTGTTCGGAGTAGGTGTGCGGCCCGCCCCAGTACTGCTCGAGGAACATCCGCAGCCGGTCCTCGGCGGCGGTCAGGTCCTCCTCGGGGTACATCGGCCGCAGGATCTCGTCGTCGCGAACCTGCTCGTAGAAGCGAGCGACGATGGTGCGGAACGTGTCCGCGCCGCCCACCGCGTCGTAGAAGTTCTGCGGAGCCTCACCCACGCCCCCTATTGAACACGACGCGAACAACGCCGAAAATTTCGTGCGATCGCCGCCGATCCGTGGTGCACTGGATTGCGGAGGACCTATGGGGCAGCGCAAGCGGAACGTGCCGAGCAACTCTGGCGCGCGCCCCGCCCTGCAGCGTGTCGACCCCGGGCACCCTGCCGATGGCTCCCTCTGGGGGCGTCGGCGGGTTCTGCTGTTGAACGCCACCTATGAGCCACTGACGGCGCTGCCCATCCGGCGTGCCCTGGTGATGGTGCTGTGCGGCAAAGCCGACGTGGTGCACGACGACCCGTCGGGACCCGTCGTGCACTCCGCCAACCGGGTGGTCACCGTGCCGTCGGTGATCCGGCTGCGCAGCTATGTGCGGGTGCCCTACCGGGCCCGGGTGCCGATGACCCGGGCCGCACTGATGCACCGCGACGGTTTCCGGTGCGCCTACTGCGGCGCCAAGGCCGATACCGTCGACCATGTGGTCCCGCGCAGCCGTGGCGGCGAGCACAGTTGGGAGAACTGTGTGGCCGCCTGTTCGACCTGCAACCGCCGCAAGGCGGACCGATTGCTGGCCGAACTGGGGTGGACGCTGAGGCTGGTGCCCACCTCGCCGAAGGGGCAGCATTGGCGGCTGCTGGCGACGGTGAAGGATCTCGATCCGGCCTGGGTGCGCTATCTGGGTGACGGCGCGGCCTGAAAACCCAGCGGGTGCGCTACGGTTCTGGGCGTGAGTACCGGTCTGACCCATGGGCTGCCCGTAGTCCTGATCGTTCTGATCATCGTGATCTATCTGCGCACCGCGAAACGGCCGACCCCCTATCGGCTGTCCGAGAAGTGGAACCGTCCACCGGTGCTGTGGTCGGCCACCGACGAGAGAATCCCCGGCAACGATGGGGCGCCGGTCAACGTGGGAGGTGGCGCAAGTGGCGGGTGGTAAGCACGCGGTTGCCCGGGTGTCCTCTGACGACCTGCCCGCCGGCTGGGCCGTCACGTCCAGTGGGCGGCTGTCCATCGCCAGCGAGCCGGACAACATGCCCAATCGGTACCTGTTCGAACAGCGTGACCTCATCGCCCTCGATGACGCGCTGACCTACGGCAGCCGCCAATCCAAGGCCCGGTTCGCCGTGTACGTCGGCGACCTCGGCGCCGACACCGCGGCCCGCGCCCGCGAACTGCTGGCCGACGTGCCGACCCCGAACAACGCCGTCCTGCTGGCCGTCTCGCCGGATCAGCGGTCCATCGAGGTGGTGTACGGGGCCGATGTGCGCGGCCGCGGTATCGAGTCGGTCGCCCCACTGGGTATTTCGGCAGCGGCCGCCTCCTTCCGGGAAGGCAACCTGATCGACGGTCTGCTCAGTGCCATCCGGGTGATGTCCGCGGGGGTTTCCCGGCCCTAGCCGCCGGGACGGATTCCGGCCTCAGGGTCGATCCGCCACACCTCGTCGGCGCAGGCGGTTCCCTCGGCGATCAGGGTGCGCTTGATGACCTTGAACGTCTCGGTCCGCGGCAGCGACGCCGTCACCCGGACATAGCTGGGCCACTGCTTGATCCCGAGATCCCCCTGCGCGGCGAGGAACCGGCGCAGCGCGGGTGCGTCCAGGTCGCTGCCGTCGGCCGGCACTACCGCCGCCATCACCACATCGCCCACATCGGGTGCCGGGATGCCGTAGACGGCCACCTCCCGAATGGCGGGGTGGCGCAGCAAGATCCGCTCGATGGGGGCGGTGCCCAGATTCTCGCCGTCGACGCGCATCCAGTCGCCCAGCCGCCCGGCGAACCGCACCCAGCCGTCGGCGTCGCGGTAGGCGAGATCTCCGCTGTGGTACTTCCCGCCGCGCATCCGCTCGGCGTCGGCCGCGGGATCGTTGTAGTACCCCTCGAAGCGGCCGGGACCGTCGACGTTGACCAACTCGCCCACCACCCCGGGCGGACAGGGTTCGCCGGTGTCGAGGTCGAGGATCTCGACCTCGGGGGGCAGCGGGCCCAGGGCGTCCGGCGGCGTGTCGGGCGTACGGCTGATCGCCACACCGCCCTCGCTGGAGCCGAATCCGTCGACGACCACCGTCGCGAACCGGTTGGCGAACGCGACGATGTCGCGGGCCGCGCCCTCGTTGCCGTAGACCACCCGAAGCGTGTTGTCGGCGTCGTCGGCCCGCTCCGGGTTGGCCAGCACGTAGGACAGCGGTTTGCCGACGTAGTTGGCGTACGTCGCGCCGTACCGCCGGACATCGGGCAGGAAGTGCGATGCGGAGAACTTCCGCCGCAGGATCAGCGAGCTCCGCGCGGCGAGGGCGACCGCCCAGCCGACCAGCACCGCGTTGGAGTGGAACAACGGCATGGACACGTAGCAGCGGTCGGCCGGCCCCAGGGCGAACCGCTGCGCCAGCATCGTCGCCGCCCCGGCGACCTTCCCGTGACTGCACCGGACGGCTTTGGGATCGCCGCTGGTGCCGGAGGTGAACACCAGCATGAACAGATCGCCGGGATCCGGTGTGGGGAAAGGTATCTCCCCGCCGGAGTGGCGGGCGACCTCGGCGGCCCATGAGGGCGCGTCGACGTCGATGTGGTCCACTCCGGCCAGCGCGTCGGCATAGGCCGCCTCGAAGGACTCCTCGGACAGCACCACCTGGCAGTCGGCGCGGGCGATGTCACGGGCCAGGGCCGCGCCGCGGCGCACCGGGTTCAGTCCGACCGACACGAACCCCGATACTGCGGCGGCCGCCAACACCGCCGAGTGCATCGGGGTGTTCTGCAGCAGGACGCCGACGTGCGGCGGCCGGGACGGGTCGAGACGGGCGCGCAGAGCCGCCCCGACGGCCGCGGCCGTCCGCAGGTGGTCATGCCAACTTGTGAAGGAGTCCTCGAAGTAGAGGCCACGGTCGCCGACGTCGTGCAGTGCCGCCAGCAGGGTGCTGACGGTCGGCACCGCGCCGCCGGATGCGGTCACCGCGCGTCGAACTCCCGGGCCCGTAGTGCGCGTTCCACCCCGGCGCGGCCTTCCAGCACCAGTCGGCGCAGCGCGGGCGGTACGTGCAGTCCGCCGAGGAACCAGTCGGCGGCCTGCAGTGCCGCGGCGCTGATGTCCCAGGACGGGTACAACCCGACCACGACGGTCTGCGCCACCTCACTGGAGCGCCGATCCCAGACCGCGGCCACCGAGTCGAAGTATCGCTGGGTATACGGCAGCAGCAGATCGCGCTGCCCCGGCTGGGTCCAGCCTCCGATGATGGCCCGCGCGGTGATGTTGGGCAGGGTGTCGTCCTCGATCACCTCGCGCCAGGCGTGCGCCTTCACCTCGGCCTGCGGCCGGGCGGCGGCGGCCGCGGCGGCGTGCCGTCGGCCCGCGGCGGTCGGGTCACGCGTGACCTCGGCGTCGATGAACGGTGTGGCCGTGCCCTCGGCGTCGATCCGCCCGCCCGCCGCCAGCGCGGTCACGATCCGCCAGCGCAGATCGGTGTCAACCTTCAGCCCGGGCAGCCCGTGGCCCGCCGGATCGCCGTCGAGCAGATCACCGAGCAGCGTCAGGTGCCGCTCGGACAGCACCGAGGTGCACAGCGCGTTGACGAGGGCGAGTTGATGGTCCGAGCCGGCCTCGGCGTCCCGCGCCAGCTCGACCAGGCGGTCGGCGAAGGCAGGCCAGCCGCTCTGCGCCGCCCAATCGGGTTCCGCGTAGGAGTTCAGTGCCGCCTGGGCCTGCAGCAGCAGGCGTTGCGCGACACCCACCTCGGTCTCGGCGTGCACGCCGCGCATCACCAGGGTGACGAAGTCGCGGGCCCTCAGTTCGGCGTCGCGGGTCATCTCCCAGGCCGCCGACCACACCAGGGTGCGGGGCAGCGGGTCGGCGATGTCGGCGATCCGGGTCAGCGCGGTCCGCAACGACTCGTCGTCCAGCCGCATCGAGCAGTAGGTCAGGTCGTCGTCGTTGACGAGGATCAGCTCGCCGCGCGGAACACCGTGGAGCGCAGCCACTTCGGTGACATCGCCCTCGACGTCGAGTTCCTCGCGGTGCGCGCGCACCAGTTTGCCCGATCCGTTGTCGGCGTAGACGCCGACCGCCAGGCGGTGCACCCGGGTCTCACCCGCGCCGGGGGTCGCCCCGCCCTGCCGGATGGCGAACCTGGTGAACCGGCCGTCGGCGTCGACCTCGAAGTCCGGTCGCAGGGTGTTGAGTCCGGTGGTCTTCAGCCACTGCCGGCCCCAGTCGGAGAGGTCGCGGCCGGAGGCCTTTTCCAGCGCACCGAGCAGGTCGTCGAAGGTTGCGTTGCCGAAGGCGTGCGCCCTGAAGTAGTCCCGCAGGCCGGCCAGGAAGTGATCCAGTCCCACGTAGGCCACTAACTGCTTGAGCACGCTGGCGCCCTTGGCGTAGGTGATGCCGTCGAAGTTCACCTCCACCGCGTGCAGATCGGGGATGTCGGCGGCCACCGGGTGGGTCGAGGGCAACTGGTCCTGCCGGTAGGCCCAGGATTTCTCGACATTGGCGAAGGTGGTCCAGGCCTGGTCGTATTCGGTGGCGTCGGCCTGGCACAGCACCGAGGCGAAGGTGGCGAAGGATTCGTTGAGCCACAAGTCATCCCACCACCGCATGGTGACCAGATCGCCGAACCACATGTGCGCCATCTCGTGCAGGACCGTCTCGGCCCGGCGTTCGTAGCTGTAGCGGGTCACCTTGCTGCGGAACACGTAGTCCTCGAGGAAGGTCACCGCGCCGGCGTTCTCCATCGCTCCGGCGTTGAACTCCGGCACGAACAACTGGTCGTACTTACCGAACGCGTAGGGAACCCCGAAGTTCGCGTGGTAGAACTCGAAACCCTGTTTGGTCTCGGTGAACAGCCGTTCGGCATCCATGTACTCCGCCAGCGAGGCCCGGCAGAAGATCCCGAGCGGGATTTCGCCGTGCTCGTCGAGATAGGTGTCGCGCCACACGGCGTAGGGGCCGGCCACCAGTGCCACCAGGTAGGTGCTCATCAGTGGGGTGGTGGCGAAGGTGTGCGTGACGGCGGCACCGTCGCGCCGGGCCTCGACCGTCGCGCCGTTGGAGATCACCTGCCAGTGCGCGGGCGCGGTCACCACGACGTCGAAGGTGGCCTTGAGGTCGGGCTGGTCGAAACAGGCGAACATCCGCTTGGCGTCGGCGGTCTCGAACTGCGAGTACAGGTAGATCTCCCCGTCGACCGGGTCGACGAAGCGGTGCAGGCCCTCCCCGGTGTTGGAGTAGTAGCAGTCCGCCTCGACCACCAGGACGTTGTCCTGGGCGCACCCGCGCAGGGGGATTCCGGTGGCCTCGTCATAGCCGGAGACGTCGATCTCGTGCCCGTTCAGCACGGCGCGGTGCACGGTGTGGGCGGCCAGGTCGATGTAGGTGTCGGTACCGGGCAGCGCCTCGAACCGCACGGTCGTCACCGACCGGAACCGGGTGTCCGACGAGCCGGTGAGATCCAACTCGATGCGGTAGTTGTCGACGGTCACCAGAGCCGCGCGCTCGATGGCTTCATTGCGGGTCAGATTCGGTAGCACGCGCTCCAACTTATCCCCGCGCCAACCTATCCTTGGGCCATGACCGGCAGATCCCGCGTTGACTTCTGGTTCGACCCGCTCTGCCCGTGGGCCTGGATCACCTCACGGTGGATTCTGGAAGCCGAGAAGGTGCGCGATATCGACGTGCACTTCCGGGTGATGAGCCTGGCGGTGCTCAACGAGGGCCGGGACCTCCCCGAGCAGTACCGGGAACTGATGACGAAGGCCTGGCGACCGGTTCGGGTCGCCATCGCCGCCGAGCAGGCGCACGGGGGTGCGGTGTTGCGGCCGCTCTACACCGGGATGGGCACCCGGATCCACGATCAGGGCGACAAGGATCTCGATGAGGTCATCGCGGGGTCACTGGCCGATGCGGGGCTGCCCGCCGAGCTGGCCGCCGCAGCCGATGACGCCTCCTTCGACGAGGCCCTGCGCGTCAGCCATCACGCCGGGATGGACGCCGTGGGCACCGACGTCGGCACCCCGACCATTCACATCAACGGAGTCGCCTTCTTCGGCCCGGTGCTCTCCCGGATTCCGCGTGGGGAGGAGGCGGGCCGGATCTGGGACGCGTCGGTGACGCTGGCCGCATACCCGCACTTCTGGGAACTCAAGCGCACCCGGACCGAGCCGCCGCAGTTCGACTGATGGTGGCGGCAGTGGACCCGTGGCCGATGCTGGAGGTCGCCTACCGGGAAGCCCGAACGGGGCTGGGGGAGGGCGGAATCCCGATCGGCGCGGCTTTGTTCGGCCCCGACGGATCCCTGCTGGGCAGCGGACGCAACCGCCGGGTGCAGGACGGCGACCCGTCGATGCATGCCGAGACGGCGGCCTTCCGCGCGGCCGGACGGCAGCGCGACTACCGATCGATGACCATGGTCACCACCCTGTCCCCGTGTTGGTACTGCAGTGGGCTGGTGCGCCAGTTCAACATCGGCCGGGTGATCGTCGGTGAGCATCGCACGTTCGCGGGTCCGGAGGAGTGGCTGGCCGAGCAGGGTGTGGCGATCACCGTCCTCGACGACGAGCGGTGCGTGGCGATGATGACCGAGTTCATCGCCGAGCGTCCCGAATTGTGGAACGAGGACATCGGGCTGTGAGTCGGGCAGTGGGACACGCAAGGTCCCGCCGGCAGGGCCGTTAGGGTGTCGACCATGCGCGTCTACCTTGGAGCCGACCACGCCGGCTACGAACTCAAGCAGGCCATCATCGAGCACCTCCGCACGGCGGGTCACGAGCCGGTCGACTGCGGCGCCTTCGACTACGACGCCGACGACGACTATCCGGCGTTCTGCATCGCCGCCGCGGAGCGCACGGTGGCCGATCCGGGCAGCCTGGGCATCGTGCTCGGTGGCTCCGGAAACGGTGAGCAGATCGCGGCCAACAAGGTGCCCGGTGCGCGCTGCGCGCTCGCCTGGAGCACCGAGACCGCCGCGCTGGCCCGGGAGCACAACAACGCCCAGCTGATCGGTATCGGCGGGCGGATGCACAGCCTCGAGGACGCGCTGGCCATCGTGGACACCTTCGTCGGCACGCCCTGGTCGGAGGCGGCCCGCCACCAGCGCCGGATCGACATCCTCGCCGACTACGAGCGCACCCACGTCGCTCCGCCGGTGCCCGGCGCCCCGGCCTGACCCGACCCGCTCCCACTCATGCCGGAGGGCCACACCCTGCACCGGCTGGCCCGATTGCATCAGCGCCGGTACGCCGGGACGCCGGTGCGGGTGTCCAGCCCGCAGGGCCGGTTCGCCGAGGCGGATGTGCTCGACGGCCGGGTGTTCGTCCGGGCCGAGGCCTGGGGAAAGCACCTGTTCCACCACTATTCAGGTGCCCAGGCGGCGGACGAACGCCGGACGGCCGGGCCGATCGTGCACATCCATCTCGGCCTCTACGGCACCTTCCGCGAACACCGCACCCCGATGCCCGAACCCCGGGGGCAGGTCCGGATGCGCCTTGTCGGCGGCGAGTACGGGACGGATCTTCGTGGTCCCACCGCCTGCACGCTGATCGACGAGGCCCAGATGTCGGCCATCCTCGACCGCCTCGGTCCGGACCCGCTGCGCCCCGACGCCGATCCGGACGCGGCGTGGAAACGAATCGCGACGTCGCGCCGCAGCATCGGCGCGCTGCTGATGGACCAGTCGGTGCTGGCCGGGGTGGGCAACGTCTACCGGAGCGAACTGCTGTTCCGCCACGGTATCGACCCCTACCGGACCGGCCGCGACCTCGATGAGTCGGAGTTCACCGCCGCGTGGGCCGACCTCGTCGAGTTGATGAAGGTCGGGGTACGCCGCGGCCGGATCATCGTCATCCGGCCGGAGGACGACCACGGTGCCCCGGCCTACGGGCCGCGGCGGCCCCGCACCTACGTCTACCGCCGAGCCGGCGAACCCTGCCGACTGTGCGGCACGCCGGTGCGCACCGCCGTGCTGGAGAGCCGCAACCTGTTCTGGTGCCCGACATGCCAGGTCTGAGCGGTCCCGGTCGAGCGAAAAGGGCCGGCAGGCACCACAATGCTGTCGTGGAGGTCGTCATGGAGTCGCCGGGATGCTGCTGATCCTGGCCGTCGTCGGCGCCATCCTGGTCGCCGCCATCGCCGACCGTCACGGCCGGGAGCCCGCGCTGGTCATCGTGATCGTCGGGATCGCGGCCTCCTTCACCCCGGGCTTCCCGGGACTGGACATCGACTCCGAGGTCCTGCTGTCGGTGGTGTTGCCACCGCTGCTCTACTCGGCGGCGCTGGGATTCTCCTTCCCGACCTTCCTGCGCAACATCCGTCCGATCCTCGGTTTGGGCGTGGGTCTGGTGGTGGTGACGGCGTTCGCGGTGGCCGCGGTGGCGTCCTGGGTGGTGGCGCCGTTGACCTTCGGCACCGCGCTGATCCTGGGTGCGGTGGTGGCCCCGCCGGACGCGGTGACCGCGGTGGCGGTCGGGCGCAAACTGGGCCTGCCTAAGCGGGTGATGGCGATCCTCACCGGCGAAAGCCTGGTCAACGACGCGGCCGCGCTGACGTTGTTCTCCATCGCGGTGGCCCAGGTGGCCGGTACCCAGGCGTTCATCGCCAACCCGGTGCTGCTGTTCGGCTACAGCGCCGTGGTGGGGCCGTTGGTGGGGGTAGTGCTGGGCTACGCGACGCTGTGGATCAGAAAGCGGCTCGACAATCCCGGACTGGAGACCGTGCAGGGCCTGCTGGTGCCGTTCGCTGCGTTCCTGTGCGCCGAGCACCTGCACGCCTCGGGGGTGTTGGCGGTGGTCGTCGCCGGATTCGTCGTCGGTCACGGCACGCTGTCGGCCGGTTATCAGACCCGACTTCAGGAACGCTACGTCTGGAACTCGCTCGACGTGCTGCTCGAGGCCTTCGTGTTCGCCTACATCGGTCTGCACATGCGGTTCGTTCTGGAAGACCTGCACGAGGCGCACGAGTCGGTGGTGCAGGTGGGTATCGCCGCCCTGATCGTGCTGGCGGTGGCGCTGGTCATCCGTCCGGTGTGGGTGTTCCTGATGTTCGGCCGCGGCCTGTTGTTCCGGCACGTGCGGCGGACGTTGAGCGCACCGGCGCCGTCATCCGACTCCGGCGCGGTGGGCGCACCGGGGCAGTCCCGGCTGGGCTGGCGGGAGAACGCGGTGGTGTCCTGGACCGGTATGCGGGGGGTGGTGACCCTGGCCGCGGCGTCCGGAATCCCACTGACCACCTCAACCGGTGAGGAGTTCCCGGAACGCGCGACGATCCAGGCGATCGCCTTCGTCGTCAGCGTGGGAACTCTGCTGCTTCAGGGCGGCACCCTGCCGTGGCTGATCCGCCGGCTGGGGGTGTCCGACGAGGCGGATGCGGCCTACGACCTCGCCGAAACGGCGAAGGCCGAGGACGTGGTGCGCCGGGCCGCCGAGGAGGTTCTGGTCCGGTTCGACGCCGCGCCGTCCAGCGGCCTGGACCCGGCCGTCCGCGCCGAGATCCGCCAGGTCATCGCCCGGCATTCCCAGGACGCCGACGAGATGCCCGATCCGGAGGAACACACTCTGCGCGCCGAGGTCTTCGCCGCCCTCTACCGCGATGTGCTGGCTCGGCAGCGCGCGGCGCTGATCGCCGAACGCGACGCCGGCCGGATCGACGACGAAGTGGTGCGCGAGATGCTCGAGCGGTTGGATCTTCAGGAAGCCGGCGTGACGGCGCGCCTGGACAGCCGGTTCTGACCGGCCGGGCTCAGAGACACGGGATCAGAAGTCGCCGAACCCGCCGAAATCGCCGAAGTCCCCGCCCCCGAAGTCGCCGCCCCCGAAGTCGCCGCCCCCGAAGTCGCCGCCGCCGAAGTCGCCGCCCCCGAAGTCGCCGCCGCCGAAGTCCCCGCCCCCGGCGGCGCCGCCGCCGGCATCCAGACCCTGCTCCAAGCCGGCGTCATAGCCCTGATCGAACCCGGTGCCGAAACCGTTCTCGAAGCCGGCGGCGCTGTAGCCCACCCCGGACATCCCGGAGAACAGCGCATCGAAGAGCAGCACTGACCCCAGCCCCCACGCCCCGGCCACCAGAGCTGGCTTCCACCACGGCTCGGAGTACCACCCCGCGGGAACCGGCCGTCCGGCGACGCGGCCGCCCGGGAAGTAGTTCGGTGTGCGCTGGGTCGGCGTCGGGGAAGCCTCGATCTGGCGGCCTTCGAACTCGATCCGCCGGTCCTCGGTGACCACGCCCGCGGACTTCTGGCCGGATATCGTCTCCAGTTCGGGCCCGGGATCCATACCCATCGCCAACCGCGCCGCCCGGACGTAGTAGAGCCCCTCCAGCGCGCTCTCCTTGGCCAGCATGGCCTGCTTGGCAGTCGTCGCCTGTTCGATCTGGGATGACGCGGCGGTGAAACGTTCGGAGGCGTCGGCCAACGCCTGCTGCGAGGCGGTGTCGGTGCCGGTCAGGTTGATCACCTGGCCGCCGAGGCGTTCGATCACCCGGCGGGCGTCGGCCTTGGCGTCGGCGAGGCTGGCCGCGTTCCGGTTGCCGGAGGCCCGGGACGACGACCACATCGCCAGAGCGATCAAGGCCACGACGGCGATGATGAGCATGACCAGGACACCGTTCATGGCGTCCACAGTACCCAGCCGGGACGACCCGACTGGTGGGGAAATCGCCGAACTAGACGACTCCGAGAACCCGGTACACGGCATCGGAGAGTGCGGTGCTGCGCGGGTCGGCGTTGCACTTGGTGGCGTCGAAGTAGTTCATCACGTACGCGTAGCCGATGCCGTGCTCCAGGTCGACGAAACCATAGGAGCCGCCGGACCCGCCGTGGCCGAAACTGAGCGGGTTCGGCCCGGCCACTTTGCGCTGGTTGAGCATGTAGCCCAGGCCCCAGCCGTGGTCGGCCACCCTGGGCCCGAGGACGACGTCCGGGTCGAAACCGCCCTGGGAGATCCGCACCTTCTCCAGGTGAGCACGGGGAAGGATCTTCTCCTGCGCCAACCCGTTGTAAAAGGTCGCCAGTCCCAGCGCGGACACATGCCCGTTGGTGCCGGGGAACTCGCAGCTGCGCCACCGGGTCAGGTCGTGGGAACCCAGTTCGTCGTCCGGGACGAAGCCCATCGCCACCGACAGGCCCGCCATCGGGTGCTCATCGAGGGATCCCGGATGCCCGGGTGCGCCACCGGCCGCCAGCACATCGCGGATGTGCGGCTTGTTCACCATCTCGGCGCAGCGGCGGTGCTCCGAACGGGGGAGTCCGATGTGGACGTCGATCCCCATCGATTCGGCGATCTCGGTGCGCAGGTATTCGCCGAGCGTGCGTCCGGTCACCCGCCGAACCACCTCGCCGAGAATGAAGCCGAAACTGACCATGTGGTAGCCCTGCGCAGAACCGGGCTCCCACCACGGCCGTGCCGCGGCGAGGCGCTCGCAGACCAGATCCCAGTCGGCGACCTCGGAGTAGTGCAGGCGTTTCTGCGGCGCGATCACGCCGGACCGGTGCCCCAGGACGTCGGCCACCGTGATGTCCTGTTTTCCGCACTGGCCGAACTCCGGCCAGTACCGGGCGATCGGGGCGTACAGGTCGATCTCACCGCGATCGGCCAGCAGATGGACGCAGGTGCTGGTCAGGCCCTTGGTCCCGGAGAACACGCTGACCAGGGTGTCCTGCCGCCACGGACGCTGCCGGCGGGCGTCGGCCCAGCCGCCCCAGAGATTGACCACCAGGTCGCCGCGTACCCAGACCGCGACGGCCGCGCCCACCTCGTCGTGGAGGCTGAAGTTTTCCTCGAAGGCGTCTCGAACCGGTTCGTACCCGGCGGCGCAGATGCCGCCGAGGGGAGTGTGGTTCGTCAACGCGCCTCCTGGTCGAGAATCCCGCTCGGGCTGGCGTCGGGAACCGAACCTGAATGTACGGCCGTCGATGGTAGGCGCCGAGTCTGAGCAGAACATTGGAGCCGAACCGAAACCGTGCCGTGACCAGGCCCGGCAACGGCGAACGACCATCTCAGAGCGGGCGACGGGAATCGAACCCGCGTAGCTAGTTTGGAAGACTAGGGCTCTACCATTGAGCTACGCCCGCAGTGCGAGCCACGCAGGGTGGCTACGCGTTCGTCACTGTACCGTCGACCACCGACCGG
Organism: Actinomycetes bacterium; assembly: GCA_029780675.1. Classification (GTDB taxonomy): domain Bacteria; phylum Actinomycetota; class Actinomycetes; order Mycobacteriales; family Mycobacteriaceae; genus Mycobacterium. Next base: position 65,275 of record JAKOYE010000119.1, read on the forward strand.
ATTCCACTCAGGCCCCGGAGGGGTCGAATTGCGGGTTCTGCGGTGCCTGGCCGTAGGATCGCGGACGCGAGAAATCACAGCAGCGGGGTGTAGCGCAGCTTGGTAGCGCATCCGCTTTGGGAGCGGAAGGCCGCAGGTTCAAATCCTGTCACCCCGACGCGCCCGTACCGAACGATCAGCAAGGAGCACCGCAGTGAAGAGCACCGTCGAGAAGTTGAGCCCCACCCGGGTTCGCATCAACGTGGAGGTGCCGTTCACCGAACTGCAGCCCGACTTCGACCGCGCCTACAAGCAACTGGCCAAGCAGGTCAGACTTCCCGGCTTCCGGCCCGGACGGGCGCCCGCCAAGCTGCTCGAGGCCCGGCTCGGCCGGGGCGCCGTGCTGCAGCAGGTGGTCAACGATGTGCTGCCGTCCCGCTACAGCGAGGCGGTCACCACGACCGAACTGCGACCGCTCGGCGAGCCCGACATCGAGGTCACCAAGATCGAGGACGGCGAAGAACTGGTGTTCACCGCCGAGGTGGATGTCCGGCCGGATATCGACCTGCCCGACCTGAGCGCCCTGAAGATCACCGTCGACTCGGTCGAGGTGACCGACGCCGACGTCGAGGCCGAACTCGATGCCCTGCGGGCCCGTTTCGGCACCCTCACGAGCGTCGACCGGCCGGTCCAGGTCGGCGATTTCGTCACGATCGACCTCGCGGCGGCCATCGACGGCGAGGAGATTCCCGAGGCGACCGCCGAGGGGCTTTCTCACGAGGTCGGGTCCGGCCGGCTGATCGAGGGTCTCGACGACGCTGTCGTCGGACTGTCCGAGGGCGGGACCGGGACCTTCTCGACGACGCTGGTGGCCGGTGCGCGTGCGGGCGAGGAGGCCGAGGTCACCGTGACGGTCAAAGCGGTCAAGGAGCGGGAACTGCCGGCCGCCGACGACGACTTCGCCCAGCTCGCCAGCGAGTTCGACACCCTCGAGGAGCTGCGGGCCGATCTCACCGAGCAGGTTCGCCGGGTCAAGCGGATCCACCAGGCCGAGAAGATTCGCGACACCGCGCTGGAATCGCTGCTGGAGCTCGTCGAGGTGCCGTTGCCGGACAAGATCGTCAAGGCGCAGTTCGATGCCGCGTTCCACAACGCCATCCACCCGCTCGATCACGACGAGGCCAAGCTCGAGGAGATGCTGGAGGCCCAGGGCAGCACGCGGGAGAAGTTCGACGCCGAGACCCGGGAGGCTGCCGAGAAGGCGGTCAAGACCCAGCTGCTGATGGATGCCATCGCCGACGATCTGGAGATCCAGGTCGGTCAGAACGACATCACCGAGCGACTGGTCCTGATGTCCCGGCAGTATGGGATCGAGCCACAGCAACTGCTCGGCCTCCTGCAGCAGAACAACCAGCTGCCGGCGGTGTTCGCCGACGTCCGACGCGGACTGACCGTCGCAGCGGTGGTCGAGGCGGCCACCGTCGTCGACACCGACGGAACCGTCATCGACACCACCGAGTTCTTCGGTTCCCCCGAGGCCGCTGCAGAGGCCGCTGCGGCAGCCGAGGATGAGGGTGCCGAGGAGGAGTCCACCGACGCCGAAGGCGCGGCGGAGCCCGCCGAGGCCAAGGACGCGTAACGCCCAGAGCGAAAGTGCCCCGTGGCGGGCAAGGGTCGGGGCTCCGGGTTGGTTAGGGTCAGGTAGTACCCGGCGAAAGTTTCCAGTCTGGAAGAAAGCAGGTAGGAAGTCGTGACTCAGATGCGTTCCGGCGCGGCAGGGCTGAACCTTCAGGATTCGGTGTACGAGCGGCTGCTCGCCGAGCGCATCATCTTCCTGGGTTCCCAGGTCGACGACGACATCGCCAACCGGCTGTGCGCTCAGATCCTGTTGCTGGCAGCCGAGGACCCGACCAAGGACATCTCGCTCTACATCAACTCGCCGGGCGGCTCGATCAGCGCCGGCATGGCGATCTACGACACCATGGTGCTGGCGCCCTGCGATGTCGCCACCTACGCCATGGGCATGGCCGCCTCAATGGGTGAGTTCCTGTTGGCGGCGGGCGCGAAGGGCAAGCGCTACGCGCTGCCGCACGCCCGGATCCTCATGCACCAGCCGTTGGGCGGCATCACCGGCGGCGCCGCCGACATCGCGATTCAGGCCGAGCAGTTCGCCCTGATCAAAAAGGAGATGTTCCGGCTCAACGCCGAGTTCACCGGCCAGCCGATCGAACGCATCGAGGCCGACTCCGACCGTGACCGGTGGTTCACCGCCCAGGAAGCCCTCGAGTACGGCTTCGTCGACCACGTCATCACCCGCGCGCACATCTCCGGAGCGAACAATGTCTGAGTTTTCAGGGTCTGATCCCCGCCTCGCCCCCCAGGCGCGCTACATCCTGCCGTCGTTCGTCGAGCACTCCAGTTGGGGCGTCAAGGAGTCCAACCCCTACAACAAGCTGTTCGAGGAACGCATCATCTTCCTCGGTGTGCAGGTGGACGACGCCTCGGCCAACGACATCATGGCCCAGCTGCTGGTGCTGGAGTCGCTGGACCCCGACCGCGACATCACCATGTACATCAACTCCCCGGGTGGTTCGTTCACCTCGCTGATGGCGATCTACGACACCATGCAGTACGTCCGTGCCGACATCCAGACGGTCTGCCTGGGCCAGGCCGCCTCAGCCGCGGCGGTGCTGCTGGCCGCCGGTACCCCGGGCAAGCGCATGGCGCTGCCGAACGCCCGGGTGCTGATTCACCAGCCGTCGCTGGGCGGGGTGATCCAGGGCCAGTTCTCCGACCTGGAGATCCAGGCCGCCGAGATCGAGCGGATGCGCACCCTCATGGAGGAGACCCTCGCCCGGCACACGGGCAAAGAGGCCGCCGTGATCCGCAAGGACACCGATCGGGACAAGATCCTCACCGCGGATCAGGCCAAGGAATACGGGATCATCGACACCGTGCTGGCGTACCGGAAGCTGTCCGCGCAGAACGCGTGAGCGGGGCGGTTGCCCGGGATCGGGTCACGGTGACGACACGCCGACTTTCCCCTGCGCGCGCCGCATCGCAACCCGCGGGCTTTGGGGATATGTTCACCACGCGACCCAAGAGAAACAATGCTGCTATCGGTCGCACCACGACGGATCGAGAAGGTAGCGTCGGAACCGAACCGACACCGGACTGGAAGTAGGGCCCCCCACCATGGCGCGCATCGGAGACGGCGGTGACCTGCTGAAGTGTTCCTTCTGCGGGAAGAGCCAGAAGCAGGTCAAGAAGCTCATCGCTGGTCCGGGTGTGTACATCTGCGATGAGTGCATCGACCTGTGCAACGAGATCATCGAAGAGGAACTCGCCGACGGCGACGACGTCAAACTCGATGAGCTGCCCAAGCCGGCGGAGATCCGGGACTTCCTCGAGAACTATGTGATCGGTCAGGACACCGCCAAGCGCACCCTGGCCGTCGCGGTCTACAACCACTACAAGCGGATCCAGGCGGGCGAGAAGCGTGACTCCCGATCCGAGCCCGTGGAGCTGGCCAAGTCCAACATCCTGATGCTCGGGCCGACCGGCTGCGGGAAGACCTACCTGGCCCAGACGCTGGCCAAGATGCTCAACGTCCCGTTCGCCATCGCCGACGCCACCGCGCTGACCGAGGCGGGTTATGTCGGTGAGGACGTGGAGAACATCCTGCTCAAGCTGATCCAGGCGGCCGATTACGACGTCAAGCGCGCCGAGACCGGCATCATCTACATCGACGAGGTCGACAAGATCGCCCGCAAGAGCGAGAACCCGTCGATCACCCGGGACGTCTCCGGTGAGGGTGTTCAGCAGGCACTGCTGAAGATCCTCGAAGGTACGCAGGCCTCGGTTCCCCCGCAGGGCGGACGTAAGCATCCGCACCAGGAGTTCATCCAGATCGACACCACGAACGTGTTGTTCATCGTGGCGGGTGCGTTCGCGGGCCTGGAGAAGATCGTCGCGGACCGCATCGGGAAGCGCGGACTGGGCTTCGGCGCCGAGGTCAAGTCCAAGGCCGAGATCGACACCCAGGACCACTTCGCCGAGGTCATGCCCGAGGATCTGATCAAGTTCGGGCTGATCCCGGAGTTCATCGGCCGGCTGCCTGTCGTCGCCTCGGTGACCAACCTGGACAAGGAGTCGCTGGTCCAGATCCTGTCGCAGCCGAAGAACGCGCTCGTCAAGCAGTACACCCGGCTGTTCGAGATGGACGGCGTGGAGTTGGAGTTCGCCGACGACGCACTCGAGGCGATCGCCGATCAGGCTATCCACCGCGGCACCGGTGCTCGCGGGTTGCGCGCGATCATGGAGGAAGTCTTGCTGCCGGTGATGTACGACATCCCGAGCCGCGACGACGTCGCCAAGGTTGTGGTCACCAAGGCCACCGTGCTGGACAATGTTTTGCCGACGATCGTCCCGCGGAAGACCCCGCGGGCCGAGCGCCGGGATAAGACGGCCTGACCGAAACGTCGCGTCTATCGCTCCTTGCGGTCCGTGTCGGCCAGTGCTCGTGCTAGTTCGCGCAGTTCGGGTCCCGCGTAGGCTGGGACTACATCGGCGATCAGTCGCGGGCCGGCGGCGTCCATCGAGTCGGACAACTCGGTGAGCACCGTGAGATACGCACCGGCGTCGGCGGATTCGAACAACCCGTCGCGGCCCTGCTCTGCCGCCCAACTGGCCGCGATGGTCGCGAACCCGAGTTGTTCGGTTGCGGCGATGAGCTGGCTTAGCCGTGCCGCGATGGCCCGGTCCCGTCCGGAGCCTTTGCCCGCGGCTTCGGCTGCTGCATGCAGATCGAAGATGCTCGCTTGCAGTTCGCGGCGTGCCCCACGCGACGCCGGTGATGATGCCTCGCCCCGCAACAGGAACGTCGTCACGATGACGATGTGCTTCATCGTGCGTTCCATCGACTTTCGAACCCGGTCCGCCTCCTGCACCCTCACCGCGATGAGATAGACCATGATGCCGATCCCGCAACCGATCAGGGTGTCGAGTGCGCGTGCGGTGAGAAGTTCACCCACATCGACCGGATGAGTCGCGGTCCCGATCGTCAAACCGGTTGCTGTGGTGAACACCGTCGCCAGGGCATAGTTCCGAACGTTGGACATTTTTATCGCGAACTGCAGCGCCGCCAGGACTGCGACCAGTACGAGGCCCGCCGGGTGTGCGCTCAGAATCAGTGCCGCCAGACACAACCCGGCGAACGTGCCGATCACCCGGGCCGCGCCACGCTGGAAGGTGGCGAACCGATGATCACCCTGGTGGAGCATCAGCACCGCGGCCGCCATGGCCCAGTAGGCATGGCTGATACCCAGCAGAGCGGCGCACGCACCGGCCAATGGGGTCGCAATGGCCACCCGCACCATCACCCGCCGGGCGTGAGCGTGGGGTCCCACGGCCCGAAGTAACTGGGCGGCCGTGCTCGGTCGACGCAACGGAGTGCGACCCTCGTCGCGGTCGGCCACCACCGCCGGGTCCGCCTCGAGAGCCCCGATGGCGCGGGCCAGCGACGCGGCACCCTCCGGGATCGGTGTGCCGAGTCTCGCCGCCAGCATCACGTCGCTGAACAACACATGCAGCGCATGATTGGCCCTCCGTAGTCGGTCGAGCAGTCCGCCGGCCCGACCACCGAATGGCTGGTAGTCGATGAGGACGGTCCATGCGTCAACCAGCGCCGTCGCGGCGGCGCGCCGCGCGGCTGCGGATTCGTCGCTGACCGCGGTCTCCACATAGGCGGCCACGGCCCGGCCGGCGGCTGCCACGGCGGTCTTCTCCGGGCCGCGCGGGTCGGTCAGTGCCGGACCGATCGTCGCCGCCCACGCCGCGGCCCCACCGGCCAGAACCAAGAGGCCGACCTGCCACGCCGGCCGGTGGGAGGCCGAGACGCCGACCCCGGCTGCGCAGGCCAGGGTGAACACGAAGGCTCCGGGCGGTCCGACGGAAAGCCCGGTACAGAGCCACACCGCGAGGACGGCCACCCCCGACACCGATGCCACCGCCAGCCAGGCGGACTGGGCCGACCAGACTCCAATGGTGACCGCCGCGGCCAGTGCCACAGCGATGACGGCCGACTGAAGGGCCCGGTTGGCGTAGGGGCGCCGGCTGCCGAAGTCAGCGGTGAACACCCCCAGCGTCGCGACCAGACCGGCGCCGATATCACCGACTGCCCAACCGATCGAGACCAGCACCGCGGTGCATACCGCGACCCTTGTGGCGAAGGGCCAGCGCGGCGGGGCGGGCCGAACGGCCAGCAGTCCGCGTATCACCGGTCAGGCACGATCCGGTCACCCCTGCTGTAGACGTTCATCGAGTCCCCGCGCAGGAAGGCCACAAGGGTCAGCCCGGATTGGGTGGCCAGGTCCACGGCCAGCGACGACGGCGCCGACACCGCCGCCAGGATCGGGATGCCTGCCATCACCGCCTTCTGGGTCAGTTCGAAGGAGGCGCGTCCGCTGACGAGCAGCATGGCACCGCCCAGCGGGATCCGGCCGGCTTCCAGCGCCCAGCCGATCACCTTGTCGACGGCATTGTGGCGGCCGACATCCTCCCGTGCGACCAGCATGTCCCCATCGGTCCCGAACAGCGCCGCCCCGTGCAGACCGCCGGTGCTGGCGAAGATCGGCTGCGCGGTGCGCAGTCGGGCGGGGAGCCCGGCCAGTGTCGTCGCCGAGACGGTGGACGGATCGTCGCCCGGGCCGTAGCGGCTGCTCAACCGGACCGCCTCAAGGGACGCCTTACCGCACACTCCGCATGAGGACGTCGTGTAGAAGTTTCGGGTGACGTCGAGCACCGGCGCGGGCACGCCGGTCGCCAGGGTCACGTCCAGCACGTTGTAGCTGTTCGCGCCGTCGACGTCAGCCCCGCGGCAGTACCGGATCTGCGCCACGTCGTCACGGCCGCCGATCAATCCCTCGGTGAGCAGAAAGCCCTGCGCCAGTTCGAAATCCGCGCCGGGAGTTCGCATCGTGACGGTCACCGGGGTGCCGTCGACCCTGATCTCCAGTGGTTCCTCGACCACCAGGGTGTCGGCCCGTGCGGTGGTGGACCCCGCGGTGATCCGGGTGACCCGCCGCCGGGCGGTCACCCGGCCCATGTCCGCTCCAGTCTGATCACGATCGCCTTGGATGCGGGTGTATTCGACTTGGCAGCAACATGATCCAGCGGAACCAACGGGTTGGTCTCGGGGTAGTAGGCCGCGGCGTTGCCCGCCGGGGTCTGATACGGCACCACCAGGAAGTCCTCGGCGCGGCGCTCCTGCAGGACGCCGTCGGCGCCGGTGAACTCCGAGACCAGATTCACCCGGTCGCCGGCCGCCAGACCGAGGGACTCGATGTCGCCGGGGTTGACGAACACCACCCGCCGGCCGCCGGTGATCCCGCGGTAGCGGTCGTCCAGACCGTAGATGGTGGTGTTGTACTGGTCATGGCTGCGCAGCGTCTGCAGCACCAGCCGTCCCGGCGGTACCGGCACCCAGGCCAGCGGTGCCAGCGCGAAATTGGCTTTGCCGGTCGCCGTGGGGAATTCGCGGGAGTCCCGCGGCGGGTGTGGCAGTTGGAAGCCGTCCGGTTCGCGGACCCGACGGTTGTAATCCGCGAAGCCGGGCACCACAGCGGCGATCTCATCCCGGATGGCGTCGTAGTCGCGGGCGAACCGCTCCCACGGGACCGGATGGTCCGGGCCCAGGACGGCACGGGCCAGGCCGCAGATGATCGCCACCTCGCTGCGTACCTCGGGTCCGGGCGGCTCCAGGCCGCCACGCGACAGATGGACCATCGACATCGAATCCTCCACGGACACCACCTGTTTGTTTCCGGCGACGACATCGCGGTCGGTGCGGCCCAGGGCGGGCAGGATCACCGCGGTCCGCCCGGGCACGACGTGGCTGCGGTTGAGCTTGGTCGACACCTGCACGGTCAGGGCGCAGTTCCGCAGGGCCGCCTCGGTGACCTCGGTATCCGGGGTGGCGGAGGCGAAGTTGCCACCCATCGCGACGAATACCGCCGCCCGGCCGTCACGCATCGCCCGAATCGCCTCGACGGTGTCGTACCCGTGCCGGCGGGGCGTGCTGATCGCGAACCGGCGATCCAGAGCGTCGAGGAAGGCGGCGGGCGGCTTCTCCCAGATGCCCATGGTCCGATCGCCCTGGACGTTGGAGTGCCCCCGGACCGGGCACACTCCCGCTCCCGGCTTGCCGATCATGCCCCGCATGAGCAGTACATTCGTGATCTCGCCGATGGTGGCCACGGCGTGGGTGTGCTGGGTCAGGCCCATCGCCCAGCAGACGATCGTGCGGGTGGATCCGGCGAGCAGGTCCGCCACCCGGCGCAGTTGGGGCAGACCGATCCCGGTGGCGTCGACGACGGTGTCGAGGGACACCGCGCGCGCCGCGGCGGCGTAGTCGTCGAATCCGCGGCAGTGCGCGGCGATGAAGTCGTGATCCAGCACCGATCCGGGATCGCGGTCCTCGGCCTCCAGGAGCAACCGGGCCAGACCCCGGAACAGTGCCATGTCACCGCCGAGGCGAACCTGCACGAACTCGTCGGCGATCGGCACCCCCTTGCCGAGCACACCACGGACGGTCTGCGGATCCTTGAACCGGATCAGTCCCGCCTCGGGCAATGGGTTGACGGCGACGATCCTGGCGCCGTTGGCCTTCGCCTTGGTCAGTACCGACAGCATCCGGGGGTGGTTGGTGCCCGGGTTCTGGCCGGCGATGACGATCAGGTCGGCGTGTTCGATGTCCTCGACGGTCACCGACCCCTTGCCGATGCCGATCGACTCGATCAGTGCGGTGCCGGAGGACTCGTGGCACATGTTGGAACAGTCCGGCAGGTTGTTCGTACCGAAACTGCGCACCAGCAACTGGTAGAGGAACGCAGCCTCGTTGGACGTCCGCCCCGAGGTGTAGAAGACCGCCTCATCCGGACTGGACAGCGCGTGGAGGTGCTCGGCGATGACGGCGAAGGCCTCGTCCCAGCCGACCGGCCGGTAGTGCGTCTCACCCGGACCGAGCATCACCGGGTGGGTGAGCCTGCCCTGCTGGGACAGCCAGTACTCGGGCTTCTCCGCCAACTCCGCGACCGGATGGGCTGCGAAGAACTCCGGGGTGACCACCCTGCGGGTGGCCTCCTCTGCGACCGCCTTGACGCCGTTCTCGCAGAACTCGGCCAGTCGGCGCCCTCCGGGTTCCTCGGGCCAGGCGCATCCCGGACAGTCAAAACCGTCTCTTTGGTTGACCCTGGCCAGGGTTTCCGCGGTGCGCCGCGGACCCATCTGGGCCAGACTGCGTCGCAGTGCCACCAGGACGGCCGGAATGCCGGCGGCCACTCTCTTGGGCTGGTTCACCGAGACCGACTCGCGGGATGTCATGGACATCAATGTATTGAGCATCGGGGGGTACCGCGGACGTCGGTCCGAGTTCTTAAAAATCGCTGACTCCCGACGTGACCAAAACCACAGAAGACGGGTGCGGCGATTCCGGGCAGCGCTGTGAGCTGTGCTTTTGGTCTTCGCGGGACCGGCGCGCCAGGTTGTCGGCGGGCATGGATACCCTAAGAAAGTGGCATGATCGGTTTCACGAGTCACAGCAACTGCGGTGGCCGTCCGCCCTGCTAGGGGACGCGGACGGCGAAAGGCGGACACGTGGGTCCGAACAGCGACGCCCCGAACAGCGACGACCTGACTGACGCCGGCGCCCGGACCGGTCATCGAGGCGGCCGGGAGAAACTCGAGAAAGTCGTCATCAGGTTCGCCGGGGACTCCGGCGACGGGATGCAACTGACCGGCGACCGGTTCACCTCTGAAGCCGCGTTGCTCGGCAATGACCTTGCGACCCAACCGAATTACCCCGCCGAGATCCGGGCCCCGCAGGGCACGCTACCCGGAGTGTCGTCGTTCCAGATTCAGATCGCCGACTACGACATCCTCACCGCGGGCGATCGCCCGGACGTCTTGGTGGCGATGAACCCCGCCGCGCTGAAGGCCAATCTCTCCGACCTGCCTCGCGGGGGCACGGTGATCGTCAACACCGACGAGTTCACCAAGCGCAACCTGGCCAAGGTCGGATACGCCGCCAACCCTCTGGAAACCGGTGAACTCGGGGACTACGTGGTGCATCCGGTTCCGATGACCAGCCTCACGCTGGGTGCCGTCGAGGTGATCGGCGCCTCGAAGAAGGACGGCCAACGGGCCAAGAACATGTTCGCCCTCGGCCTGCTGTCCTGGATGTACGGCCGGACCGTCGAGACCAGCGAGACCTTCATCAGGGAGAAGTTCGCCCGCAAGCCCGACGTGGCGGAGGCCAATGTGCTGGCCTTGCGGGCGGGCTGGAACTACGGGGAGACCACCGAGGCGTTCGCGACCACTTACGAGGTGGCGCGCGCCACGCTCGCACCGGGGGAGTACCGGCAGATCTCCGGCAACACCGCGCTGTCCTACGGGATCGTCGCCGCGGGTCAACTGGCGGGCGTGCAGGTGGTGCTGGGCAGCTACCCGATCACCCCCGCGTCGGACATCCTGCACGAACTTTCCCGGCACAAGAACTTCGATGTGCTGACGTTCCAGGCCGAGGACGAGATCGCCGGCATCGGTGCGGCGATCGGTGCCTCCTACGGCGGCGCACTCGGGGTGACCAGCACCTCGGGTCCCGGTGTGTCGCTGAAGAGCGAGTTCATCGGACTGGCGGTCATGACCGAACTGCCGTTGGTCGTCATCGACGTGCAGCGCGGCGGCCCGTCGACCGGTCTGCCCACCAAGACCGAACAGGCCGATCTGCTGCAGGCGATGTTCGGCCGAAACGGTGAGTCCCCGGTCGCGGTCCTGGCGGCGTGCTCCCCGTCGGACTGCTTCGAGGTGGCCGTCGAGGCGGCCCGGATCGCGCTGACCTACCGCACGCCGGTCATCCTGCTCTCCGACGGCGCGATCGCCAACGGTTCCGAACCGTGGCGTATCCCCGACGTCGCCGACCTGCCGGCCATCGACCCGGGGTTCGCCCGGCCGGGTGAGGACTTCGCGCCCTACGCCCGTGACCCGCAGACGCTGGCCCGGCAATTCGCTGTGCCGGGAACACCCGGTCTCGAGCACCGCATCGGCGGGCTGGAGAAAGCCAACGGGTCGGGTGACATCTCCTATCACGGCGGCAATCACGACCTGATGGTCCGGTTGCGCCAAGCGAAGATCGACGGCATCGCCGTGCCCGATCTCGAGGTGGATGACCCGAGTGGGGACGCCGAACTGCTGATCCTGGGTTGGGGCAGCTCGTTCGGCCCGATCGGGGAGGCCTGTCGGCGGGCCCGGCGGCGTGGGGTCAAGGTGGCCCACGCGCATCTGCGCCACCTCAACCCGTTGCCGGCCAACACCGGCGAGGTCCTGCGTCGCTATCCGAAAGTGGTGCTGCCCGAGATGAACATGGGACAACTGGCGCTGCTCCTGCGGAGCCGGTACCTGGTCGATGTGCAGTCGGTCACCAAGGTTGAGGGGATGGCGTTCCGGGCCGATGAACTGGAGGCGGCCATTGATGCCGCACTCGACGGGACCCTGGAAGGGAAGGAAAGCGCCAAAGCGGCCACTGCGCGGTCCGGTGCGGCAATCGCGACCAGCGCGGTGCCGGCCGACGCGGTGATGGTCGACGAAGCGGCGGGAGCGCGGGCATGACGGATCTGATCGGAGCCGACCTGGGGCTGACGGCCGAACCGGCAGCCGAGGCGTTGTCCAAGACCGCCGGGGTGCCCCTGGCCGATGCGCCGCAGAAGGCGAGGGATTTCACCAGTGACCAGGAGGTGCGCTGGTGCCCGGGCTGCGGGGACTACGTCATCCTCAACACCATCCGCAATTTTCTGCCCGACTTGGGCCTGCGGCGGGAGAACATTGTCTTCGTCAGCGGTATCGGCTGCTCCAGCAGGTTTCCGTACTACCTGGAGACCTACGGTCTGCATTCCATCCACGGTCGCGCGCCGACCGTCGCGACGGGCTTGGCCCTGGCCCGCCCGGACCTGTCGGTGTGGGTGGTCACCGGCGACGGTGACGCCCTGTCGATCGGTGGCAACCACCTCATCCATGCGTTGCGCCGCAACGTCAACCTGACGATTCTGTTGTTCAACAACCGGATCTACGGCCTGACGAAAGGCCAGTACTCCCCGACGTCGGAGGTGGGAAAGGTCACGAAGTCCACCCCGATGGGGTCGCTGGACCAACCCTTCAACCCGGTTTCGGTGGCACTCGGAGCGGAGGCGACGTTCGTCGGGCGGGCCTTGGACTCCGATCGCAAGGGTCTGTCGGAGGTGCTGCGCGCGGCTGCTGAGCACCGAGGCGCCGCGCTGGTCGAGATCATGCAGGACTGCCCGATCTTCAACGACGGATCCTTCGACGTACTGCGCAAGGAGGGTGCCGAGGACCGTCTCATCGGGGTGCGCCACGGCGAGCCGATCATCTTCGGCGCCGATGGCGAGTACTGCGTGGTGCGTAGCGGCTTCGGTATGGAGGTGGCGAAGACCGCCGAGGTGGCCGCGGCGGAGATCGTCGTGCACGACGCCCGCGCCGACGACCCGGCGTATGCGTTCGCGCTGTCCCGGTTGAGTGACCAGAACCTCGAGCACACCGTCACCGGCGTGTTCCGTCAGGTCAACCGGCCGGTGTACGACGACGAAGTGCGCGGCCAGATCGCGACCGCACGGCAGACGGTCCCGCACGACCGTGCCGCACTGCAGGCGCTGCTGCGAGGCCGCGATACCTGGACCGTGGATTAGCCGATCGCTGGCCGGCGTCGTGCTGGCCGGGGGTGCCTCGCGGCGGATGGGCCGGGACAAGGCCACCCTGATCCATCCCGGTACCGGTACGACGATGGTGCAGCGCACCGTCGCCGTCGTGGCGTCCCGGTGTGAGCCGGTGTTCGTCGTCGCCGCCCCCGGGCAGGTGCTGCCGGGCCTGGGATCGGCCGTCCTGTTACGGGATGACGTTCCCGGCCAGGGGCCATTGCCGGCGACCGCTCTGGGACTGCGGGCGGCATCGGCCGCGGGATGCGACTGGGCCTTCGTGTGCGCGGTGGACATGCCGGACCTGTCGGCGACGGTGATCGACGAACTTGCGGTCTGTCGCGACGCCGACGTTGTGCTGCCCCATGACGGCCGAGATCACTACCTGGCCGCGATCTACCGCACGGCGGTGGCGGACCACATCGGGGTGCTGGTCGCGTCAGGAGAGCGACGGATGCGGTCGGTGAGCGATTCGGTGAGAACCCGGCGGGTGGTACTTTCCCACGCTGGGACGTTGACGAACGTCAACGCACCAGAGGACGCGAACGTCAACGCACCGGTCGATGCGAACGTCGACGGACCGCGCGATGTCAGGTGAGGGGCACTGAATGCGGGTTCATGCGATCAACCTTGATCGGGACACCGATCGGTGGGAACGCTTCATGCGTCTCAACGGTGATGTCGTCGATGTGGTGCGCGTTCCGGCCGTCGACGGTCAGGCGATCGACCGCGCTGCGTTGACGGAGCATGAGTTCATCGTTGAACCGTGTCACCGCACCCCGGGTGCGCTTGGGTGCGCGTGTTCGCACTTCGCGTTGTGGTTCAGGGCTGTCGACAGCGGCGAGACATTGACCGTTGTTGAGGACGATGCGATTTTGGCCGGCATATTCGGCACGGAGGCTGAGCGGGTGATCGACGGGTTGCCGCCGGGCTGGGATCTGGTGCTGTGGGGGTGGAACTTCGATGGGTACCTCTGGGCGGAGATTCCGGAGGGGGTGAGCGTCTGCCGGTTGACGTTTGACCAGGAGGAGATGCGCAAGCACATCGACGTCTTCCGGGCGGACAACCGTCCGCGTACGGCGGTGCGGTTGAGACATGGGTTTGGAACGCTTGCGTACACGATTACTCCGACTGGTGCAGCGGCGATGCTGGAGGCCTGTCTTCCGATGACCGATCGGCTGGTGACATTTCGCGGAGTGGCTGTCGAGGACTTTCTCTACCCGAACCTCACCAACGACGTGGACATGAATCGGGCCTACCCCGACGTTCGGGCCTACGCGTGTATGCCCCCGTTGGCGCTGAGCGAGAACTGGCGTGAGACCTCTCACACCCGCAGGCGAGACGACCTGTAGCCCATTCGGCGACGACCGTGGAGAGCCAGGAGCATCGGATGCAGGTACACGTCATCAACGTCGATCGCGATGCCGATCGGTGGGAGCGGTTCATGCGCCTCAACGGTGATGTCATCGATGTGGTGCGCGTACCGACTTCCGACGGCGTGGGTGCTGTGGACCGCGCCGACCTCGTCGAGAGTGGGATCATCGCCGAAACGTGCCGCCGTTCGAATCGTGCGATCAGCCGGTGGGGCGCGCACATCGCGTTGTGGTCCAGGGCGGTCGGTAGTGGCGAGACGGTGACCATCGTCGACGATGACGCGGTCCTGGCCGGGAATTTCAGATCGGCCGCCCAGCAGGTGATCGACGGGTTGGCATCGGGGTGGGACATCGTGATGTGGGGCTGGAGCTTCGACGAGGCACTGTGGACTGAGATTCCCGATGGTGTGAGCGTCTGCCGAATAGAGGCCAACAACGAGGAGATGCGGAAACACATCGACGGGTTCCCCTCGAGTTGCGGCTCGCCTACCGCGTTGCGATTGCGGCATTGCTTCGGTTCGTTCGCCTATACGGTCACTCCCGCCGGTGCCCAAGTTCTTCTGGATGCCTGTCTGCCGCTGACCGACGAGCCAATCACTTTCAGTTGCGGTGGAGTGGTTGTGGACGATCCGGCCAGAGACGCTGATGTAAACAAGGCTCTCCCGGCAATGGATGCGCACGTCTGTGTTCCTCCTCTGGCGCTGAAGGACCACAGAATGGGACTTTCGCCTTTTTGATCCGTAATGTGACGTCTGGGTCCTCTGAGGTTTAGCAGGCACACCTTTCCCGGGGGTGCGCGGCCGCGATTTTCCTCCTACGGTGCGATGACTGTCACACAAGTACTGTGATTCGGCTCATGCTGCAGTCGGTTTCGGCTGCCGATCGCCGGACCCCGATGCCGCCCGGTGACCTGCACATTCTTTCCGTTTCGGGCGGCTGTGATTGCCCCGTTATCTGCGCGATATTGGTGTGTCATTAGCGTGACTTTGCGCCGGGAAATCCGTAGCGTCCCTCAGGTGCCTTCGGGCAACGGACAATTACATATCAATAACCCTGCGTGTTGAGCGAGGCCGGGGGCGTGTGCCCCACCTGGTCTGATCCGAACCGGACGACCACACTTCGGGCCTTGCTGCCACTCCGAACCGAGACGGTGTGGACCGGAATCTCTGTCTCTCCCAAGGCGGCTCCCTGGCGCGCGCGCGGCGAAAGGAAAGATTGTTGAAGAACCTCCGCACGATGATGCTGACGGCCGCTGCCGCGGGTGCCATGGCCGCCGCTCCGCTGGCGCTGGGCGCCGGCACCGCTCACGCCGACAGCGTCAACTGGGACGCCATCGCGGCGTGCGAGTCGGGTGGTAACTGGTCCATCAATACCGGCAACGGGTACTACGGCGGTCTGCAGTTCAGCCCGGGCACGTGGAGCTCCAACGGTGGCAGTGGAATGCCGCACCTGGCTTCGCGTTCGGAGCAGATCCGGGTGGCGGAGAATGTCCTCCAGACCCAGGGCATCGGCGCGTGGCCGTCCTGCGGCCGTCGCGGCTAGTCGCACCCCCCGACGTCACAGCGGTGGCGGGGGGGTGGGGCGGCGGGCCCGCGGGCGTTGGTGGCCCCGCGC
>JAKOYE010000162.1 GCA_029780675.1 Actinomycetes bacterium
CAACGGACCGGACACGCAGATCTCGCCGACTTCCCCACGGGGAACGGGGTTCCCGTCAGGATCCAGCAGCGCAACTCTGGCGAACAGGGTCGGGCGGCCGCACGATGTCAGGCGCTTCTCGTCATGGTCGCGTTTGGCCAGGTAGGTGATCACCATCGGCGCCTCGGACTGGCCGTAGTACTGGGCGAAGATCGGGCCGAACCGTCGGATCGCCTCCGCCAGCCGCACCGGGTTCATCGCGGACGCTCCGTAGTACACCGTCTCCAGCGAGGACAGGTCCCGGGTGTGGGAGTCGGGATGGTCCATCAACGCGTAGATCATCGAGGGCACCAGCATCGTCGCGGTGATCCGGCGTTCCTCGATGACCCGCAGCACCTCGGCGGGATCGAATTTGGGTAGCACGATCATCTCGCCGCCCTTGACGATGGTCGGTACGAAGAACGCCGCCCCGGCATGCGACAGCGGGGTGCACATCAGGAACCGCGGATGCTCGGGCCACTCCCACTCGGCCAGCTGCACGGTGGTCATGGTCAGGATCGACCCGACCGTGCCGATGACCCCCTTGGGCTTGCCGGTGGTGCCGCCGGTGTAGGTCAGGCCGCCGATGTGATCGGGCGGCAGTTCCGCCGCAGTCAGGGCCCGGACCGGGTGACGGGCCGCTTCGGCGATGAGGTCGACGCCGACGTCCGCCAACTCCGCGGGCACCGGACCGAGGGTCAGCACCGCGGTCAGCGACGGCACCTTGTCCAGCAGTCCCAGCGCCCGTTCGACGAACATCGGAATGGGGTCGATGATCAGCGACGTCGCGCCGGCGTCGGTGAGGACATAAGCGTGGTCATCCAGTGACCCCAGCGGGTGCAGGGCGGTGCGCCGGTAGCCCTGGGTCTGGCCGGCGCCGATGATCATCAGCACTTCCGGCCGGTTCAGCGACAGCAGCCCGACGGTGGCACCGGTCCCCGCCCCGAGGGCTTCGAAGGCCTGGATGTACTGGCTGATCCGATCGGCGAGTTGCCCGCCGGTCAGGGTGGTGTCGCCGAGGAACAACACCGGCCGGTCATGGTGCCGCCGCAAAGCTCCCACGGTCAGGTGGCCGGTGTGCAGCGGATGACGCACCATGTCAGCCGATGAGCTCGGGCGCGAAGGATCGACGGCGGGCATACCTGCAACACTAGAACGTGTTCCAATTGCCGGCCAGGGTCTCGCGCGGCATCGCCGATCTGACGCGGTCCGGCCCCCGTCACGCCTCGCGCGCTTAGCATCAGACGATGGCCCAAACCCTTGTCAGCGGCCGGGCGGCCACGATGACCATCGTCGCGATGGGTCTGGGTTACAGCATCACCGCCGCCGACCCGACCATTCTGTCGGCCAATCTTGCGGAAGTCCGGCGCGGTCTGGATTTCACCCCCGCAACGGCGAGTTTCCTTGCCTCGCTGTGCACGCTGACCCTGGCCGCCGCGGTGCTCGGCGCGGGGGCACTGGGCGACCTGGCCGGGATGAAGCGGATGTTCGCCGTCGGCTGCTACGGGTCCATCGCGTTCGGCGTGCTCGGCGCGGTGGCGCCGCATGTCTCGGTGCTGATCGTCGCCCGGGCAGGTCTCGGGGTGGCGTTCGCGTTCGTGCTGGGTCTGTCCCTGGCCATCATCAACGCGGTCTTCCCACCCGGACGACGGGCGGCGGCCATCGCCGCCTACCTGGGTGCCGGGCACGCACTGGCGGTGTTCCAGCCCGCCATCGGCGGTTGGCTGGCAAGCCAATTCGGATGGCGGGCCTGCCTGCTGGTCACCCCGGTGCTGGCGGCGGTCACTCTCCTCATCACTCTGCGCTACGTCCCCGAAACCGTCCGCGATCAGCGCAAACTCGACCTGCCGGGGATCGCACTGATCGCCGCCGCACTGGTCACCGTCATCTACGGCCTGACCGAACTGCAGGGCGGCCCCAACCCGCTTGCCCTGGTGCTGATCGCGGCGGGCCTGGCGCTCGGGGTGGCGTTCGTCCGCTGGGAACTGCGCACCGACGCCCCCGCCCTGGACATGCGGATCTTCTCCTCCGGCCGGTTCAACGCCGCGTTGACCGCCGGAGCCACGTTCAACTTCCTCGGCGGTGGCGGCACCATCCTGTTCGCCTACTACCTGGTGACCATCCGCGGCGAGTCGCCCGAACTGCTCGGCCTGCTGCTGGTTCCGGCCATGCTGATCGCCTCGGCGGCCGCGGTGGTGGCCGGGCGGGCGGTGGCCCGGTTCGGCGAGCGGGCCGTGCTGGTGTTCGGGTTGGGCATCCTGGCGGTCAGCATGGCGATGCTGGTGGTGCTGAACGAGACCACGCCGATCGCCGTTCTCGGTATCGGCGTGGCCCTCAACGCGATCGGCGGTGCGGTGGTGCAGACCCCGCAGTCGACGATCATGATGTCCAGCGCGCCACCGGAACTCGGCGGCGTGGTGTCCGCGGTCAAACCCGCGGTCGGCCAGGCCGCCTACTCACTGGGACCCGCCTTGTTCGCTCTCGTCGGCACCACACTGTTCGTCCGCGACGGCCGCAGCAAACTGGAAGGCTCCGGCATCAGCGAGGAACAGGCCCGCGAGGCGCTGCGGGTGGCCCACGGCGCCGCCCCCACCACGTCGGGCAGCGAGGTCCTCGACCCCGAGCAGGCCCGCTGGGTGGTCTCCGAGGCCTCGTCGAGCTGGCTGACGGCCATCCACGAGGTCAGTCTGATCATGACCGCGGTGCCGTTGGTCGCGATGGTCGTCGCCTGGATTCTGCTGCGGCCAAATCGAACCGCGCCGCCGTCCTGACGTGGCACCCTGTCGGGTATGGCTGACGCTCCCGAAACGCGCTTTCTCGATGACCGGCTGACCTACTGGGCTGAGGTCAAGCCCGACGAGGAGGCGGTCGCCTATCTGAGCCGCACCTTCACCTGGAAGCAGTTCGACGACCGGGTACGCCGACTGGCCGGCGCGCTCGCCGAGCACGGCATCAGCCGCGGCGATGTGGTGGCCTTCCTGGACAAGAACCATCCGGCGTGTGTGGAGACCACTCTGGCGGCCGCCAGCCTGGGCGCGGCCACCGCGATCATCAACTTCCGCCTGGCCGGCGACGAGATCGACTACGTCATCAACGACTGCGGCGCGAAGCTGCTCATCGTCGGGTCGGACCTGAAGGACTCGATCGACAAGATCCGCGACCGGCTCACCCACGTCGAACACGTCATCGAGGTCACCCCCGAGGGTGGGGACGGCGACGAGTACGAAGCCCTGCTCGCGGCCGCCACCCCGCGTCCGCGCGGAGCCGACGTCACCCCCGCGGATGTCTGCGTGATCATGTACTCGTCCGGCACCACCGGTAACCCGAAGGGCATCCGGCTGACCCAGGCGAACCTGGTGGCGCACACCCTCAACGGCGGGACCTTCGAGTTCGAGGCCGACGACAAGAACCTGGTGGCGATGCCGCTGTTCCACGTCGGCGGAACGTCCTACATGCAGTTCGGGATCCACGCCGGCATCCCGTCGATCATCACCCGCGAGGTCGACGGCCTGTCCCTGGCCGGCGCGCTGATGGCCGGTGCCACCCGGACCTTCCTGGTGCCCGCGGTGCTGGGCAAGGTCATGGAGATGGGGCCCGACGCCATCGCGCTGTTCAACCGGTTGCGCACGTTCGTCTACGGCGCCTCCCCGATGCCGCCGGCGCTGCTCGCCAAGGCGCTGGTGGAGTTCCCCAACACCGAGTTCGTCCAGGTGTACGGCCTGACCGAGGTGTGCGGTGCGGTCACCCAACTGTCCCCGGAGGCGCACCGCGACGCCGCGCACCCCGAGCGACTCACCAGCGCCGGCCAGGCTTCCCCCGGCGTCGAGGTCCGGGTCGTCGACCCCAACACCGGTGCCGACGTGCCCGCCGGCCAGGCCGGCGAACTGTGGTTCCGCACATCGCAGTTGATGGAGGGTTACCACAACAAGCCCGAGGCCACCGCCGAGGCGATCACCGCCGACGGCTGGTTCCGCACCGGCGACATCGGCCGGGTCGACGATGAGGGCTTCATCTTCGTCGAGGACCGGCTCAAGGACATGATCATCTCCGGTGGGGAGAACATCTACTCCGTCGAGGTGGAGCGCGCGCTCACCGACCACCCGGCCGTGCTGGACGCCGCGGTGTTCGGCATCCCCGACGAGAAGTGGGGCGAGTCGGTCAAAGCCGTGGTCGAACTGTCCGAAGGGCAGCAGACCACACCGGAGGAACTCGTCGCGTGGTGCCGGGAGAAGCTGGCCCACTACAAGTGCCCGCGCAGCGTGGACATCATGGCGGAGTTGCCCCGCAACCCCACCGGAAAGCTGCTGAAGAAGGATCTGCGCAAGCCGTACTGGGAGAACCGCGACCGCGCGATCTGAATTGTCCAGCGCGCCGGTCGAACTCGAGGACCTGCTGGAGCGGCTGCACGTCGTCGCGCTGCCGATGCGGGTTCGCTTCCGCGGCATCACCGTTCGCGAGGTGGCGCTGATCGACGGCCCGGCCGGCTGGGGCGAGTTCGGCGCGTTCGTCGAATACCCGCCGCCGGAGGCCGCGACCTGGCTGGCCGCGGGGATCGAATCCGCCTACCGCGGTTGGCCTTCCGCGGTGCGCACCCGGGTGCCGATCAACGCCACCGTCCCGGCGGTGCCCGCCGCCCAGGTGCCCGAGGTGCTGGCCCGCTTTCCCGGGGCGACGACGGCCAAGGTGAAAGTCGCCGAACCGGGGCAGCGCCTGGCCGAGGATGTCGCGCGGGTCGAGGCGGTGCGCGCCCTGGTGCCGACGGTGCGCGTCGACGCCAACGGCGCCTGGACCGTCGATGAGGCGGTCGCCGCCGCGGCCGCGCTGACCGCCGGCGGTCCGCTGGAGTACCTCGAGCAACCCTGCCGCACGGTGGCCGAACTTGCCGAGGTGCGACGCCGTGCCGCCGTGCCGGTGGCCGCCGACGAGAGCATCCGCAGGGCCGACGACCCGTTGGCCGTGGTCCGGGCCGGGGCGGCCGATATCGCGGTGCTCAAAGTCGCACCACTCGGCGGGGTCCGGGCGATGCTCGACATCGCCGCGCAGATCGACATCCCGGTGGTGGTGTCCTCGGCGCTGGACTCCGCCGTCGGGATCTCCGCCGGACTGGCCGCCGCCGCCGCGCTGCCCCGACTCGACCACGCCTGCGGGCTCGGCACCGGCGGGCTGTTCGTCGAGGACGTGGTGGAGCGCCACCCGGTTGACGGCCGGTTGCCGGTCACCGCTCCCGCCCCGGATCCGGCCCGGCTGACGGGCCTGGCCGCGCCGCCCGACCGCCGTGACTGGTGGATCGCCCGGGTGCGAGACTGTTGGGCATGGCTGAAATAACCCTTCGCGGCAATCCCGTCCACACCGTCGGCGAGCTTCCCGCAGTCGGCACGCCCGCCCCCGAGTTCACCCTCACCGGCACCGACCTCGGTGCCGTCTCCAGCGCACAGTTCCGCGGAAAGCCGTTGCTGCTCAACATCTTCCCGTCGGTCGACACCCCGATCTGCGCCGCCAGCGTGCGCAAGTTCAACGAGCAGGCCGCCGCGCGCGGGCTGGCCGTGGTGTGTGTCTCCAAGGACCTGCCCTTCGCGCTGAGCCGGTTCTGCGGTGCCGAGGGCATCGAGAACGTCGTCTCGGCCTCGGCGTTCCGGGACAGCTTCGGTGAGGACTACGGCATCGCCATCGCCGACGGGCCGATGGCCGGGCTGCTCGGTCGCGCCGTGGTGGTCGTCGGCGCCGACGGCACCGTCGCCTACACCCAGTTGGTGGGGGAGATCGGCTCCGAGCCCGACTACGACGCCGCGCTGGCCGCCATCTAGGCCGGCCCGGCAGCGCGTGACCAACCTGGCCTACAACGACAGCGGCGCCGGGGAACCGGTGCTGTTCATCGCCGGTACCGGCGGGGCGGGCCGGACCTGGCACATCCACCAGGTCCCGGCCTTCCTCGCCGCCGGCTACCGGTGCATCACCTTCGACAACCGGGGTATCGGCGCCACTGAGAACGCCGACGGGTTCTCCACCCCGCAGATGGTCGCCGACACCGCCGCGCTCATCGATCGGGCGGTCGGCGGGCCGGTGCGTCTGGTCGCCATGTCGATGGGTGCGTTCATCGCCCAGGAACTCATGCTGGAGCGGCCCGACCTGGTTCGCCAGGCCGTGCTGATGGGAACCCGCGGTCGGCTGGACGACACCCGCAAGGCCTTCCGCGCCGCCGACGTCGCGCTGGCCGAGTCCGGTGTCGACATCCCGGCCGCCTACGCGGCCAAGGTCCGGGTGCTGGAGAACTTCTCCCCGAAGACCATCAACAGCCCGGCGGTGCGGGAATGGCTGGAGATGTTCACCGCCTTCCCGGTCCGGCGCACCCCCGGCCTGCGTGCCCAGTTGACGGTGGTGCCCACCGAGAACCGGCTGCCCGCCTACCGGTCGATCAGCACCGAGACGCTGGTCATCGGGTTCGCCGACGATGTGATCACCCCGCCCGCGCTGGGCCGCGAGGTCGGCGACGCATTGCCGAACGGGCGTTACGTGCAGATCGCCAACGCCGGGCACCTGGGCTTCCTGGAGCGTCCCGATCCGGTCAACGCGGCGATGCTGCAGTTCTTCGCGGGCACGCTGCTGTGATTGATCTCGCTGCCGCGGCGGCCGTGTCATCTGACACCCTGAAAGGGTGAACCCTTCGACGACTCAGGCCCGCGTCGTCGTCGACGAACTCATCCGCGGCGGCGTGCGCGACGTAGTGCTCTGCCCGGGGTCGCGTAACGCTCCACTGGCCTTCGCCCTCGCCGACGCCGACCGGGCCGGCAGGTTGCGCCTGCACGTGCGCATCGACGAACGCACCGCCGGGTTCCTGGCCGTCGGACTGGCACTGGGCAGCGGCCGTCCGGTGCCGATCGCGATGACCTCCGGAACCGCGGTCGCCAACCTCGGACCGGCGGTGGTCGAGGCCAACTACGCCCGGGTGCCGCTGGTCATCCTCTCCGCGAACCGGCCCTACGAACTGCTGGGCACCGGGGCGAACCAGACCATGGAGCAGTTCGGGTACTTCGGCACCCAGGTGCGGGCCGCGATCAGCCTGGGTTTGGCGCCGGATCTCCTTGACGCCGCACCCGGTGTCCTGGCCGCCCTCAGCGCCCAGTGGCGTTCGGCGACCTGCCGGGTGCTGGCCGCCGCCACCGGTGCCCGGACCGCCAACGCCGGCCCGGTGCAGTTCGACATCCCGCTGCGGGAACCCCTTGTGCCCGAAGTGGATTCGGACCCCGAGGATTACCCGCAGGGCCGTCCCGGCGGCGTGCCGTGGACGTCCACCCCGCCGGTGACCTTCGATCAGCCGGTGCCCATCGACCTGACCCCCGACACCGTGGTGATCGCCGGCCACGGGGCGGGCGTGCACCCGAATCTGGCGCACCTGCCGACGGTGGCCGAACCGACCGCCCCGCCCGCGCGGAACCCCCTGCACCCTCTGGCGCTGTCCGGTCTGCGGCCGCAGCAGGTGATCATGTGTGGCCGCCCGACCCTGCACCGCCCGGTGTCGGCCCTGCTGGCGGACCCGGCCATCCCGGTGTTCGCGCTGACCACCGGGCCGCGCTGGCCGGATGTGTCCGGCAACTCGACAGCCACCGGCACCCGCGCCGAGGTCCTCGGGGAACCGAGCGCGGACTGGCTGAACCGGTGCGCCGCGGCCCATGCCCGGGTGAACGCCGCGGTCCGCGAGCAGTTGGCCGCCCATCCGCTGGCCACCGGACTGCATGTGGC
>JAKOYE010000164.1 GCA_029780675.1 Actinomycetes bacterium
AGGGCCCGAGGGGCAAGGTCCTCGAGACGCGCGGCGGTCATGGCTTCTACCGGGCGCGTGCTGTCGCCGGACGCCCTGACGCGCACTTCCACGACCTACGGCACACCGGGGCCGTGCTGGCGGCCCAGACGGGCGCCACGCTGGCCGAACTCATGGCGCGCCTCGGCCACTCGACCCCAGGGGCTGCCATGCGCTACCAGCATGCCGCCGCCGACCGCGACAAGGCAATCGCGGCAGCCCTTTCCAAGCTCGCGGGGGAGTGACGGGCACTCGCGTTCCAGCGAGTACGCGGCCTCACGGAGTCGATCAAGACCAACGGCGTCCTCGTACCCGTGATCGTCGACGAGAACGGCGCGATCATCGACGGCCACCACCGCGACATGATCGCGTCCGAGCTCGGCATCGACTGCCCGCGGGATGTTCGCACAGGTCTGTCGGACGTCGAGAAGCGGACGATCGCGATCAGCCTGAACAAGGACCGCCGTCACCTGACCCGCGAGCAGGTCCGGGCTCTGGTTGCCGAGTCGGTCAAGGCCGACCCGCAACTGACCGACCGCGAACACGCCCGCCGCGTCGGAGTCAGTCAGGTGGACGGAAGTGTCACCGGACCTTCCTAGTATCCGGCCTTGGACACGTGTGCCCAGATCCGGCACCGATGACCCTAACAAGGCCCGTCAGCTTCCCTTAGGGAGCGGGCGGGCCTTGCGCATCCCTCAACAACTATCCACGGCCCGAAAGGTTCCAACTGCCATGCCGCCAACCCGCCGCACCCACACCCTGCCCGCCGACGAGTACATCGGACTCGCGGAGGCTGCCGCCCACTGGGGCGTCTCTGTCCGGACAGTCCGCCGGGCCATCTCCGATGGTTCCCTGCCCGCATACCGGGTCCGCAATCTGGTCCGCGTCAAGATGGCCGATGTCGCGGTCGCGTTCCAGCCCATCCCGACTGCGAAGGCGTCGTGATCTTGCCCGCGGAGGAAGGGCCTCGAGGTGGCCCATGACCGACGAAGCACGCGACAAGTTCGCGTACATCAAAGCCCTGAGAGGACGGGCTGATCTGACGCCCGCCGAGTACAGGCTGTTGGTGACCCTGTGGTCCTACACAGACGGAGACTGCCGGCACGCTTACCCTGGCGCCGGACACCTCGCCCGCGACGTTGCCGTCACCGATCCACGCAATGTCAAGCGGACGCTCAAGTCACTGCTGACCAAGGGGTACCTGATGCAGACGCGGGTCGGCGGAAAGGTCGGCATGAGCCGAGCTCTTGCGGCCAGCGTCTACGACTTGGCGCTACCAGCCACCGGTGGTGTTCCTGACCTGGAAATGACACTCTGATCTGGCCCCACCGTGACGGTCTGTTCTGGACCCGGGTACGACACTCCGGGGCGGTTGTGACGGTCTGATCTGGCCCCACCCCCACGCTGGTCGACGTTGTCGTCGAAGGGGTGGTGCCGGCGTGTCTGGTGGGAGTCGTGTCGGGGTGTTCGAAGCGATCCGTAGGGACCGTCGGGCCGATCCCGACGTGTCGATCCGCGAGCTGGCGGTCCGGCACGGGGTGCACCGCCGCACGGTGCGTCAAGCGCTGGCCTCAGCCGAGCCACCGCCCCGGAAAGTGCCGGAACGCGCGGCGCCGGTGTTGGGGCCGGTGAAGCCGTTCATCGACGCGATGCTGCGACAAGACCTCGACGCGCCGCGCAAGCAACGCCATACCGCGCGCCGGATCCGGGAACGCCTGATCGCCGAGCACCAGGTGACAGTCGCCTACCCGACCGTGCGGGACTATGTCCGCGACGCCCGAGGGCGGATCGCCGCCGAGGCAGGCAGGCAACTCGCTGAGGTGTTCGTGCCGCAGACCCACGCCGCTGGCGCGGAAGCAGAGGTCGATTTCGCCGATCTGTGGGTCTGGTTGGCCGGGGTGAAGACCAAGGTGTTCTTGTTCACGCTGCGGCTGTCCTACTCCGGCAAGGCGGTCCACCGCGCCTACGCCACCGCCTCGCAGGAGGCGTTCCTCGATGGTCATCGGTACGCCTTCGAGCAACTCGGCGGCCTGCCCACGGTCCATATCCGTTACGACAACCTGAAGGCTGCCGTGTCGCGGGTGTTGATGGGCCGGACGCGGGTCGAGTCGGACAGGTGGGTGACGTTCCGGTCCCACTACGGCTTCGACGTGTGTATCGCCCCGGGTCTGATGGAGGCTCTCATCACACGGGAGGATGGGAGTCATGGCAGCACCGAGGAAGTACTCGGAGCAGTTGAAGGACCGGGCGACCCGGATGGCGGTCGAGGCGCGTCGGGATCCGGCGTCGCGGGCGGGGGCGATCTCTCGGATCGGGAAACAGCTGGGGATTCACCCGAGGCGTTGCGGACTGGGTCCGCCAGGCCGAGGTCGATGGCGGGGTCCGCCAAGGTGTGTCCAGCGACGACGGGGCGAGGATCGCCGCGTTGGAACGAGAGAACCGTGAACTGCGACGGGCGAACACGATCTTGCGGCAAGCGAGCGCGTATTTCGCACAGGCGGATCTCGACAACCGCCCACAGCGGTGATCGTCGGCTTCATCGACGAGTACCGTAGCCAGCACGGGGTCGAGCCGATCTGCCGGGTCCTCAGTGGCCATGGCATCAAGATCGCCCCGAGCACCTACTACGCGTTCAAGACACGGCCTGCGTCGGCCCGCGCTCGTTCCGATGCTGGCCTGGTCCGGGTGATCGCGAGCCTGCACCAGGCGAACTACGGCGTGTACGGAGCCAGGAAGGTCAGGCACGAACTCCACCGCCAGGGGCACACCGACGTGGCGCGCTGCACCGTGGAACGGTTGATGCGGGCCAACGGGCTGCATGGGATCAGCAAGGCCAAGACGCCGCGGACCACGATCCCGGCCAGGTCGCCGATGCCCACCGATAAGGTGCGACGCCAGTTCACAGCGGAGGCTCCGGATCGATTGTGGGTGGCTGACATCACCTACATCCGCACGTTTGACGGCTGGGTGTACGCGGCGTTCATCCTGGACATGTGCTCACGGATGATCGTGGGCTGGCAGCTCTCGACCAGCCTGCACACCCGGCTCGCGTTGGACGCCCTCGATATGGCGCTGTGGCGTCGGGCTCGGGAACAACGAGACTTGTCTGCCTTGATACATCACTCCGACAAGGGAGTTCAGTATCGAGCGATCCGCTACACCCAGCGGCTCGCTGACGCCGGCGTGGTCGCCTCGGTCGGCTCGACCGGGGACAGCTTCGACTGTGAGGATGAGGACGGCTGGTTGGTGGGCTGACCCTTGCTTACGACTGACGACCAATCGGTGTGTCCTGGCTGTTGATCTGTCGCCCACCGGCCAGCTGCTCAACCGGCGCTGGCCGGGCGGGCAGTGACCTCATAGGAGCCTGATTCGTCTCGTCACAGTCCCGTCCACCCGGCCGGCCAGTT
This sequence comes from Actinomycetes bacterium, assembly GCA_029780675.1. Lineage (GTDB taxonomy): Bacteria > Actinomycetota > Actinomycetes > Mycobacteriales > Mycobacteriaceae > Mycobacterium. Next base: position 3,426 of record JAKOYE010000164.1, read on the forward strand.
GCCATCACGGGAT
>JAKOYE010000193.1 GCA_029780675.1 Actinomycetes bacterium
AGCAGTCCGCCGCCGATGATCAGGCGCTGAATCTCGCTGGTTCCCTCGTAGAGGCGCAGGAGGCGCACCTCGCGGTAGATCCGTTCCACGGCAACGCCCCGCATGTAACCGGTGCCGCCGTGGATCTGCACTGCGTTGTCGGCCACCCGCCCTGCCATCTCCGTGCAGAACAGCTTGGCCACCGACGGGGCGATTCGGCGATCCGCCCCGGTGAGCCACTGTCGGGCAGCGTCGCGAACCAGCGCCCGACCTGCCATCACCTCGGTCTGTTGGTCGGCCAGCATGGCCTGGACCAACTGGAAATCGCCGATGGGCGAGCCGCCCTGCGTTGCGGTCGCTGCGAAGGCCACCGACTCGTCCAGTGCCCGTTGAGCGGTGCCCACCGCCAGCGCCGCGATGTGAATCCGTCCGCGGGCCAGCGATGTCAGCGCGGCCCGGTAGCCGATGTCCTCGCTGCCGCCGATCAGGGCTTCGGGGCCCACCCGCACATCGGTGAAGTAGACGTCGGAGGTCCATGCCCCCTCCTGGCCCATCTTGGCGTCCTTCACGCCGACGCCCACGCCGGGCGCATCGGCGGGAACCAGGAACACCGCGATCCCGGCGCCCTGATCGTCGGTGGGCCGGGTGCGGGCGAACACCACGAACAGGTTCGCGATCGGGGCGTTGGTGATCCAGCGCTTCTGGCCGTTGATGATCCAGCCGTCGCCGTCGCGAACCGCCGTGGTGCGCAGGCCCGCCGGGTTGGAACCGGCGCCGGGTTCGGTGAGGGCGAAGGACGCGACCACGTCCCCGGTGGCCATCGGCTCCAGCCAGCGGGCCTTCTGCCGATCGGTTCCGAAGCCCACCAGAACCTGCCCGGCGATGCCGTTGTTGGTGCCGAACATCGACCGCACCGCCAGCGAGGTGTAGCCCAGCTCGAGGGCGAGTTCGACGTCCTGGGTGATGTCCAGGCCGAGTCCGCCCCATTCCTGCGGAATCGCGTAGCCGAACAGCCCCATCCGCTCGGCCTGCTCGCGGAGGTCGTCGGGAACGGCGTCGTTCTCCGCGATGTCGGCTTCGCGCGGAACGACGGCATTGCGGACGAAGCGGCGGGTCTGGGCCAGGATGTCGGCGAAGTCGTCATCGCTGACCACAGCCGCGGAAGTCATGCGTCCATCAAATACGATCGGCGACAGGGCACACGCGTGGGGGCGAGCAGGAGGATGATCCGATGGCACTTCTCGCGGATCGGACGGCCGTCGTCACCGGCGGTGCCCAGGGGCTGGGCTTCGCGATCGCCCGCCGGTTCATCGACGAAGGTGCGCGGGTGGTCATCGCCGACCTCGACATCGATGTGACCCGGGCTGCGGCCGCGCAACTCGGCGGTCCCGGAAACGACGGCTCCGGAAACGACGGCCCCGGAAACGACTGCGTCGCTGTCGCCGAATGCTGCGACGTCACCTCAGCCGATCAGGTCCAGCAACTGATCGACGCGACGGTGCGACGGTTCGGCCGCCTCGACATCATGGTCAACAACGCCGGAATCACCCGCGACGCGACGCTGCGCAGGATGACCGAGGAGCAGTTCGACGAGGTGATCGCCGTCCACCTCAAGGGAACCTGGAACGGCACCCGGTCGGCGGCGGCGGCGATGCGTGAGCAGGGCAGTGGGGCGATCATCAACATGTCCTCGATCTCGGGCAAGGTCGGACTGGTCGGGCAGACCAACTACTCGGCCGCGAAGGCCGGCATCGTCGGGTTGACGAAGGCGGCGGCAAAGGAACTGGCCCACCTCGGCGTCCGGGTAAACGCCATCGCACCCGGACTGATCCGCTCGGCGATGACCGAGGCGATGCCGCAACGGATCTGGGACGCCAAGCTCGCCGAGGTGCCGATGGGACGGGCCGGGGAACCCGACGAGGTGGCCAAGGTCGCGGTGTTCCTGGCCTCCGACCTGTCCTCGTACATGACGGGCACCACGCTCGAAGTCACCGGCGGCAGACATATCTAGGAGCGATGAGGAGGAGCGGCGCCGCGCCGGCGACGATGCAGAGCGAAGCGATGAGGAGGAGCGGCGCCAATGTCTAGCCCGGTGATCTGCGAACCCGTCCGAACCCCGATCGGCCGCTATGGCGGGATGTTCCGCGCGCTGAGCGCCGTGGAATTGGCTGTCGCCGCACTGAACGGACTCCTGCAGCGCACCGGAGTGCCGCCGGCGGCGGTGGACGATGTGATCCTGGGCCACTGCTACCCCAACCCGGAAGCCCCGGCGATCGGGCGGGTGGTGGCCCTCGACGCCGGACTCCCCGTGACGGTTGGCGGGATGCAGGTGGACCGGCGCTGCGGTTCGGGACTGCAGGCGGTCATCCAGGCGGTGATGCAGGTGTCCGCCAGTGACCACGATCTGGTGATCGCGGGCGGCGTGGAATCCATGAGCAACGTCGCGTTTTACTCGACCGATATGCGTTGGGGCGCAGGCAGTCGCGGGGTGCGGATGCACGACGGGCTGACCCGCGGCCGGGTGACGGCGGGTGGCCGGCACTATCCGGTGCCCGGCGGGATGTTGGAGACGGCGGAGAACCTGCGCCGGCAGTACGCTATTTCCCGCACCGAGCAGGATGAACTGGCGGCCGAGTCGCATCGTCGGGCGGTCGATGCCCAGCGCACCGGGGTGTTCGCCGAGGAGATCATCCCGGTCACCGTGTCCGGGCGCGCTGGCGAGGTGCTGGTCGACACCGACGAGCACCCCCGGGCCGACACTACCGTCGAGGCGCTGGCGAAGCTGAAACCCATTCTGGCCGTTCAGGATCCGGAGGCGACGGTCACTGCGGGCAATGCGTCGGGTCAGAACGACGCCGCGTCGATGTGCATCGTCACCACTCCGGCGAAGGCCGCCGAACTGGGACTGCGGCCGTTGGTCCGGCTGGTCTCCTGGGGACTGGCCGGGGTCGAACCCAAGATCATGGGCATCGGCCCGGTGCCCGCCACCGCCGCCGCCCTCGCGAAAGCCGGCCTGGCGCTGAGCGATATCGACGTGATCGAACTCAATGAGGCTTTCGCCGCGCAGGCCCTGGCGGTGATGCGGGAGTGGAAGTTCACCACCGCCGACCGTGATCGAACCAACATCCACGGTTCCGGTATCTCGCTGGGGCACCCGGTCGGGGCCACCGGCGGTCGGATGCTGGCCAGGCTGGCACGGGAACTGGACCGCCGGGAAGCCCGCTACGGGCTGGAAACCATGTGTATCGGCGGTGGACAGGGACTGGCCGCGGTATTCGAGAGGGTGCCGGCGTGACCCGGCTGGCCCAGACTCTCGGGCTCACCGAGTTCCAGACTGAAATCGTCGCCGCTGTGCGGCAATTCGTCGAACGGGACATCATCCCGCACGCCCAGGAACTCGAGCGTTCCGACACCTATCCGCAGGCGATCGTCGACGCGATGAAGGCGATGGGCCTGTTCGGACTGATGATCCCGACCGAGTACGGCGGGTTGGGGGAGTCGCTGCTGACCTACGCGCTCTGCGTCGAGGAACTGGCGCGGGGCTGGATGAGCGTGTCCGGGGTGATCAACACCCACTTCATCGTCGCGTACATGATCCGCCAGCACGGCACCGAGGAGCAGAAGCAACGCTTCCTGCCGGCCATGGCGACCGGCGAGACCCGCGGCGCCTTCTCGATGTCCGAACCCGAACTGGGCTCCGATGTCGCCGCGATCCGCACCCGTGCCGTCCGCGACGGTGACGGGTACGCCATCACCGGCCAGAAGATGTGGCTGACCAATGGCGGCAGTTCCACCCTGGTGGCCGTCCTGGTCCGCACCGACGAGGGTTCGGAAAAGCCGCACCGCAACCTGACCGCCTTCCTGATCGAAAAGCCCACCGGCTTAGGCGAAGTCGCCCCCGGCCTGACCATCCCGGGCAGGCTCGACAAACTCGGCTACAAGGGCATCGACACCACCGAACTGATCTTCGACGGCTACCGGGCCTCGGCCGGTGACGTGCTGGGCGGTGTGCCCGGCCGGGGGTTCGCCCAGATGATGGACGGCGTCGAGGTGGGCCGGGTGAACGTCGCCGCGCGTGCCTGCGGGGTGGGTATCCGCGCCTTCGAACTGGCCGCCCGCTACGCCCAGCAGCGCTCCACCTTCGGTAAGCCGATCGCCGAGCACCAGGCTGTCGCCTTCGCACTCGCCGAGATGGCCACCAAAGTCGAAGCGGCGCATCTGATGATGGTCAACGCGGCCCGGCTCAAGGACTCCGGTCAGCGCAATGACCTGGCCGCCGGGATGGCCAAGTATCTGGCCAGCGAATACTGCGCGGAGGTCACCCAGGCCAGCTTCCGGATCCACGGCGGCTACGGCTACTCCAAGGAGTACGAGATCGAACGGCTGATGCGCGACGCCCCGTTCCTGCTGATCGGCGAGGGCACCAGCGAAATCCAGAAAATGATCATCAGCAAGCGCCTGCTGGACGACTATCGGATCTGAGATGACCACCGAACAGAAGACTGAGCAGAAGGCCGAACAGAAGACTACATACTGCCGGATCTGTGAATCGCTGTGCGGCATGGTGGCAACGGTCGAGGACGGTCGCCTGGTGGCGTTGCGACCCGACAAGGACCATCCGCTATCCACCGGGTTCGCCTGTCCCAAGGGCATCGCCTTCACCGAGGTGGTCAACGACCCCGACCGGGTGACCAGCCCGCTGCGGCGCCGGGAGGACGGCAGCTACGAGGAGGTCAGCTGGGAGGAGGCGATGTCCGATATCGCCGCCCGGCTCGGCGAGATCCACCGTCGGCACGGGTCCGGGGCGATCGGCTGTTACTTCGGCAACCCGGCGGCGTTCAGCTACGCCCACCCGTTGGCGATGATGCTGTTCAGCCACGGTCTTGGCCTGGGCACCCACCTGTACTCGGCGTCCTCGCAGGACACCCACAGCCGGTTCATGGCCAGCCAACTGCTCTACGGCATCCCGTCGGCGGTGCCCATCCCCGATCTCAACCGGACCCGGCTGCTGGTGGTCATCGGTGCCAACCCGCTGGTCTCCCACGGCAGCGTGCTGACCGCCCCGCGCATCCGCGAACGACTGCACGCGGTGGTCCGCCGCGGCGGGCGGGTGATCGTGATCGACCCGCGCCGCACCGAGACCGCCGCGCAGTTCGAATGGCTCGGCATCACCCCCGACACCGATGCGCTGATGCTGCTGTCTCTGCTGCAGGTGATGTTCGCCGAAAACCTCGTCGACCTGCGCCGCGTCGGCAGCCAGGCCGACGGGGTGGACTGGTTGGCGCAGCGGTGCGCGCCGTTCACCCCGGAGTCGACCGGGGCCGCCACCGGGATCGCCCCGGACACCCTGCGCGCGTTGGCCCGCGACCTCGCCGGCACCCCCGGTGCGGCGGTCTACGGCCGGATCGGGACGTGCGCGGGTCGGTCCGGAATGCTCACCTCCTACCTGATCGACGCGGTCAACCTGTGCGCCGGAAACCTCGACGTCCCGGGCGGGTCGGTGTTCGGCGAACTCGGCTTCCCCGGCGAACGCTGGGTGATGCAGGCACTGGGGGCGGTGCTGCGGTTCGACCACCGTCGCCACCGGTCCCGGATCGGCGGGTTCGGCAACATCATCCGCACCGAACCGGCGACCATGCTGGCCTCCGAGATCACCACCCCGGGGGACCGCCGTATCCGCGCGTTGATCGTCAGCGCCGGCAACCCGGTGCTCTCGGTTCCCAACGGCGACGAACTCCGCACCGCCATCGGCGAACTGGAGTTGTCGGTCGCGCTGGACATCTACGTCACCGAGACGTCGGCGGCCTGCGACTACGTCCTGCCGGTGACCACGATGTACGAGCGCGACGATTTTCCGCTGCCGTTTCAGACCTTCCACGCGACACCGTTCCGGCAGGCCACCGAGGCGGTGGTGGCGCCGCGCGGACAGGCCCGCAACGAATGGGACATCATCGACGACCTGATGAGCAGGATGGCCACCCGCACGCCGGTGTTCGCCGCACTGGCGGCGCTGCGCACCGGCGCCCGGGTGCTGGGCCGGCGGCTGAGCCCGCGCCCGGTGGCCGATGCGGTGATCCGGATCTCCCGCGGCGGGGACCTGTTCGGCCTGCGCCGCGGCGGGCTGTCCTTCGCGAGACTGACCGGTGATCACCCGCACGGCCGCGTGGTGGCTGAGCAGATCCGGACCGGGGTGCTCAAGAACGCCGTCACCTACCCGGATGGTCGGATCCGGCTGCGGCACGACGAGATCGGCGCGGAGGTTGACATCCTGGAAAGCCGCGACGATCCCGAGGGCTTCCCGTTGCGGCTGATCGGCATGCGCGAGGTGCGCTCGGAGAACTCCTGGCTGCACAACGCCCCGCTGCTGATGCGCGGCGACCGCGGCCCGCGGGCGCTGATGCACACCGCCGACGCGGCCCGCCGCGGTATCGCCGACGGCGATGAGATTGCGGTGCGCTCGCCTTACGGCAAGATCGCGCTGCCGGTCACCCTGACCGACGACATCGTCACCGGCACCGTCGCGATCCCGCACGGCTGGGGTCACCGCCGCGGCGGTTGGCGGCTGGCCAACGCCGTCGGCGGGGCCAACGTCAACGAGTTGACCTCCAACGCCCCCGAGGACGTCGAAGCCCTGTCCGGAATGGCCTGGCTCACCGGGGTGCCGATCGAAGTGGAGCGCACATGACCCCGGACCCCGGCGATTTCGGCGCGGAAACGAGCGCTGGGCGCATGAAATCGCGCCGAAATCTCGATGAGTTGGGCTACTACCTGCTGGCCGGCGCAGGCGGCGAGGGGCCGTCCGCACTGGTGAACGAGGCCCGCCGCGGCGAGGAACTCGGCTTCGGCACGGCGTTCATCTCGGAACGGTGGAACGTCAAGGAGGCCGCGTCGCTGACCGGCGCGGCGTGTGCGGTCACCTCACGGATGCGGATCGCCACCGCCGCGACCAATCACAACACCCGCCACCCGCTCATCACCGGATCGTGGGCGGCCACCATGCACCGGCTCTCCGGCGGCCGATTCACCCTCGGTATCGGCCGCGGCATCGGCGCGATCTACTCCGCCTTCGGCATCGAACCGGTCACCACCGCACAGATGGCCGACTTCGCCCAGGTGATGCGGCGGCTGTGGCGGGGCGAGGTGATCATCAACCACGACGGTCCGCTGGGCAGGTATCCGGTCCTGGTTCTCGACCCAGACTTCGATGAGGACATCCGACTGGCGCTGGTGGCGTTCGGCCCCAACACCCTGCGCCTCGGCGGCCGTTTGTTCGACGACGTCATCCTGCACACCTACTTCACCCCGGAGACGGTGGCGCGCTGCGTTCGCACCGTGAAGGACGCCGCCGAGGAGGCCGGCCGCGACCCGGCCGACGTGCGGGTGTGGTCGTGCTTCGCCACCATCGGCGACCACCTGCCCGAGGAGTTGCGGCTGAAGAAGACCGTCGCCCGGCTGGCTACCTACCTGCAGGGCTACGGCGATCTGATGGTCACCACCAACGGCTGGGATCCCGCTGTGCTGCAACGGTTCCGGGCCGACGAGGTGGTGCGGTCCATCGGCGGCGGGATCGATCACAAGGCCAGCGCCGGGCAGATCGAGCACATCGCCACCCTGATCCCCGACGAGTGGCTGGAGCCGTCCGCCACCGGTACGCCGGCCCAGTGCGTGGCGCGCATCCGCGCGGAGTTCGGCTACGGCGCCGACGCGGTGATCCTGCACGGCGCCACGCCCGATGAACTCGAGCCCGTCGTCGCCGAGTACCGGAAAACCCTGCCGTAGCTCTACCGGGCCTGGCTATGGTCAGGACATGGCAGTCAACGATTCCCGCGAAGTGGTCATCGAGGCAACCCCGGAGGAGATCCTGGACGTCATCGCCGACGTCGAGTCGGCACCCACCTGGTCACCGCAGTATCAGAAGGCCGAGGTGCTCGAGACGTTCGACGGTGGTCGGCCCAAGCGGGTGAAGATGAAGGTCAAGGCCGCCGGGCTCACCGACGAGCAGGAGGTCGAGTACAGCTGGGGTGCGAACACCGCCAGTTGGACGCTGATCAAAGCCGGCCAGTTGCGGTCTCAGGACGCGACGTACACGCTCACCCCGGAGGGCGACAAGACCAGGGTCCGCTTCGATCTGGCGGTCGATCCGTCGGTACCGATTCCGGGTTTCCTGCTCAAGCGGACCCTCAAGGGGGCGATGGAAACCGCCACGGACGGACTGCGCAAGCAGGTGCTCAAGGTCAAGAAGGGCGGGTAGTCGCCAAGGGCGGTCAGGCAGGGCCCAGCGAATGCAGGCGGCGGATCGCCTCGTCGAGGGTGTCGTCGCGTTTGCAGAACGCGAACCGCACCAGGTGGTTCCAGTCCTTCGCGCCGGCGCCGGGTTCGCAGAACGCCGACATCGGGATCGCCGCCACTCCGGCCCGCTGCGGTAACTCCTCGCAGAACGCGGTGCTGTCGTCGAACCCCAGCGGTCGCGGGTCCGCGCACAGAAAGTAGGTGCCGCCGCTGTCGTGGACCTCGAAGCCGAGTCCGGCCAGCGCGGCCGCCAGACGTTCCCGCTTGGCCTGCAACGAATCTCGCAGCCGGTCCACCCAGTCGTCCTCGTGGTTGAGCGCATGGGCCACCGCCGGCTGGAACGGCGCGCCGCCGACATAGCTGAGGTACTGCTTGGCCGCCCTCACCCCCGCCACCAGATCGGCCGGACCGCACGCCCAGCCGATCTTCCAGCCGGTGCAGTTGAACATCTTCGCCGCACTGGAGATCGTGACGGTGCGCTCGGCCATCCCGGGAAAGGTCGACGGCGGGAGATGGGTGCGTCGGTCGTAGGTCAGGCGCTCGTAGACCTCGTCGGAGATCACCAGCAGGTTCGCCTCGACGGCCAGGGCAGCCAGGGCGCGGCACTCGTCGGCGGAGAACACCATCCCGGTCGGGTTGTGCGGGGAGTTGACGATGATTGCCCGGGTTCGGGTGGTGATCGCGGCACGTACGGCGTCGACGTCCAGGGCGAAACCACGGCCGTCGCGCACCAACGGCACCGCCACCCGGTGTGCGCCCGCCATCGCGATCACCGGCGCGTAGGTGTCGAAGTACGGCTCGATGAGGATCACCTCGGAGCCGGGTTCGACCAGACCCAGGACCGCCGCCGCGATGGCCTCGCTGGCGCCGACGGTGATCAGCACCTCGGACTCGGGGTCGAACCGCTGGCCGTAGCGGCGTTCCCGCTGTCCGGCGACCGCCGCGCGCAGCTCGGCGATCCCCGGTCCGGGCGGGTACTGGTTGATGCCGTCGGCGATCGCCTGCCGGGCGACCTCGAGCATCGCGGCCGGCCCGTCCTCGTCGGGAAACCCCTGGCCGAGATTCACCGCCCCCAGGCTCGCGGCCAGTGCCGACATCCGGGCGAAGACATTGACCGAGAAGGGCCGAAGGCGGTGCACGGT
>JAKOYE010000200.1 GCA_029780675.1 Actinomycetes bacterium
TCTCGTCCAAGACGACCACGGCAGGGCTGACCGGGTCTACGGCGCGCCCTGGGTCGTTTACGAAGTACCGCACCGACAATGGGCTCGTGGCCTACACCGGTGTCCTGAACGCGGCCGGTACTGACGCCGAGACCGCAGGCCGCACCACGCCCACGTTCGACCGGTGGGGGCGCACCACCAGCAGTGTCGGGGATGCCGGGACCGTCACCACCGCCTACGACACCGCGGGTCGGGTCGCCAGCGTCGTCGATGCGAAGGGCGCGACGACGTTCGGGTATGACGGGACCGGAGAGCGCCGCGGGCTGCTCACCTCCCAAACCGTCACCCGCGGCGGGACAGCAGGCACGATGACCTACGGGGCCACGTATGACGCGGATGGGAACCTGACCTCGCAGACCATGCCTGGCGGGATCCGGCAGGTCACCACCTACGACGCCGTGGGTGAACCCGTCGGGTTGCAGTACCGGGGCCAGGTCACCACCGTGGAGGAGGTCACCGACCCGGTCACCGGGGAGACCACGTGGACCCCGACCGGGGTCGTGGCTGACCAGCCGTGGCTGACCTGGTCAACCGTGAACGACGTCACAGGCCGGGTGAGGTTCGAATCCACCGGCCAAGGTGCCGCGTTCAGCACCGGCACCGGAGTCACCGACCTCGAGGACGTCACACCGTGGGTGGCTTCCACCGGGGACGCCTCCTCCTATGCCCGTGAGTACACCTACGACGGTGCAGGCCGGTTGACCCTCACCAGGGACAACACCACCGCGCTCGACCCAGCCACTGGAGACCTGACCTCGAGCTGTACGGACCGGGCGTACACGTTCAACTCCAACGGCAACCGCACGAAGCTGGTCACGACCACCCGCCCGGGTGGCGACTGCGCCGCTGCGGGCACCGCGGCCACGGTGAACACCACCGGCTGGGATTCGGCGGACCGGCCTACCACCGGACGCAACGGGTCCGGGGTGTACACCTACGACCTGTTCGGGCGGCAGACCACCCTGCCCGCCGCGGACGCGCCAATCCCCACCGGTGAGGACATCACGTTGGGGTACTTCGACGACGACCTCCCCCGCACGGTCACCCAAGGGGCAACGTCGACGACGTTCACCCTCGACGCCGACGGGCGACGCTCCACCCAGGCAACCGTCGACGCCACCGGGACCACCACCACGTTGCGCCGGTACACCGACGGTGGGGACAACCCGGCCTGGGTTGACGTCACCGCGCCCGGTTCTGGGACGGCCACGACACGGTTCACCGAAGGCATCGGTGGTGACCTGTCCGCGACCATCGCCTCCGACGGCGGCCTCATCATCTCGTTGGGCAACCCCCACGGTGACGTCGTCACCACGGTGGATATCCCCGACGACCAGGAAGCGGACACCCCCGCCACCAGCATCAGCGGTTGGGCGTCGTACGACGACTACGGCAACACCACCACCGCGGATGCGGTGGACGGCACCCTCGGCTACGGCTGGCTCGGCACCAAGCAACGCGCCACCAGCACCGCCACCGCCGGTCTGACGTTGATGGGTGTCCGGCTCTACAACGCAGCACGTGGGTTGTTCACCTCTCTGGACCCCATCCCCGGAGGCAACGACACCGCCTACTCCTACCCCAGTGACCCCATCAACAAGACGGACCTAGACGGTCAACGTTGGGGCTTCCTTCGAAAGAAGGGGTTCTGGATTGGTGTCGCGACCGCCGTCTCGCTCTTTGCCTGTGCGATCTGCACAGGTATTGGGTATGGATTGGCGGCCTACGCGGCGATCAACGTGGGTCGCAAGTTGGCCGCAAGAGACTATCGGGGTGCTGCATGGGAGGCAACGGGTGTCGTAGGCATGGGTTGGACGCGGGGAGCGAAGTACGCCGCTGCGCGCAGTTCAAAGCGAGCGGCGGCGATCTGGAAGGCCAGGAGAGCCGTTCACAAGCGCCAGCGCGCGGCCTACTCTCATCAGAGGCGCTTCTACCAGAAGCGGGCTGCTCGGTGGAACCAAAGAGCCCGATGGGGCGGCCACTACGACCGCTTCCATGGAAGTTTCAGCATCGGCTTCAACAGTGCGAGGTACAACAGTGGACAGAGGTAGAGGTTGCGACTGCTGAACCTGAACCGAATTATTGTACTCTCTGTACTCAGAGTCACGATGGGTAACGCAGCAAGCAAGGACTGGCGGCGAGTTGCGCGCGATCCAAAGTTTGCGTTCCAGGAAATGTCCAGCCTCTTGTTCATTGGTGGCGTGGTGCTGGCTGGTCTTTTTCCGTGGCCGTGGTTCTGGCTCCTGCAGATGAATGGCGAGGGCCCGCTGCTTGCCGCCGCAAAATATTGGGTAGTGCTTCTGCCAGTTAGTCTGACAGCGACCGGAACCGTGGAGTGTTATCTCCGTTCCGGTCGAGAGAAGGATGAACTCTTAGAGGCAAAGGTGGCCGATCGAGTGGACGTCTTCGGGAACGTTAGGGTCCTGCTGATCGGATCCTTGGCGGGCTATGTCGTCACTGTGGTGTCCGGGTTGCTCCTCGGCTGGCTGGCACCCTTCTAGTGGCGCTCGTCTCGAGGGCGTGATCGTCGCCGCGGGGGGTAGGACTACTTTCAATCGCCGCCGCAGTTGTCGCCGCTCGCGTTGGGCCGAACACGTTCAACCACATTGACGGTGTCTTGCTCGAGGAGTTCAACCCGCCGATTCGCGTGCTGGCACAGACACTTGCTGTGACTCTGGCAGTCGGCGTGCTGACCGGCGACACCCCCTTTCCGTTCAGTAAACTCTCCCGGGGGGCTAAGGCAAATCCGTGGGAAAGGCAGGCGGGCTCGTGGGTCAACTTGGGCACTCGGCGTCAGCGCCGAATGGGAGATTCATGGGGAGTTGTGCGGAGACTGGCTCAGCCTTGCGTGGATTGGGACGCGCGCTGGCTGGCAGGAACCACGGTGGGATCCGCCAGGTCACCACCGTGGCCGAGGTCACCGACACGGTCACCGGTGAGACCACGTGGACCCCGACCGGGGTCGTGGCTGACCAGCCGTGGTTGTCCTGGTCGACCGTCAACGACGTCACCGGGCGGGCGCGGTTCGAAGCCACCGGTCAAGGTGCCGGGTTCGGCACCGGAACCGGGGCCACCGACCTGGCCGAGGTCACCGACTGGGTGGCATCCAACGGTGCCGCGTCCTCGTACGGGCGTGAATACACCTACGACGGTGCCGGCCGCCTGACCCTGGCCAGGGACAACACCACGACCATCGACCCGGCCACCGGGGACCTGACCAGCTCGTGCACGGACCGGGCGTACACGTTCAACACCAACGGCAACCGCACGAAGCTGGAGACGACGACCCGCCCCGGTGGTGACTGCGCCACCACGGGCACCACCACCACGGTGAGCACCACCGGGTGGGACTCTGCGGACCGGCCCACCACGGGCCGGAACGGGAGCGGGTCGTACGTGTACGACCTGTTCGGCCGACAGACCACCCTCCCGAGCTCGGACGCGCCGAACCCTGCCGGTGGGAACATCACGTTGGGGTACTTCGACGACGACCTCCCCCGAGTCGTCACCCAGGGCGGCACGTCGAGCACGTTCACCCTCGACGCGGACGGGCGCCGCGCCACCCAGACCACCGTCGACGGCACCGGGACCACGAGCACGGTGCGGCGGTACACCGACGGCGGGGACAACCCTGCCTGGGTTGATGTCACCGCGCCCGGGGTGGGGACGTCCACGACGAGGTTCACCGAAGCCATCGGTGGCGACCTGTCCGCGTCCATCGCCTCCGATGGTGGGTTGGTCATCTCGTTGGGTAACCCCCACGGTGATGTCGTCACCACGGTGGACATCCCCGCCGCCCAGGCCGCGTCCACCCCCGCCACGGCGATCAGCGGGTGGGCCACCTACGACGAGTACGGCAACACCACCACCGCGGACCCTGTGGACGGCACCCTTGGCTACGGCTGGCTCGGAGCCAAACAACGCGCGACCAGCACCGCCACCGCCGGCCTCGCCCTCATGGGTGTGCGGTTCTACAACGCCACCCGGGGACTGTTCACCTCCCTCGACCCCGTCCCTGGAGGCAACGACACCCACTACACCTACCCCGGTGACCCCATCAACAAGTTCGACCTCGACGGACGTTGGGGTTGGCTCCGTAAGTCGGCCAAATGGCTCGGTGTCGCTGCAGCTGTCGCATGCGTTGTCGCTACCGCGGGTGTGTGTACGGGCCTTGCGTTTGCTGCCGTCGCAGCCAGTGCGGCTTGGAACGCCCGGCAAGCGTACACCGGTCGGCAGTCTTGGAAGCGGGCGGCACTCAACACGGGATTCGACGCAGCCTCCATCGCATTCCGACCGCTGCGAGCGTGGAACATGCGTCGGGCCGGGTCCGTGGCCAGATACGCGAAGTCCTTCCACGTTGGTAGGCATCGCGTGAGTTCAATTGGGCGATCAGCACGTACCAAAATCTCACACCGTGCGCGATGGCATGTTTCGCACACCGCGAAGACTTGGCGCACTAGGCCATGGAGATCGGCAGGGGTGGCCGCGGTCAACGCTGGGTATGGCACGCGGTCGTACAGGGAGCAATCCTGGTGAGCCTTGCCAACTCGTGGGTAGACGTCTTAAGTATGTTGGTTCTATGTCTCGCCTTGAACTACTTGGGGTGGAGAAAGGTTGAGATTTCATGGGCCTTGCCGGCCGCCCTGCTGTTCTTCTTTGCTTGGGTGGGCGTTGCACTTTCTTCTCAGCGATGGCCGCAGTTTGCGTCGACGGGGGTCGTGCTTCTCCATTTCATTGTGGCGTTGTCGCTAGTCGCTGCTATTCGATGTCACATCGAATGGCGATCATCACGACGACACCGACGGATGACGCGAGGAGGGCAGCGGAGAGACGCCGCGTGAGGCTGAAGGGAGCAGAAGCACCTCAAGGCTCACTGACCTCGAGGACGTCACACCGTGGGTCGAAACCGTCGGTGATGCTGGCGGTTAGGCACGGGAGTGCACCTACGACGGGACCGGGCCGCCTGGCCCTGGCCCGGGACAACACCATGACGGTGAACCCGACCACCGGGGACCTGACCTCGATCTGTACGGACCGGGCGTACACGTTCAATGCGAACGGCAACCGCACTCAGCTCGCCACGACGACCCGCCCGGGTGGTGACTGCGCCACCACGGGCACCACCACCACGGTGACCACCGCCGGGTGGGATTCTGCGGACCGGCCCACGTCGGGCCGGAACGGGGCCGGGGTGTACGTGTACGACCTGTTCGGCCGACAAACCACCCTCCCGAGCTCGGACGCGCCGAACCATGCCGGCGGGAACATCACGTTGGGGTACTTCGACGACGACCTCCCCCGGGTTGTCATCCAGGGCGGCACGTCGAGCACGTTCACCCTGGACGCCAACGGGCGACGCGCCACCCAAACCGGCTCTTCAGACCTGAGTGTGGGGTCATAGGGCCAGCCCTCCTCCGATGAGGAGCATGCGGAGTCTGTAGTTCTCGCGGTTCCTGAAGCCCCGAGCGACCCTGCGGTGGAGTTCGATCAGCCCATTGACTGCTTCGGCACCGCCGTTGTTCGCGCCGCCGGTGCTGAAGTACCCCAGAAGCGCCTCACGCCACTGCTTCAGGGTCCGGCCCAGGCGGGCGACCTCGGGGATCGGGCACGAGGTGAACGAGGCGAGGACCTTCTCGGCGATGGCCTTGCCCGCGGCGGGGGTGTCCTGGTGGTACACCGAGCGGACCTGCTGGGCGCACAACCACGCGACCTCGACCCGACGTGCTCGTCCCTGGCGGTGAACGCGTCTTTGAGCCGGGCGCGTTGGCGGTTGGTGAGCCGGTCCTCGCCGGCGCGCAGGATGTTGCGGATCCGGTACAGCGGGTCATCACGGCGGCCGCGGTGCCCGCAGGTGTCCTGCTGGACCCGGCGTCGCACGTCGTCGACGACCTGCGTGGCGAGCTTGACGACATGGAACGCGTCGAGGACTGCGACGGCGTCGCTCAGGTCGTCGTCGATGGTGTTGCGGTACCCGCGGAAGGTGTCCAACGTCGCCACGGCCACCCCGGACCGGAACGCCTGCCCGCGCTCGGTCAACCAGCTCGAGTACGCCGCGCCGGAGCGGCCCGGGACCAGGTCCAGCAGCCGAGCACGGGTGCGGCCGTTCTCATCTCGGGTCAGGTCCACCATCCCCGTCAGCTCCTTGGGTCCTCTCCCGCCGTCCTCGAGCGGTTTGGTCGACACGTGGTGCCACACGTGCTCATCCACCCCCAACGTGCTCACCCCCTGAAACCGGGCCGGGTCCGCGGCAGCCGCCTCGAGCACCGGCCGGATCGAGGTCCACACCGTCTTCCACGTCGTTCCGAGCTGCCGAGCGAGCCCGAGGACGGAGGCGTGCTCGCGGCGCATCTGGGCGATCGCCCACCGACACGCCCGCACCGTCAGCAGCGCCCGCGGTCGGGCGATGTCCTCGTCCTGCTCCACGAACGAGCGCGTGCCGCACACCGCGACCGGGCACACCCACCGCCGCTTGCGCCACACCACCCGCACCGGCCTGCCCGCCCACGGTGCGTCGATCAGGACCACGTTGACCCGGCCGTGGCCGTGCGCGACGACCCCGCACGTCGGGCAGCCCATGACCTGCGGTTCGGACTCCACCGTGACCGTCAACGACCCGTCGCCCTCGTCCCGGTCCACACCGATCACATGCAGCCCGGGCAGGCCGACCAACAGGTCGCAACGGTCGCAGTAGCCACCCGAGCAGGGGCAGCACAACGTAGGCTCGGTCATCGTCGAGGTCCTTGACGCCAGAGGGGGTAGAAGTCCTCTGATCCTCGGGGACCTCGACCCCAAACCCCCTCAGCCCGCGCCCCCGCGAGTCGTGCTCACCCCACACTCAGCCCCAATCCACCGACGAGTTAGTGGTGTAGGCGGGTCGAGACACGCGAATGCCCCTGCGGGACGGCAGGATTGGACTTGCTAAGGGTCTGATCCGCCACGTCCGAAGGGGCACTCGACAAGTGCAAGCATCGCACAAGGTTTCCGCTGTTTTCGATGACCCGAACCTGATCGGGTCGGCCGGGCTGGTGCCGGTGATGC
>JAKOYE010000230.1 GCA_029780675.1 Actinomycetes bacterium
CCTCGGCGCCCGGGCCCACCAGGTCGGCGAGGATGTCGCCGGTGTCGGCGTCCGACACGATCGTGCCGTCCGGGACGGCCAGGACGATGTCGTCGCCGTTGGCGCCGTTGCGGTAGTCGCCCATGCCGGGCTGGCCGTTGGTAGCGCGGCGGCGCGACTGGCGGTGGTAATCGACCAGCGTGGTGAGGCTGTCGTCCACCCTCAGGATCACCGATCCGCCGTTGCCACCGTTGCCACCGTCGGGTCCGCCGAGGGGCTTGAACTTCTCGCGGTGCACCGACGCGCAGCCGTGCCCGCCGTTTCCGCCCGCGACGTGCAGGGTCGCGCGGTCGACGAAGGAGGGAATGGCCATGCGGGTCAGTCTATCGGTCGGCGTCCGGCGCCCAGACCGAGTGGTCCTCTGGGGGCTCCGGCGGCTCCGAGACGGGCTCAGGTTCAACCTCCGCGGGGACCGGCGCGTCGGCGTCCGGCTGGCTGTCGATCTGATCGGACGCCGACGGCGCCAGCCGCCGCCGTCCCCGGCCCAGCGCCACCACGGACGCGCCCGCGGCGCCGAGCAGAACGGCGCCGCCTGCGAGCAGGGGCAGCCAGTTGGGCGGGCCCGGGTGATCGCCGGGCTTGGCCGCCGAGACCGACATCCCGCTGCTCGCCAGCTTGGTGGCATTGGACCAGCGGACGGTGTTGCCGTCCACCGTGGACGACGCGTCGTGGGCGACGACCCGGCCCGGATAGGTGATCTGGAGGTCGAAACCGCCGAAGTCAGGGCTCGGCCCGAACGCCTGGCTGAAGCCCCCCGGGGGCACCAAAACGAGGTAGCGGGACTCGCTTTCGGTGAACAGCATCCGTCCGACGTATGCGGCCTTGACGTCGTCGTAGGTCGTCGTGCCGGCCCAGTGACAGCCCACGCGGCGCGGGTTTGACGGATCAGTCAGGTCCGTCCCGTCAACCCCGGGCATGGCGAAGTCGGCCAGTTCACAGCCCCGCGGGATCGGGACGGGGACGGTCTTGCCCTCATCGTCCACCATCGTGGATGGCTCGATGACCGCCCAGATCGTGGCGTCCACCTGGACGCTGCGGTCGGCGGCGATGGTCAACGACGCCGTCAGGTCGCAGCCCACGAGCAGCGGCAACGCGAACAGCGCGCACGCGAGGGTGCGGGCCCTCACCGTTCCGCCCTCCGTCGGCTCAGGCGCACCAGGGCCCACCCGGCCGAAGCGCCCACGGCCACCCCGCCGACCACGAAGGCCGCGGTCACCGCCGGATGCGTCCCCTCGTGCGCGACCGCCTGAATCCGCCCTGTCATCCAGTCTTCCCCGACGCCCCGGAGGTTGGCCCACACGACCGTGTTGCCCTCGACCGTCGCCTTTTGGTCTTGGGCCTCGACGGGTCCGGGAAAGGTGATCGAGAGATAGTCGTCGCGGCCAGTACCCACCGGCGCCACCCATGCCCCGCCCTGCAGGGAGGACAGCCACCACGACGGCGCGAACAGCACGTAGCGGTCACCGACATGCGCCAGCGGCAGGTTCTTGCTCAGCTCGGCCAGCGGCAGCGTCCCGGTCGCCCGGCATCCGGTGAGCGAGGGGTCCGCGGGGGCGGACAGGTCCTCGTAGTGGAGTCCCGGCACGCAGGCCGCCACGATCGTGCACGCGCGGCCGTCGCCGCCGGTGTCCGGTCGCATCCCGGTTCCCTCGGTGAGCCCCCGCCACGTGGTCACGTCGACCGCGACAGTGTCGTCGGCCCGGATGACGAGCGTTGCGTCCAGGGTGCAGCCGGACAGGCAGATGGACGCCGCCGCGGCCAACGCCGCCGCACAACGCCGGGGGTGCATGGCGGAGAGCCTACGGCCCGTCGGCGTCCGGAGCCCAGATGTTCGGGTCCTCGGCGAGCAGTGGCAGGACGGCGCGCGGCCGAAACCTCCGGGGACAGGCTCGTCGGCGTCCGACTGCCTCAGCGTCCCCAGTCCTGGGACCAGTCGGACGCCGTCGGTTCGCTCGTCTCCACGGGCCGGACGCCACGTCGACGCCAGGCTGCGCGGATGGCCTGGTAGGCGATCGCCGCGCCGACTCCAGCTAGAAGGGCCAGCGCCGACCAGAGGGCCAGCCAGGTGAGTGGAGGCAGCTGGCCGCCCTCCAGGCTGACCGCTTCGAGGCCGCGGCCCGGCGCCGGCGGAGCCGTCCAGGACACCGTGGAACCGTCCACGGACGCCGCAGGATCAGTCTCGATGACAGGTCCGGGGAAGGTGACCCGAAAATCCAACTCTGGGCTGGAGGCGGAGATCTTGGTCGCGTCCCACAGACCTGACGGGGCGATGAGCACGTAGCGGCCATCGCCGGTATGCCTGAGGCTCACCCCGAGGTCGGGCACGGCCAGCGCGACCAAGTGCAAGCTGCCCCTCACGCGGCACCCGCTGCGCGCTGGGCTGGCGGGATCAGTCAGGGGCTGGACCGACAGTCCGAGGAGCGGGTCCGCCAGCCCGGTGCAGGCGCTCTGTCCGTCCCTGGTCTCCCAAATCGTCGCTTCCACCGTCACGATGTCGTCCGGAGAGATGACCGCCGTGCCGACCACAGAACATCCGCCGACGAGCGGCAGCAGCAGGCCAACCAGCGCGAGCCTCCACCTCATGGCTCGGCTCCTTCCGCCTCTGGCCTGCCCGCCGCGCTTGCCACGCGTCGGGCGGCGAGCCGCCAGGCGAGCAGGCCCAAGCCGACACCGGCCAGGCCAGAGCCAGCCACCACCAGGGGGAGCGTCAGATCCGGCAGGGAGCTGCGGTCCGCGGTGGCCTCCAGAGCCATCCAGGGAAATGCGCTGGCGTCCGACCACGTGACCGTACGCCCGCTGATCGCCCCGCCCGCGGATGCCGACAGGACCGGTCCGGGAAACGTGATCGAGATGCTGGACGAGTCCTTGTTGGGCAGCGTCCCGTGTGAGGTCAGGAGCATCTTGTGCATCTGGGACGCCGACACCGCCACCACGTAGCGTCCGGCGACTTGCCCGACCGTCTGGTGCTTTGCGACCTCGGCGAACGGGACGCGTCCCGTGGCCCGGCAACCGACCCGATCTGGGTCG
>JAKOYE010000008.1 GCA_029780675.1 Actinomycetes bacterium
GCCCAGATGGGCGATGGCCGGCTCGCTCTGCGCGGTGCCGCTCCGGCCGGTGCTGACCTTGCGGTCGCCGTCCACCGGGTTGCCGGACGCGTCGTATTCGCGGATGTAAACGTCGTAGCTGTCGGTGGCCGAGTAGTAGGTGTCGTTGTAGAAGGTGACCACGAAACCGCCATTGGCCAGACCGGCAACGTCCGGCTGGTACTGGTTGTTCCCGGTGTTGTCGTTCACCAGGAAGGCGTCGCCGACGGCCGTGCCGCTGGCGTCGTAGCGCCGGGCGTAGGTGCCCCAGCCGGAACCGTCCACGCCGCTGCTGTCTCCCCACACCACCACGAAGCCGCCACCGGCCAGCGTGGCGACCCGCGTTTCGTACTGATTGCCCGAGGTGATCGTGTTCACCAGGAAGCTGTTGCCAAAGGTGCCCGTGGCCGCGTTGTAGGTGCGTCCATACACCCCGTAGCCGCTACCGTCGTTGCTCGACTGGTCCTGCCACACGATGACCAGATCGCCGTTGCTCTGGGCCGCAACGTGAGGCTGAGTTTGACCGCCGCTCTGGGCGGTGCTCCCGCCCGGCACCACACTGACCCGCTGCTGGGCGGTGCCGACCACCGCACCGGCGTTGTCGTAGCGGGTCAGATAGATATCCTGACTGCTGCCGCCCGACACATTGGCATCGGACGACCACACCACCGCGAAACCGCCAGCGTAACTGGCGACGGCCGCATCCTGCTGGGTGCCGGCCGTGGTGGTATTGACCACGAAATTGCTGCCGACCGCGCTGCCGCTCGCATCGTAGCGCTGGGCGAAAACACCCCAGCCGGACCCGTCGGTATTGTTGCTGTCTTCCCAGACGACGACATAGCCGCCGTTCGACAGTCCGGCCACCTGCGGCACATCCTGGGTGCCAACCCCTTGGGTGTTGACCCGGAATTCGCCACCCACGGCCTCACCGGACGCGGTATAGCGCTGCCCGTAGATGCCCCAGCCCGAACCGTCCTGGCCATTGGACTGCCAGACGACGACATAACCGCCGCCGCTTAGCATCGCTACGGCAGGGCTCTGCTGGTCCGCCGTGACATAGCTGTTGACCTGCTCCTCGCCATAGGCCAAAGGAATGCCGTCGATCTGCGAGGTGACGTTGATGGTCAGCACGTTGGCGGCACTGGAGCCGCCGTCTCCGTCCGTCACCCGCAGGCCGAGGGTGCGGCTGAGCGCAGGACTGGAGTCGGTATTGGCGTAGCCCAGGTGCTGGATCAAGGCTTCGACCGCCTCCGGGGTGGCGGCATTGGTGGTGAAGTTGATGCGCAGATTGCGACCGCCGACGCCGTCGGCAGCGCCATCGATCACACCGATCACCTGGCCGCCATAGCTGACGGTGTTGCCGGACAGGGTGATCGCGCTGGCGCCCGGCGCCGCATCGGCGACAACGCCGAGGCGGTTTTCGGCGCCCCAGTCGGCAATCGTGTAGAGATACAGATTGCCGCCGTTGAAGTTGGCGGAATCGGCATCGGTGAGGCTGACCGCCGGATCGATGATCTGCAGCCCGGCATTGACGTCGTTTTCATTGAAGGTGACGGTGCCGGTGAAGTCGGCCAGATCCGGGTTGGCCTGACGCGGCATCTCGGCCGTGCTGCCGAGCAATTGCTGGTAGATGCCATTGCCGTTGCCGTCCTGGTTGCTGCCGGCGGTGTACACCACCACGAGGTTGTCGCCGCCCAGATGGGCGATGGCCGGCTCGCTCTGCGCGGTGCCGCTCCGGCCGGTGCTGACCTTGCGGTCGCCGTCCACCGGGTTGCCGGACGCGTCGTATTCGCGGATGTAAACGTCGTAGCTGTCGGTGGCCGAGTAGTAGGTGTCGTTGTAGAAGGTGACCACGAAACCGCCATTGGCCAGACCGGCAACGTCCGGCTGGTA
>JAKOYE010000007.1 GCA_029780675.1 Actinomycetes bacterium
TTCCGAGCGCGGCAGGTCTCGCCAGGGAACGCCCGTGCGATACCGGTAGATGATGCCCTCCACGACCCGGCGGTCATCCCCAAACGGACGGCCACGTCGGCCCTGGTTGGAGGGCAACAGCCCCGAAATCAATTCCCACTGCGCGTCATTCAACAACCGAAACCGAGAAGCCGTCGTCACCCCGACAACATCTCAACAAAATCCCACCCCATATAGGAGACACGCCCTAGGCGATAGCCACACCCGTTACTCGCGCACCGCGGTGACGACGACCGAGTTCCTCAGCGACTCACCGGCCTCCCCGCTGGGGAACTCGCGGCCGTATTCGGCGAAAACCTCGGGTCGGGGCCGGGTGGCGACGTGCCAGCCGCGGGTCTGGAGATAACCCGCCACCGGGTTGCGCTCACCGAGGTACCACAGTTGCGCGACGTCCAGATCCAATCCGCTCTCGCGCCACCGCTGGGTCATCTGGCCCGATTGCGCGGCCATGCCTCTGCCGGAATCCAGGTGGTATTCGGTGGCCAGCCGGCTGCCCGGCGCCGACAGCTCAGTGACGTTGTCCAGCAGTCGGTCCTGGGCCTCGGGTGGCAGGTAGATCAGCAGGCCCTCGGCGCTCCACGCGGTCGGCGCGGTGGGATCGAAGCCCGCCGCCTGCAGTGCGGATGGCCAGTCCTCGCGCAGGTCCACCGCGACGGTGCGCCGATCGGCCGTCGGTTCGGCGCCCAGCCCGGCCATCACCTCGGACTTGAAGTCGATGACGGCGGGCTGGTCGATCTCGAAGACCACCGTGCTCGTCGGCCACCGCAACCGGAACGCGCGGGAATCGAGACCGGACGCCAGGATCACCGCCTGCCGTATCCCGGCCTCCGTCGCGTCGGTGAAGAAGTCGTCGAAGAACTTGGTGCGCACCGCCATCATGTCGACGAGCATCCGGGCGCCGCCGCCGGCGTCGACCGCGGTCAGATCGACCGTGCCGTCGACGACACCGGTGAAGAAGTCGAGTCCCACCGCGCGCACCAGTGGCGCGGCAAAGGGATCGTCGATCAGCGGGTCGTCCTCGCGGCTGGCCAGCGCCCGTGCCGCGGCGACCATGGTGGCGGTGGCGCCCACGCTGGAACTCAAGTCCCAGCTGTCGGCATCCGAGCGACTGACCACGGTGATCTCCTTATCGGGGGGCGTCATAGGGTATTCGGATCTGACTGCCTCCACTCTGACTGCCTCCACTCTGACTACCGCCACCCGCCGCCCTCCGGCAGGTAGCCGTGCTTGGCCCACAGCCACAGGGCCGACTGGGTGGGAAGGCCGCATTCCAGTCGCTCGACGCGTCCCGCGCCGTCGTCGAGGACATAGGCGTAGGACGTCACCCCGGCCCCGCCACTCGTGGAGGTCACGTCGATCGGCTCGGGCAACAGTGAGCGCGGGACCCAGGTGTGCGCATCGCGGCCGGCGATCAGCAGCCCCTCCAGTCCCAGCACATGCAGACCCCGGCGGTAACGGCCCTGCTTGACCTCGTCCCGCTGACTGAGGCCGAGGACGAGTCGGTGGGCGCCGACAGCGGCGGAGATCAGGCAGATCACGGCCATCGAGCCGTAGATGATGCGGGCGGACCCCGCCGCCGGATCAGGCCACGCCGCGACCGTCGACCGCAGGCTGGCGAACCCGATGACCAGCAGGGCCGCCAGCCAGGCCTGCGGAACCCAGACGAGATACGTGCGCCGGACCTGGAACCGGGAGTCCGCTGGTCGAGGAATCTCGGGGTCCAGCAGGGCCTGCGCACGCGGGGGTAGGTCAGCCGCGCTCACCGCAATGAGCAGCCTGGGCGCGCCCACTACTGCTCCGCGGGTGTGACCCCGCTCGCCGCCCCCTTCACCGTCGACTTCGCCCGCGGCTCGGCACGGACCCTCCTGCCGTTACGGACGAATCCGGTGGGGGAGACGCTCACCGACAGCAGCATGTTCTCGCCGGTGACGAACGGGTGGAAACCGACACCGGCCCCGCCGCGCCCCTTGATCGGAATGTCGGTGCAGGCGGTCACCTTCCAGCCCTTCTCCGACATCGACAGCAGCGCCTCGTCCTTGGCACCGGTGATCGGCAGCGCGGCGATCACCTCGTCGCCGACATCGGCCAGTCGGATGCCGGCCACGCCGTTGCCGGCCGCACCCTGTGGGTTGACGTTCGCGGGGTCGATGCGCAGCACCTTGCCAGCGCGGGTCACCAGCGCCAGGTGCGCCCCCTCGGGCAGCACCCCCGAGCACAGCAGACCGGCCAGGTCGGGGGCCACCGGGACGTCGCGGATCTTCGACGGCAGCCCCGCCCCGGTGGTGAACTTGATCCGGCCGTCGATCCACGCCACCCAGCCGATCCCGCTGGAGAGCAGCACCCCATGGCTGTCGGACAGCACCCCGCGGTCGTCGAGGCGCCAGTTCGGGTTCACCTTGCGCTCCCGCGGTCCGTCGTCGCCATTGGCAGAGCCGCTGACGGCGACGGCGTCGAAATCCAACACCGTGCGCCGATCGAACACCGGGGCGTCGAACAGCTTCGCCGTCTGCTTCAGCTCGGCGTCGATCACCTTTCGCCGGGCTTCGGGGGAGGCCACCAGCTCGGTGAGCTGTTCGAACTCGGCGTCGAGCTTCTCGGCCTCCTTGCGCAGCTCGATGACGTCCAGGCGGGTCAACCGGCGCAGCTGCAGCGCCAGCACGTAGTCGGCCTGGGTGTCGTCGATCTCGAAGCGCTCGCACAGCCCGGCGCGGGCCTCGTCGACGGTGTCCGAACCGCGGATCACCGCGACCGCGGCGTCGATGTCGATGTGCACCTTGAGCAGACCGGCCACCAGATGCCGGCGGGCGGTGACCTTCTCCAGCCGGTACTCGCTGCGGTTGACCACCACCGAATCCCGCAGGTGCAGGAACGCCGAGATCAGCTCACGCACCGACCACCACCGGGGAACCCGGTCGGCGTCGAGGGCCACCAGGCTGGCGGCGAAGGTGCCCTCCAGCGGCGTCAGTGCCAGCAACGAGGTGCGCAGCTGTTCGGGGTCGTGCCCGCGCTTGGCGGTGACCACGATCCGCAGCCCGTTGCGGCGGTCGGTGAGGTCTGCCATATCGGCCACCCCGGGCAGGTCGCCCCCGTCGATCAGCGACCGGATCCGTTCCTGCACAGTCGAACTGGCCACTCCGGGTGGCAGCTCGGTGATCACCACGGTGCGCCCCTCGACGGTGAGCGTCCCTCGCACGGTGAACGATCCGCGGCCGGTGGTGATGTAGTCGCGCAGACCCGCCGAGCCGACCACCGATCCGCCACTGCCCCAATCCGGGCCGGGCAGCAGTTCCATCAGCTTGTCGTCGGAGAGCTTCGGGCTCTTCAGCAGTGCCCGGCAGGCGGCCATCACCTGGCGCGGGTTGTGGGCGGGGACCTTGGTCGCCCACCCCTCGGCGATGCCGATGGCGCCGTTGCACAGCAGCACCGGGAACTGGGCGGGCAGTACGACCGGTTCGACCCATTCGCCGTCGAAGGTCTCCACCATCTGCACGGCGTGGTCGTCGAGTTCGGCGGTCAGCGCCGCGCCGGCCGGGGACAACCGCATCTCGGTGTAGCGGTCGGCAGCGGGGATGTCGCCCTGGATACGGGGAAAGGCGCCCTGGCCGTCGATGATCTTGACCCGTTGGAAATCGGCGGCCAGCAGCGCCGCGGCCCCGTACATTGAGGTCCCGCCGTGCGGGTGCAGATTGCCGGTCACCGCCGAGCACACCTTGGAGGACTTCTGCGGCTTGTTGCCGGGCAACAACTTTGAGTCGTGCATCTGGTAGAGCAGGCGCCGCTGGCCGGGCTTGAGCCCGTCGTAGGCCGACGGGATCGCGCGGTCGCTGGTGCTGTAGAGCGCGAACTGCAGCTGGTAACGGTTCCAGTAGTCGTCCGCGGTCAGGTCGTGGATCAGGTCGGGGTTCTGCTCGATGATCGTCACGGTGGTGGCTCCTTAGCTGAGGTCGAGCGCGGCGGTGTCGATGCGGGCGGCGGCCGCAGCCATCCAGTCGCGCCGACCCTCCGGCGGACCGCCGAAGAGGGTGTGGTGCAACTCCTGCGCCTTGTCGTCGGGACTGATCCGATAGACGGTGCGCTGGGACGGGTCCAGGACGGTGGCCCAGAAGTCGTCGGCGTTCATCTCGCCGAGGCCCTTGTTGCGCTGCACCTCCACCTTGCGTTTGGAGGTGGCGCGCAGTTGGGCCACCGCGGCATCGCGTTCGGCCTCGTCCTGGCAGTAGATGCGGGTCTCGGCGTCGTACACGACGAACAGCGGGGGCAGGGTCACGAACACCATGCCCGCTTCGACCAGGGGCCGGTAGAAGTCGAGGAACATCGAGATCAGGCTGGAGTTGATGTTTCCGCCGTCGGGGTCGGCGTCGGAGGCGAACAGAATCCGGTCGTACCGGCACTTCTCGGGATCGCAGTGGTCGCGGACCCCGCAGCCGAGAATCCGTTCGATGGCGTCGAACTCGTCCTTGGTGCGCGCCTTGGCAACGGTCCAGCCGAAGGTGTTGGGTGGCTTGCCCTTCAGCGGGAACGCCGCCTGGAAGGTGGCGTCGCGGGCGGCCTTGACGGTGCCCAGTGCCGAGTCGCCCTCGCAGATGAACAGTTCCGCACCGCTGCCGCGGCCACTTTCCTTGCTGGGCAACAGCTTCGGCGGCAGCGACAGGTTGGTCCCCAGCCCCTTGGCCTTCGACGCGGCGCGGGCTCGCTCCTTGGCGCCCTCGGCGCTGCGGCGGGCACGGGCCGACTCCAGGGCCAGCTTCGCCCAGGTGGAGATGGTGGGGGCGTTGACGGGCAGGGCTGCCCACACCGTGACCGCGCGGGCCACCTCCGGGGTCATCGCCACGTTCAGCGACCGCGACGACACGGCGGTCTTGGCCTGGGAGTCCCACGCGACGTCGGGGGCGCGGGTGTCCACGGCCAGCGCGGTCACCGCGGCGAAGTCCTGCGGCTCGGGGCCTGCCTCGCCCTTGGCCAGGCCGAGATCGCGCAGCCGGGAAGCCTTTTCGGCCAGCGCCTCGGTCAGGCCCTTGAGCGCCGCGGACAGGTGGGAGCCGCCGCCGGGGGTGCGCACGGTGTTGCAGAACGCCGCGATCGTCGCCGGTTCGGCCGGGCCGGCGGCCAGCGACCAGCGCAGCGGGGTCGGGCCGCGGCCGGTGGTGTACGAGCCGCCGCCGTCGACGAGCAGCTGCACCTCCGGTTGCGGGTTTCCGGCGGCGGTGCACATCAGTGCCAGCAGCGCGTCGGTGCCCCAGGGCCCGTCGAACCGCTGGGTCAGCGCCTCGGGAACCTCGCCGAGCGGAAAGCCCTCGTCGATGACCTCCAGGTGCACCCCGGGGCACATCCGCGCCGCGGCGTGGGCGCGCAGCAGCACCTCGCCGATGTCGAGGGTGGAGTCGGGGGCGACGGTCGGGTCGAGCAGGATCCGCACCGAGGTGCCGTGGGAATCCGGAGCGCGGTTGGCGGCACCGCGCAGCTTCTGGGCGTCGTTGCGGGTGAAGGGCGCCTCGGGGTCGAAGTCCTTGCCCTCGAAGGTGCCGGGGTAGCCGCGGCTGAAGCACTGGGTGTAGGTCTTGCCGTCGCGGCGGACGCTGACGTCGGTGCGCGCGGAGATGAAGACCGCCGCCGCCGCGCCGATACCGTTCAGCCCGGCCCCGGTGGCGGCGGCGTCGGAGTGCTGGTCGAACTTCCCACCGGCCCGCGCGGTGCCCAGCGTCTTGACGATGCCGTTCTTTCCGGTCTTCGGGTCGGAATCCACCGGCAGGCCACGTCCGTCGTCGGCGACGGTGACCGACCCGTCGGCGTGCAGGACGATCGTCACCGTCGAGCCGCCGTGGCTGGGTTCGGCGACCTCCTCGATGGCGTTGTCGACCAGCTCCCGCAGCGCGGTGTTGCGGACGTCCTGGCCCAGGTTGACCGCCGGGCGCAGCCGGGTGTGCTGGACGTCGTCGAGCTCGGTGATATCGGCGGCGGTGTAACTCACGCTCGTCGTGCCTTTCTCAACGTGGTGGGGCGGTTCGGCTCAGGTCGGGGTGGCGCCGATCGGAGCACAGGAGTGAGACAACACCCTGATGGCGGCGGGTTCCGCCTTTTCGCGGCCGACACGCCGGACCGTGTGAATTCCCTCTCTGAGGGCACCGGTGCGGCGGGCGGCGTCTCCAGTATATCGAACAGGTGTTCGCAGTGCGCCGGGAACTGTCCGGGCCGAGAACCCGCCATTTTGTCGGACGGGACGAATATTCTCTTCGATTGTCGGGGAGGACGCGGACGTTATCGTTCGCCGCGGGGGAGGGGTCTATGCACGTCGTAACGAGCAGAACGGTGGGCGGCGGCGTGGCCGTCACCGCCGGCAACGGGGTGGAAGTCGATGGCCTCGGCAAGTCGTTCGGCGCGGTCACAGCATTGCAGGACGTGTCGTTCGAGGTGGGCTGGGGGGAGGTCGTTGCCCTGCTGGGCCCCAACGGCGCCGGCAAGACGACGGCGGTGGAGGTGCTGGCGACGCTGACCACGCCCGACCGGGGCCATGCCCGGGTCGCCGGCTACGACGTCGTCACCGAGTCGGCGATGGTGCGCCGTTCCATCATGCTGACCGGTCAGCGGGTCTCCCTCGACGACCTGCTCACGGGTTTCGAGAACCTGGTGATGTTCGGCCGATTACAGGGCCTGAGTAAGGGCGCGGCGCGCGAACGCGCCCGGGAACTGCTGCGGGATTTCGACCTCGACGACGCCGGTGACCGCCGGGTGGGTTCCTACTCGGGAGGGATGCGTCGTCGCGTCGATATCGCCTGCGGGCTGGTGGTTCGTCCGCAGGTGGTGTTCCTCGACGAGCCGACGACCGGGCTCGACCCGCGCAGCCGGCAGGCCATCTGGGACTTGGTCGGCACGTTCAAGGACGCCGGGATTGCGACCCTGTTGACCACCCAGTACCTGGAGGAGGCGGACGCGCTCAGCGACCGGGTCATCGTGATCGACGGCGGCAGGGTCATCGCCGAGGGAACGCCGGACGATCTCAAGGAGCGGGTCGGCGGGACGTTCTGCGAGTTCGTGCCCAGGAATCCCGCCGACGTCGCCGCGATCTCCGACGCCCTCGGACCGCTGGTGCCGGAGGCCAGCCGGCTGGTGATCTCCGCGGAGTCCGATCGCGTGGTCATCCCCGCGCCGAACGGCCCGGACACGCTGGTGTCCGCGCTGGCGCTGCTGAACGCGGCGAGCATCGCTCTGGCCGATATGGCCCTGCGCCGGCCGTCACTGGACGACGTCTTCTTCGCCCTGACCGGAAGCGCCGGGGGTGGTTCGGGCGGCCATCGGGACGCGTCCGCGGAGTCCCCGTCGTGACCAGCCTGACGTCCACCCGCACGCCGCCGTCCACCGCCCGGCAGTGGTGGGTGCTCACGGTGCGGTTGATCGCCCCGACGCTGCGTAACGGCGAGGTCGCCGTGGGTGTCGCGGTCACGGTGGCGGTGACGGTGAGCCTGTATGTGCCGCTGAACCGGCTGATGGACGGTCCCGATCTCGGGGTGTCCGGCTACGCGCAGTTCCTGGCTCCCCTGATCGTGCTGCAGGCCATCTCGTTCGCCTCGATCTCCACCGCCTTCCGCGCCGCCACCGACTCCGTGTCGGGGATCAACCGGCGCTTTCAATCCCTGCCGATCGCCGTGCTCACGCCGATGGCCGCCCGGATCACGGCGGGTGTGTACCGGTGTGTGCTGGGCCTGGCGGTGGCGCTGATCTGCGGGTACGCCATCGGCTTTCGCTTCCACCGCGGATTCCTGTACGCCACGGCGTTCTGTCTGCTGGCCTTGCTGACCGGGCTGGTTCTGGCCCTGCTGGGGGACACCCTCGGAACCCGCTCGAAGGATCCGGCGGCCACCGCACAGTGGTTGTTGTTGCCGCAGTTGATCTTCGGTTTCCTGTCGGTCGGTATCCAGCCGCTGCAACGGTTCCCGGAGTGGATTCAGCCGCTCGTTCGTCATCAGCCCATCTCGCGCATCGTCGATGCCTTGAGAGCGTTTGCCGGCGATGCCGGCGACGGGTTGGCTCCGGTCACCTGGTCGGTGGTCACGCCGGCGCTGGCCTGGTTGGTCGGTATCGCCGCGGTGACCGTTCCCTGGGCGCTCGTCGTCTACCGGCGGAGGGCCTGATGACCGTGATCGGCGCGGCCGGACGCGACATCGGTGGGCGATCCGAGAAGTCCGCGGCGAAGTCCGCGGAGAAGTCATTGCGCGATCTGGTCGCGGAAACACGCGTCCTCACCTGGCGGCTATTGGTGCGACAGGCCCGAACCCCCATGGCGCTGGTGCACGGCGTCGTGTTGCCGTCGTCGTTCCTGGTGACGCTGAAGGTGGTCTTCGGTGATTCGATCACCACGATCACCGGTCAGGACGCGTTACACCGCAGCGTCCCACTCGCCGTCCTGATATCGGCGATATCGGGTTCTTCCACCGGGATGGTCGGCGTCGGCGCCGAACGCCTCAGCGGGTTCATCGCGCGACTGTGGGTGTTGCCGATCCATCGGGCAGCGGGTCTGCTCGCCCGATTGGCCGCCGAAGTGATTCGGTTGCTGATGACGACGGCGGTGGTCCTGGGTGTCGGTGTCGCCCTAGGCTTCCGCTTCGAGCGTGGGATCGGCTTCGCACTGCTGTGGGTGACCGTTCCGGTGATTTCCGGGGTGGCCTTCGCGGCGCTGGTCACTGCTGCCGCTCTGCTGGCGCCCACGGTGATCATGGTGGAGGCCACGCAGCCGGTGATCGTGCTGGGCGGGATGTTCTGCACGGGGTTTGTGCCGCTGGACATGTACCCCGAGTGGGTTCAGCCGCTGGTTCAGTACCAGCCGATGTCGCTCGCTGCCGATGCCATGCGCGGTCTGTCGCTCGGCGGGCCGGTCTGGCCGCCGATGATGGGATGCCTGCTGTGGTGCGCGGCCATCATCGCCCTCTGTCTGTGGCCGATCACGGCCGGCTACCGTCGGGCCGCGCGGGGTGGGCGGTGACCGTTCTCGTGGATCATCAGGTCGCCGGTCAGCAGGTGCCCGGCGACCGGGAACGCATGCTTGCCGGCGGTAAGGGCCGCACCCTCTGCGCGCTGACGGCCGCCGGCTTTCCGGTCCCGCGGTGGGCGATCATCGGGGTGGACGCCTTCGAGGCCGCCCTGGATGGCCTGGGATTGTGCGTCAGCGACGCGCCCCTGAGCCTCGAGGAACGACTCCGGGAATCCGCCCGCCTGGCGGCCGCACTGGCCGAATCGCCGGTGCCGCCGTCCGTTCGGGACGCCATCGCGACAGCCCTGAACCATGTCGGGGCGACGTCGGTGGCGGTGCGTTCCTCCGCCCTTCAGGAGGACGGTTCCTGCCACTCGTTCGCCGGACTGTTCGAGAGCTTCCTGAACATCAGCGGCATCGACGCCGTCGAGGACGCCGTTCGCCGGTGCTGGGCGTCGGCGTTCTCCCCGCGGGTAGTGCATTACCGCCACACCCGTGGGCTGGGTTTCGACGCCGTCGCCGTCGCGGTGATCGTCCAGCGGTTCATCGAACCGGTGAGCAGCGGAGTGATGTTCACCGCGGACCCCGTCACCCCCGATCCCGGGCGCATCGTGATCAGCGGGGTCCTCGGCGTGGGCGAGGGTCTGGTCTCCGGGACCGTCGATGCGGACTCCGTCGTCGTCGAGAAGGCCACCCGCCGGGTTCTCGAGGAGACGGTCGCGGTGAAGCCGCGGATGGTCGTTCCCGTTGAAGGGGCAGGTACGAGCATCGCGCCCGTGCCCACCGCACGGCGACGGGAGTCCGCCATCACCCCGGCTGTGCGCGCCGGTCTGATCGATATGGCCGCGGATCTGGAGCGTCACTTCACGGGTCCGCAGGATGCGGAGTGGGCCTACGACGGCGCCGTCACGTGGCTACTGCAGACCAGGGCGATCACCACGCTCGACCCCGAGATGGGCACGGCCCCCGAGCATCTCGGTGAGGACGAGCATCTCGGTGAGGACGTGGCCGATGCTGCGCAGCGGATCTGGGACAACTCGAACATCATCGAGAGTTTTTCCGGGGTCACCTCGCCGCTGACCTTCACCGTCGCCCGCCAGCTCTACGGCGATGTCTACCGCGCCTACGCCCGCAGCCTGAACGTGCCGGGCGCCCAGCGCGAGCAGATGGAATCGTGGCTGCCGGTGATGCTCGGCCAGTTCAACGGCCACGTCTACTACAACCTGCTGCACTGGTACCGGATGGTCGGGATCGCGCCCGGTTACGCGCTGAACCGCCGCGTCCTCGAAGTCGCCCTCGGGGTGAGCGAACCGCTCGATTCCCGGGTGGCAAAGACGCTCCGCCCCTTCACTTTCCCCTCCCGGGCCGCAAAGGTCCTCGCGCGGTTGCGGATCGACGTCACCTACCTGCGCCGGTTCATGTCGATCGACTCGATGGTCCGGGAGTTCGACAGGACGTTCGCGGAGTTCATCGCACGCCACGGGTTTTCTGACGCCGACTCCCTCGACGGCGCCGCGGCGTATCGGCACTTTCGTCAGACGCACGACGAGGTCGCCGACATCTGGGGCCCGATGCTGGTCGTCGACGCGATCCTGTTGACCTCGGTCGGACTGCTCGCCGTCCTGATGAAGCTCTTTCTGCCGCGGGCACCCGAGTGGGTCGGCTTCTCCCTGCTCAATCCCGGAGCCGACATGGCGTCCGTTGAACCGGCCAGAGCGCTGGTCGAGATCACCGAGTTCGTCGACACCATCCCGGCGCTGCGGGAGTTCATCGACACGGTGGACCCCACCGCCGCCCCCGCAGTCCTGGCGAAGAACGCGGCATCGGCCGACCCCTGCTGGCGGGAACTGAACCGCAGGATCCATCGCTACATCGACAGCTACGGGTACCGCTGCCTGGACGAACTCAAACTCGAGGCACCGGATCTGCGGGACGATCCGGCGGGGATCTTCCACCTCCTTCGCATGGCGAGAGCATCCGAAACCCAACGAGAGGTGCGCGATTCCGCGCAGGACTACCTCGACGCCCACCTGCGCGGCCTGCGCCGCCGACTCTTCGACGCACTGCGGGGAAAGATCCAACGGGCCGCGACCTACCGCGAGCACCTGCGGTTCTGCCGTACCCGCGGATTCGCGATCATCAAATCGCTGGCCGCCGTGATGGGCCGCGACCTGGAGCAACGCGGGATTCTCGACAACCGGTCCGACATCTTCCACCTGCGCCTGGATGAACTGTTCGAGGTCTACGACGGCACCATGTCCGGGCCCCGGGCGCAGGCCACCGTCGCCCGCAGGAAGCTCCTCGACCAGCGTTACCGGCACCTTTCGGCGCCCGCGCGCTTCACCACCCGGGGATCGCGCTACACACCCGCGGAACTGCAGGCGGCCGGCTGGCGAACCGCCACCGAATCCGCCCGCGCGGACGTCGGCACGGTGCTGACCGGCACCCCGTCCTGCCCGGGAGTCGTGACCGGCCGGGCGGTCGTCGTCGAGCGGCCGGAAGACTTCTCCAGCGGCATTCTCGTGGCCTACCGCACGGAGCCGGGCTGGGCCGCCGCTCTCCCGTTCGCTTCCGCGTTGCTCATCGAACGGGCCTCACCGCTGACCCACGTGGCGATCATCGCCCGGGAGCTCGGGGTTCCGACCGTCGTCCAGATCGACGGCCTGACCGAAGCGATCCGCACCGGAATGACGATCAGCGTCGACGCCGCCGCTGGCCGGGTCGTGGTGCTGGAGGAGCAACCGCCGTGCGATCCATGAACCGTGAGATCGCCGCCGCCGCGGTGCGGGATTGGCTGATGACGCCACGCACCGACACCGGGGTGCACCTGGCCGACGACGACGGTGGCTGGGACTTCGTCTCCTATGCCGCGCTCGCGGACCAGGCCCGCCGGATCGCGCACCTGCTGATCGCCGAAGGCGTCGCGCCCGGCGATCCGGTCGGCGTGCTGATGCCGACGTCACACCTGTGCCTGGCGACGATGTTCGGGGTGCTGGCCGCGGGGGGAACCCTGACGCCGATCACCCCGCCGCAGTTCGAGAACACGAGTCAGTACGCGGACCGGCTTCGGGGAGTTCTGGAGGCCTCCGGAGCCCGGGTGCTGGTCAGTGCTCCCGCGTTCGCGGACGCCGCGCACCGGTCGTTCGCCGGGATGAGCTCACCACCGAAACTGGTTCTGCTGGAGCGGGTCCCGGACGTCTCCCAGTTGGATCAGCTGGTAGAACCCGGCGACCTGGCGTTGCTGCAGATGACATCGGGGTCGACGGGGTTCCCGCGCGGCGTTCAGGTCAGTTGGTGCAACCTCGCCGCCAACCTCGATGCCCTCCGCGGGATGTGCGGAACGAGGCCGGGCGATCGTGGAACCTCTTGGCTGCCCCTGTATCACGATATGGGCCTGATCGGTGTTGTCTTCCAGTCCATCCCGGGTCAGCATGAGATGCGGCTGCTTCGTCCCGATCAGTTCATCCGCGATCCGCTTCGATGGTTGCGGGCGGCGGCTGTCTCCGAGCACACCGGTTCGCCGTCCTTCGGCCTGGCTTACGTCAGCCGCAGACTCACCCCGGCCGACCTCGGCGACCTCGACCTGTCCGGGCTCCGGACGATGGTGGTGGGGTCCGACCGGATCGATCCGGCACACCTGCGGGCGTTCGCCGAACTGACCGCCGGTCACGGGTTCAGTACCTCGGCGTTTCTGCCGGCGTACGGACTGGCGGAGGCGACGTTGATCGCCACCGCACGGCGACTCGATGAGCCGATCCGGATGACCCGGGTGGACAGATCGACGTTGCACGCCGGCCGCCCGGTCGACGTCCTGGACCGCAGCGACGACGGACTGTCCGTCGAACCGGCTTCGGACTGGATCGTCTCGGTCGGTCACCCGGCCGCGGGTCACGGCGTCCGGATCGTCGACGAGTCCGGCGCGACCCTCACCGACGGCATCCTGGGCGAGATCGTGCTATGCGGGCCCTCGGTGACGAACGGCTACCGCGGAAGCGACTCCGAGACGACCAGATTCGAGAACGGACTGCTCTACACCGGGGACGCGGGATTCCTCGTCGACGGGCGGTTGCACGTTCTGGGGAGGATGGGAACGAGCCTGAAGGTCAACGGCCGCACTGTCTTCGCCGAAGACCTCGACCTCGCGGCGGCCGAGGCGATGGGTATGCGGCCGGGCCGGCTGTACTGCGTTGCGGTGAACGACGGCGACGCGGCGCAGGTCGCGGTGTTCCTCGACGGCCGGATTGCCGAGGATCCTGAGCGGGTGATCGGCGCGTGCCTGACCGTCCTGCGGGCGCGCGTCGGCGACGAAACGCCGCTGTGGGTGATCCGCGTCCCACCCGGCGGACTGCTGCGGACCACCAGCGGCAAACCCCGACGGGCACATATGTGGCAGCAGTGGCGTCGCGGCCGGATCAACGGCGCCGAGCTGCTGGCGTATCGGGACGCGCGACGGCATGCGGCCCTCGACCTCGGGCAAGTGCGTGCACTGCTCGAGAAGGCGCGGTCGGTGGCCGTGATCCCCGACGACGCGACAGTGCATTTCGAAGGGTCGCTGGCAGAGGGCTTCGGCAACGACGGCTCCGACATCGACCTGCTGCTCCTGGTGCCGGGCGACGGCGCGCAGGCACTGATGCCCACCGTGCTCTTCCTGGACGGCCGCCGGGTGGAGATCCGCGCCCAGTCCCATGACCAGATTCGCGGCCGCCTGCTGCGCGTCAGACAGGCGATCGACGCCGGTTCCCTCACCGGCGTCACCGAAGATCTCCTCAACCGTGTCCAGCGGTTCCTCAACGCCGTTCCGCTGCGGGTGGGACCGCACTACGACGACCTCATCGGCATCGTGTCGTGTCGGGAGGTGACGGATCTGGTTGCCCGCTGGTGGTTTCGCCGGGCCGGTCACTGCCTCCGATACGCCGCGGCGATGGCCCTGCTCGACCGCGATGCCGAGGCGTTCGGTTGGGCCAGGGACGGCCTTGCCCAGGCCATGAAGGGATTTCTGGCCCGGCACGGCGAGGCCTATATCGAGGTCAAGTGGCTGCCCCAGCAGATCGAACGGCTGCGCGCCCGGGCCGGTCGCGCGGAGACCGACCTCCTCGATTCCTACCGCGGTCTCGATGACGGCGCTTCCACCGGTGGCGCTCCGATCGGGGCGATGCTGGATCTGGCGGCCGAGCTGGGCGCCCCGGTGATCAGGCTCGACCCTCGCAATGTCGTCATCAAGCGCGCGGCCGGGGTGACCACCTGGCCGATCGGCTCGACGGTGCACGTCGTGCGGGGCAACACCGATGTGTTCGTGTTGTCCGCCGAGTGTGCCCAATCCTGGCGCCGCGTGGTGTTCGGCCAGACGCTCGCCTCCACCGGCGCCGACCGCCGGCACCTCCACCTCTTCGCCCGGCACGGGCTCATCGGCCTGGGCTGGCGAGGCGCAGGGCTGATGCGGCCCGCCGCGGCCATGTGTGGACCAGACCGGCCGCTGACCCCGCTGCCGTCGGCTCGGCGGCCGGTCATCACCATCGACGGCGCGCTGCCCGACGGGGATATCGCGCGTTCGCCGTTGGGCGCCAAGGCGTTCGCCGAATGCGCCGGCGCGTTGATGCTGGCCAACATGGTTCTGGAGAACGCCCGGGAGGATTTCGACGGTGCGGTCCGAGGTGAACAGTGGTCCGTCGCGACGCTGTGCGGGCGTCGGATCACGGCGATGGCAGTGCGCATCCTGGCCAGTGCGTGGGGAGTCAGCCCGCTGCCTGCCGACCCGGCGCTTCTCGACCTGCTGCCGCACCTGGTGCCCGAACACCGGGATCTGGCCGTCGACGCGCGTCGCCTCAGTGTGATCTCGGTGAGCTCAGCCGAGGAGGCGCGGCGAGCCCGGGCCGAGATCGACAGGTTCGTCCAGCACGTGCGCGACGTCAGCAGGGGTGCGGCGTTCCCGGAGTCGTTCGCCTCCGCGGATCAGTGGCAGGCGACCATCCGGCGCGGCTACCAGTGGCTGCGGATGGGCGGCTACCTGGGTGCGTACGTCGAGCTTGACGAAGTCCGGGACCTGCTCGCCAGTGGCGGTGTCCAGCCCGGGTCGAAGGCATCCGGGCGGCAACAGGGGGATCAAGGATGACGACGATCGAAGAAGAAGTGCTGGCGTTGGTGACGGTGCTGGCGCCCACTGCCGGTGAACCCGGCCTCGACGACACGTTCGTCGGACTGGGCTACACCTCGGTGCGGTTCCTGGAACTGGCGATCGCCGTCGAGCAGGCCTTCGGCCTGCGGCCGCTGCCCCCGGAGACGCTGGCGCGCGTGACGACGGTAGGCGACCTGGTCGACCTGGTCGAGGACCTCCGGGGGGCGGGATGACTACGAAGCCAGGAGTCCTGGTCACCGGAGCGGCCGGACACGTCGGCGCCGAGGTGGTGCATCGGCTGGCCAGACGTGGCCACGACGTCCTCGCCCTCGTGCACGACCGGAGGGACGTCGTCACCAACAACGGTCGGCGCGTCGGGAAAGTCCCGGTCCTTCGCGGCGACGTCCGCCGGGAGTCGCTCGGCCTCGACCGGCAGAGCGTCACGCACATCGCCGACCAGGTCGGGCTGATCGTGCACTGCGCCGCCGTCACCGACTTCGGACTCCCCGAGCACCGGTACACCGAACTCAACGTGGATGCGACCGCGAACGTGCTCGACGTGGCCCGCAACTGGGACGCCGGTGTGGTGCACGTGAGCACCGCCTACGTGGCCGGCGACACCGACGGGACGTTCCGCGAAGACCAGCTCGACATTGGGCAGCGATTCGGAAACGACTACGAGCACAGCAAGTTTCGGGCCGAGAAGCTCGTCCACAGCTCAGGAGCGCGGTGGGCGATCGTCCGGCCGGGCATCGTGGCGGGGGAGTACCGCACCGGCCACAGTAGGGAGTACAAGCACATCTATCAGGTCCTGAAGCTGATCGTCGAAGGCAAGCTGCGGACGCTGCCGGGAAACTATGCGTCCACCCTGGCGCTGTCCCCGATCGGACACGTCGCGGACACCATCGTCACCGTCGTGGAGCGGTTCGCCGACAACGCGGGACGCACCTTCCACGCGGTGGGAGCGAACGCGCCGTCACTGCGGTCGATGAGCGACGTCCTCGCCGAGTATCCGAGCCTCCGGATGGCGGACCTGGTGCCGCCGAGCACCTTCAGCCCGGACGATCTCGACCCGATCGAGCGCAGCTACTTCCAGAAGGTCGGCAGCCTCTACACCAGTTATCTCCAGCGCCGGACGGACTTCGACAGTTCCCACACGCGGGAGCGACTCGGGTTGGCCCCGCCGCCGATCGGCCCGGGTTACCTGCGGCGGATTCTCGACTCCTGCCTGCAGACGGGGTATCTGGGTGCCGCCGACCCCACCGTCGCCGACGCACTGAGCGTCGTGGCGTCGATGAGGGCCGGACGATGAACCGCACCGGCAGAGATGCCTCTGACGTGTACTTCCTCGAAACGTGTGACGCCCTGGCCGCGGCGAACATCGTTCCGGCCGAGTTCGCCCGCCGACACGCCCTGCTCCTGCTCAAGCCCGATGCGGCGATCACCGGAGCGATGACACCGGCCCTGTCCTGGCTTCTCGCGAACGGCTACCGCATCGTCGGTGCCCACCCGGTGAAGCTCACCAGGCTGCACCTGCGGGCGCTGTGGTACTTCAACTGGCACCGCGCGACTCCCGAACGGCGCCGTCTGGCCGATCGTCTTGCCGGACTGTCGATGTCGGTGGTCCTCATCCTCACCCATCCCGATGACACCGTCCCGGTGTCGTCCCGGCTGACCCTTGAGAAAGGACCCGCCGACCCGAGACTCCGGGAACCGGCGCATCTGCGGTCGGTGTTGTCCGCGGGAACCTATCTGCTGAACCTCGTGCATTCGGCCGACGAGCCCGATGACGTTTTGCGCGAACTCGGCATCTACTTCGGAGAACCCGAGCTCAGCGCGGTGATCGCCGGCTGCGCGGCCGATACCGATGTGTTCGACGAGGCGTTCCGGATCGTGCACCGGATCGAGTCCAGCGTGGCCCGCCGCACCGGTGATCTGTCCGCCGTTCAGGACGCCGTCTGGGCGGACCTGGAGGCCACCGGAATGGTGGAGCGCCCCCGGTCCGGCGATGAGTGGCTGAGCGCCATCGAGACTGCGTGTGAACGCGGAGTGCATCTCGACGTCTGGTTTCGCACGGTGATCGAGTCCGCCTACCGTCCCCTGCATCGGGCATAAGAGCGGTCAAACATGCTGAGCAACAACAGCTTCCGCTCTGGGCAGTCCTGCGCCGTGTCGCCATCGCTGGTGCACAAACGCGATGCCTCCGCGGTTCTCGTCACGGCCGTGGACACCGGCGAGGACGGCTGGACGATCCGTGCTCGGTTACCGGCTCACCACACGTTCCACAACGATGCGACCGGGCGACAGGCCGGGTATCACGACCCTCTGCACATCCTCGAAGCCTTCCGGCAGGGCTGCATCGCCATCGGTCACCTGACCTACGCGGTGCCTCCTGAGGCTCACTTCCTGGTGCGCCGCTACGAACTGTCCGTCCTCGACTGGAGGGCACTGCACTACCGGCCGGAACCGGCGGCGCTCGACCTCCGAACGGAGGTCCGACGGCAGTTCCGCGCCCGGGGTGATGGCCCGGTCCACGGTGTGGAACTCGCGGCGACGGCCATGCGCAACGGTGCCGCCGCCGTGGAGATGTCGGTGTCGTTCGGGTGGCTGCCCGATGGGTCCTGGCAGCGGATGAGATCGGGGTCTCGGTGGGAGGCCGGGCCCCAACCGGTCGCCGCCGATCCGCCGACCGTGGGCCGGGAGCGTCCGGAGAACGTGGTCATCGGGCCGCCGAGGCACCGTTTCGGTGATGGCTCGGTCTGCGCACCGGTCGTTGTCGACACCGGCAACCCGACGTTCTTCGATCACCCCCTCGACCACCTGCCGGCGGCCCTGATCCTCGAAGCGAGCCGGCAACTGGCCCGGGCCGCACTGGGACCGCGGTCCTCGGCCGTGCTGGGGCCGTCGTGGCTGCGTTGTGAGTTCCTCTCCTTCGCCGAGTTGAGTCCCGCCTGCGCCGTCACCCTGGCACCGGCGTCCGGCACGTCCGCCTTCCGCGCAACGGTCAGCCAAACCGGTCAGCAGCGAGCGGTCGTCGAGTTGGGATTCGCAGCACCCGAGCCGCCGCAATGACGGGCAGCCGCGGTATCGGGGCGTTTCTGGTGGAACGCTGCCTGCCCGTCTACCCGATCCTGCTGACCCTGTGGGTGTGCGCGGTGGAGAGCATCACCGTCGTCGCCGGTGGAGCCGCCGCCGCGTGGCGACCGTCGTGGGATACCGCGCTGAAGGTTCTGGCGCTGATGGCCGCCGGAGCCTTCCTGCGCATGGTCGACGACCAGAAGGACCTGGACTACGACACGACTCATCATCCGACACGTCCCCTGGTGCAGGGGCGGGTCACCGCCCGGCAGTTGCAGAGGGCCATGCCTTTGGCGGCCGCAGTGGCGTTGGTTCCGGCGGCCGCGGTATCGGCATGGTCGGTGGTGCCGCTGGCCGGTGCGCTCGCCTACAGCCTGACGCTGTGGTGGGCCGAGGGCAGGGTAAAGGTGCTGCGGGACAACGCGATTGCCAACCTCGCCGCGGTCTGCCCGATCCAGTTCCTCATCACCGGATTCGCGATGACCGCAGCCCCCGGCGTCGGTGACGCGTCGTGGTGGCGTATCGCCGCCGTGCCGCTGGTGTTCACCAGCGCACTCCTGCACGCGGAGATCGCCAGAAAGACGACGGTTTCCCTTCCTGGCGCTGCGCCCGACCGGCACTCCTATTCGGAGCTGATCGGCGCCACCGCGAGTGCGGCCCTGACGTGCGGATTCGGGCTTCTGGCGGTGGTCACCGAGATCCTGGTGACCGCGCCGTGGGCGTGGACCGACGGGCCGTGGCCGATGGCGTGGCTGCCCGCGGTGGCCGCCGTCCTTCCACTGGTGTCGGCATGGATGTTCCTGCGGGGCGGCCGGCGGGACCACCCCCAGGCAATGCCGACGTTGTTCGTGATCGTCTTCTACCTGGCCATCATCGGACAAGGCTTCGGGCGGCTGCCCTGACGACCCTGGGCGGGCATGTCGGCGCCTCAGGATCTACGGTTGCGCCGTGGACGGCGGCACATCGACGGTGACTGCCGCGCTGCCCGATGATCAGGAGAAGCCGGGCCGCGCGCTGCGGGGCTGGCAGAAACAGCTGGTCGGCGCGGTGGCGTTCGGGGTTGCCCTGCTCAGCATCGCCCAGGTGTTCCGCCCACTCGCCCAGGGCAGCCAGTTCTATCTGATGGTGTTCCTCGCCGGGACCCTGCCATTGGTGTTCCTGGTCTACCGGTCGGGCTGGGGGCGCCTCGACTCAGCCGACCGGCCCGCGGTTCTGGACTGGGTGTTGGCCGCGGTGACGCTCGCGGTATGCCTCTATCCGTTGGTGCCGGTGCGGATCGGCACCGGCGGGGGCGGATACGACGCCTTCCTGGACCGCCAGGGTCTGCTGGAACCCACCGACGTGGCGATGGGGGCGGCGCTGCTGGTGCTCGTGCTCGAGGCGTGCCGGCGCGCGACGGGCTGGGCGCTGCCGATCGTGTGCGGACTGTTCCTCGCCTACGGCTACTACGGCGGCCTGCTGCCGCAGAGCTTCGCCATCGCACACGCCGGGCTGGACTTCGATCAGATCGTCGACGCCCTCTACAACTCGGGCAGCGGGTTCTTCGGCACCCCACTCGACGTCGCGGCCACCTACATCGTGCTGTTCACCCTCTACGGCGCCGTGCTGGAACTGTCCGGAGCGGCGAAGTTCTTCGTCGACCTCTCGGTGACGGCATTCCGCCGGTCGCCGAGTGCCGCCGGCCGCACCGCGGTGGCCTCGGGTTTCCTGCTCGGCACGGTCTCCGGTTCGGGCACCGCCACCGCGGTCAGCGTGGGTGCGGTCACCTGGCCGATCATGCGCCGGGCGGGCTACACCCCCGAACGGGCCGGCGGTGTCCTCGCCGCGGCCGGGGTGGGCGCCCTGCTCTCACCACCCACGCTGGGCGCGGCGGCGTTCATCGTCGCGGAGTACCTGGAGGTCTCCTACCTGCGGGTTCTGGGCTGGGCGTTGATCCCGACCCTGCTGTACT
The DNA here is from genome assembly GCA_029780675.1 of Actinomycetes bacterium. Lineage (GTDB taxonomy): Bacteria > Actinomycetota > Actinomycetes > Mycobacteriales > Mycobacteriaceae > Mycobacterium. The sequence goes on from JAKOYE010000007.1 coordinate 20,143, forward strand.
ACCTGGGAATCCTGCTCGCGGTGGAGATCGACGCCCGGCGGTTGGGCCTGCGGGTCGCCAGTGCGGATTCGCCGTCGCCGTGGCGGCTGCTGGGCCGCTTCGGCTACCACTTCTCGTCGCTGATCCTCATCGTGGTGCTGCTGGCGTTCGGGATGTCGGCCACCCGGGCGGTCGTCTACGCCACCGCGCTGGCCTTCCTGTTGTCCTTCCTGGACCGGCCCACCGCGCTGACACCGGTCCGGCTGTTCGCCGCGCTGAGCGCCGGTGTGCGCGGTGTCCTTCCGGTGGTCGCCGTCTGCACCGCGGCCGGCGTCATCACCGCGATGACCACCAAAACCGGTCTGGGTGCGCAGTTCTCGTCGGTGCTGGTGGGTGGGGTCGGTGCGATCACCGACAACCGCACCGCGATGCTGGCGCTGACGGCGGTCTTCGCCGCGGTGGCACTGGCACTGCTGGGCCTGGCGATCCCGGTGACGGCGTCGTTCGTCATCGGCTGGGTCATCATCGGCCCGGCGCTGCTGGCCCTCGACGTTCCGGCTCCCGCGGCGGCGATGTTCGTCTTCTACTACTCGGTGCTCTCCGAGGTCACCCCGCCGACCGCCCTGGCTGCGGTGGGCGCCGCGGCCGTCACCGGCGGCCGGGCGGTGGAGACGATGTGGACGACGCTGCGCTACGCCGCACCGGCGTTCCTCGTCCCGATCGCCTTCGTGGTGACCGGACCGGGGGAGTACCTGCTCGGGGTGGGTCCGGTCACCGGTGTGCTGTGGGCCTCGGCCGCCGCCGCGGCGGGTATCGTCGCGCTGTCGGTCACTGTCGGCGGCTGGATGCTCGGCGTGGGACCCGCAAATCGCCTCGCGCGAACGCTCAGCGCAACTGCCGCCGTGCTGCTGCTGTTCCTCGACCCGCTCACCATCGCGGCGGGATCGGCGGTTCTGCTGGCCGCCGTCGGACTGACCATCATCGACAACAGGAGACGATCATGACGAAGGCGTTCCCGACAGCCGTGCGGCCGACGACGGCGAGGAAAGCAGCCGCGGTGCTGGCACTGGTGGCCGTGGCGGGAGCCTCCGTCACCGCGTGCGGCGGACGCAAAGACGCGCCCAAGGCCGACTCGGGCGGGCAGATCACCTGCACGGTGGACACCGACACCCGGGTCGGGATCGCCACCGGCAACGCCACCGGGGTGTACTTCACCCTGGGAAACGCCTACGCCGAGCAGATCTCGGCGGCCACCGACGGACGGGTCAAGGCCACCGCCGCCGAGACCGGCGCCTCGGTGCAGAACATCCAGCAGGTCGTCGCCGGCACCTACCAGGTCGCCTTCGCCCTCGCCGACACCGCGGCCGACGCCGTCGCGGGCACCGCCGCCTTCACCGACAAGCAGCCGATCGCCGCGCTCGCGCGGCTGTATCCCAACTACACCCAGGTGATCGCCCGTAAGGACAGCGGGATCACCAGCCTCGACGGCATGCGCGGAAAGCGGATCTCCACCGGATCACCCGGTTCGGGCACCGAGGTGATCGCCAACCGACTGCTCGAAGCCGCCGGCCTCAACCCGGAATCCGATGTCGCCGCCCAGCGTCTCGACCTCACCAAGACCGTCGACGGGATGAAGGACGGCGCGATCGACGCGATGTTCTTCTCCGGCGGGCTGCCCACCCCGGGCATCACCGACCTGATGACCAGCGCACGCGGGGAGGTGGAGTTCGTCGACGTCACCCCGCAGTTGACCAAGTTGCAGGAGATCGGCCCCGCCTACGAGTCGGGCGTCATCCCGGCGGCCACCTACGGGCTTGCGGCCGACGTGCCGACCATCACGGTGGCCAATCTGCTGGTGGCACGCGACGACCTGGACGCCAACCTGGGCTGTGTGCTGACCAAGGCGCTGTTCGAACGGAAACCCCAACTGGAGCAGGCCGCACCGGCTGCGAAGGGCATCAGCCTGGACACCGCCCGGGACACCGCCCCGGTACCGCTCAACCGCGGGTCGCAGCGTGCGCTGGACGAGTTGAAGGCGCCCTCCTAGCATTTCCCCTGGTTTCGTAACTTTCGTAACCCTGCTACGATATGTGGAGTTCAGCGGGGAGATAGAAGGACGTGAGACCCATGAGCAGCGTCTCCGCGCAGATCGTTAACCCGGTTCCGACCGATGTCAATGGACTTGCCGATGTCCTCAGCTTCATCGAGGCGCACGAGGCCCGCCACGGCAACTCTCATGAGCCCGCCTTCTTCCTCTCCGGTGCCAGCGAACACGACCGCGTCGAACTGACCGAACAGTTGCATGGGGTTCTTAAGCGTGTCGCCCACGCCCTCAGCCACGGCCAGTCGATCACCATCCTGACCTGCGATCAGGAAATCTCCACCCAACAGGCCGCCGAGATTCTCGGCCTGAGCCGTCCCACGGTGGTTCGCCTCATCGAGGACGGCGAGTTAGACGCCTACGTGCCCGGCGCAGTCCGACGAAAACTGCGGCTTGCCGATGTCCTCGCCTACCGCGATGAGCTTCGCGCCCGGCGTAACCGGTTCATCACCGAGAGCTCGGCGGAGTTCGCGGATGTCGATGCCGACGAAGTCGCCGAGTTGGTCGCCGAGGCGAAACGCAGGCGTTGACAGTCCGCGGCGTCTGGAAAACCGCCCTCATGTATCGCGTCGTCCTCGACACCTGTGCCCTCGTGCCGAGTCTTCAACGCGACTTCCTGTTGCAGTTGGCCACCGAGGACGCGTACGCGCCCGTGTGGGGGTCGGGGATTATCGTCGAGCTGGACTACGTCCTCGCTGGCCTCTACGAAAGGCGCGGAATCACCGATAGCGCCATCCGCCGTCGGCACTTTTTCAATCAGCTGAAGGAGGCGTTCCCGGGCTCGGAGGTCCAAGCCCCCAAAGACCGGGAGTACAGCTACGGACTCAACGATCCCGATGATGGCCACGTCGCCCATGCCGCGATCATCGGCAAAGCCGACGCCATCGTCACCGACGATCGCAGGGCAGGGTTCAGCACGGCAAGTGTGCTCGTGGAAACCGGCATCGAGACCGTTCTCCCACATCAGTTCGCCGCCAACACCGTGTCGGCCCACCCGGATGCGGGAGTCCGCGCGTTGCGGGAGATGTCGAATCGCCGAACCAGCCCGTTGCAGACCCCAGATCAGATCCTTGAGCTGCTGGTGACACGGCACAACTGACCGAGGTCGCCGAGATCCTACTGCCCCTGCTGACCCAGGGGCGTGGGCCGCGATGATCCATCAGCCAAAACTGAGACGGACCGATAAGTGCGTCCCCGCCCGTCCTAGCTCAGGGTCCACTGGGACGTGGCGACCAGGTCGCCCTGGGTCAGCGCCGCCGCCCGATGCTCGTGGACCTGTTGGTAACCGGGGTCGGTGACCATGTCGACGAACGCCTGCGGGGACGGATACTCGACGACGAGAATCGCATCCCACCAAGGGTGTTCGCCGTCACCGATGATGTTGACCGGATTGCTGCCGGCGTAGCGGACGCTGCCGCCGACCTTCTCCAGGTGCGGTTGGACCTCCCGGGTGTACTGCAGGTAGCTGTCCCGGCCCGAGCCCTCCTTGAACCTCAGGAGGTTGATCATCACCACCGGCGCGTCAGGCGGTAACTCCCCGAAGGCCTTGAGGTTGACCGGGCGCTGATCTGACTCCTGGGACACCACGTTCTCCTTGCGATGGTTTGGCTGTGTGGGTTCGGCCGTGTGGCCTGAGGCTGATGCTATGTCCGTTTCGAGCGCTTCCCACGGCAGAAAGTTGACATTTGAGGACACCGGCCTAGCCTCACTCACCGTGGCGATGGTGCGGGCGGCGGCGTTGACCAGGTTCCCCGACGTGGTCCGCGCGGTAGGCGGGGATCCGGATAGTCTGCTGACAGCGGTGGGGATCGACCCGTCGCACGTGGGGCGGGCCGATGTATTCATTCGACTGGGCGATGCCGTGCGGGTCGTCGAGGCGGCCGCCGAGACCACCGCGACCGCGGACTTCGGTCTGCGTCTGGCGGCGGTGCAGGGCATCGACATTCTCGGTCCGGTCGGCGTCGCGGCTCGGACGTCGGGCACCGTCGCGGAGGCTCTGCAGATCTTCGCCCGGTTCATCGGCGCCCACAGTCCCGGATTGAGGCTGACCGTCACCGACCAGCAGAGGTCCGGCAGTTCGCTCATCGAGTACCAGATCCTCGATGCCGATGTCCCGGCCAGCCCGCAACACGCCGAGCTGGCGCTGGGCGTGATCCTGCGGGTGCTGCGTCATCTGCTCGGCGAGTTGTACCGGCCCCTGCGGGCGCATCTGCCCCATCACCCGCTGAGCCCCGAGGGAGAGTATCGGGAACTCTTCGGCTGCGAGATCCGATTCGGTTCGCTGTCAACAGGTTTGGTCGTCCGAAACGTTGACATGGGGCGTCCTCTGCGTGGTGACGAACAGGCGCATCGGGCTCTGGTCGAGTATCTGCAGACGATCGTCGGTGATGACGCGACGACGATGCGGTCGGTGCAGACCCTGGTGCGCACCCTGCTTCCAGGCGGTCAGATCAGTCTCGATGTCGTTGCGCGGCAGATGAATATGCACCCGAAGGCTTTGCAGCGTCGACTCCGCGCCGAGGGGTCGACGTTCTTCGACGTGGTGGACGCGGTCCGCCGCGACACCGCCCACCGACTGCTGCGCGACACCCGCATCACCACCGCGCATCTGGCCCGCGAACTCGGCTACGCCGAGCAGTCGGTCCTCACCCGCTCATGTCATCGGTGGTTCGGTGCCGGCCCGGCCGCCTACCGTCGCCGACTGAGCGACGTCAATCCAGACCGGGCAGTCCGTCGAGGCTGACGGCGTTGTGCTTGGCCTGGTAGGCGGCGATCCCCTCGGGTCCCTTCTTCGCTGCCCACAGGTCGAGGACATCGCGATCAGCGACGTAGTCCATCCGCGGGACCGCGTACCCGCAGGAGTCGGCGACCCTGTCGACGTCGACGACGATCACCGCCCGGACGCCCGGGTGCTGGCGAAAACGCTGCACCAGTTCGCCGAACTCGCCGTCCTCCGGTAGGACGACCCGACCGCGCCCGTGCAGTCGAACGATCTGCGGCCGACCCTCGAAAGCCATGAACATCAGCACAATCCGGCCGTTCTCACGCAGATGGGCGATGGTCTCCACGCCGCTTCCGGTGAGGTCGAGGTAGGCGACGGTCGTCGGTCCCAGCACCGCGAACGTTCCACTGCCGCCCTTCGGTGAGGCGTTGATCAGCCCGTCGCCGGCCAGGGGTGCGGTGGCGACGACGAACATCGGCTGCGCCGCCAGCCAGGCGGCCAGCCGATCGTCGATCTGCTCGTGCACCTTTCCCATGGGCAGAGGCTACCCCGGTCAGCGACCCGTTTGGATGGCGGCGACCCGTGCGTCGGCCTCGGGTCCGCAGATCGTCCGCAGTTCGACACCGGCGGTGAGCAGATCGCTGATCCGCTGCTTCAGATCACCTGTGGTCAGATGAGACTCGAGGTTCGTCCCGGGGCAGGTGGTCTCGGCGGCGAAGTCATGGTGGCCGGCCAGGGTGTTGACGGTGAGCCCGAACCGCTCTGCCGCCCAGGCGAATACCAGGGCGGTGCTGTTCAGCTGAGCCTCGCTGACGACCTCGCGGTTGAAATCGCCCTCGGCCAGAACGAGGAAATGCCCCATCGTGTCGTAGTCCGTCGCGGTGTCTCCGGCAATCGCGGTGTCGCGGAGCTGGAAGATGTTGCCGTTGCGATCGACCGCGACGTGGTAGGCGATGTCCACCCAGCCCCGGGCGTCCTGGTGGTAGCGCTGATGTTGCTGCAACCGGGCGATGATCTCCCGGTTGTCGGGCAGCGCCACCTCCGAGTGGTGCAGGGTCATCCGGGTGACCTGCTGCGCGCGTCCACCCGGCAGCGCCGGGCGTGCGCCCCAGGACTTCCGGCACAGCATCACCGCGGAGACTGCGGGCGCCGGCGAGCCCGCGGCCGGAGAGTGCGATGCGGCGACCACCGCCGCACCGGCGCCCGCCGCCAGCGCCAGCACCTTCCGTCGACTGAGGGGGCCGCTCATCGCGGCCGGTCCACGGCGTAGGTGCCGTCGTCATCCTGGAACACCACCAACACCCGGTGGCTGGTGCCGTCGACCACTACCTGACAGGTGAAACTCTCACCCCGACGCACCGGGGGATCGACGCCGTCGTTGCACACCACAGCGCTCACCGACGTCACGCCGTAGCCGATGACCGGATCCACCAGCACTGCCGCCACACCCCGTTGCGCGGCGGCGATGTCGAGGACCTTCGCCGATGGCCCCGTTCGGCCGCTCAGCACCACGGCGACCGCGGCGGCGGCCCCGACCGCGAGGATGACACCGGCCGCGGTGAGGAGGAGACCACGACGCCGCGGCGGTGGGGAATGACGATGCGGCGGCGGGGGATTCGGGCGGCTGGGCGGGGGAGCGGCCATCGGTGGCGTGGGCGCCGCAGGAGGCCGCACCACCACCGGTGGCCGGCGTATCCGGGGTGGCCGGGGTGGGGCGGGTTGCCGGTCCCGGTGGACGGTCTGCCACCACGGCGGTTCCGCAGCGCCGCGGTTGACAGGGATTCGGCCGATCGGTTCGGTCGGCGACTCCGAGGGGGGAATCGAGGGGGGAACGTGGATTCGGCGGGTGCGTTCGCCGTCGGGCCGGTGAGTCACTTTCTGTCTGCCGCCTATCCGAACCGCTGGTAGCAGCTTTGCGGGTCGCCGTCGGCGAGGCCGGTGCGGAAAGCCAGGATCCGGGTGAAGCCGGACGGCACCCGCCGGCCGTCCACGTCGCTGCCGACGATCCCGTTGGTGAGCAGGCCCGACACCGCCTCGTCGAGGTCGCCGGCGGCCAGGACGAGTTCGCCGCCCGGGGTGGACGGCCCGGACATCCGGTTCTGCGCCACGCCGGTCAGGCATGCCGTCCGCATCGCCGCGGCCTCTCCGTCGATGTCCACGCCCCGCTCTCGTTGCACGCCCAGCAGGTAGCGAGATGTCACGACGGAGATCGCGGAGTTGTCGCCCTGCAGAAGGACTTGCTGGTTTTCGTCCGCCGGTGTGCCGAGTGCGTCGAGAGCGCCGAGGTCCACCTCGACGGTGTTGGTATCCGGGCAGTAGACGGCCGGCCCCGCACCGCAGGTGACACCGACCCGCAGCGTCGGGGGTTGCGCGGGGGCGAAGATCCGATTGAGGACGGCGATCAGGCCGCCGAGCGTCGATTCGGTGAGGGGCATGTCGCTGCGCGTTCCGGCCGGGTCGAAGAGGACCGCGGGGATGGCGCCCCGGCGTTGCCGGATCTCGTCGCCGTCGATGGCGGCGCAACTCGCCGGCCCGAGGTCGAAGCCCTGCTGTAACGCCGACACCCGGTCCAGGGCGGTTCCGTGCGAGGCCTCCACCGGAAGCAGCCCGAACGGGTTGAACGCCGGCGGGCGGTCCCGGATGGCGATCGCCCCGGCGAGAACCCTGTCCAGCGCCTCGGTCGTGTTCATCGTGAACCTCGGGGAATCACCCTGGGCGACCCAACGCAGGTAGGCCCCGGCCAGGCAGTCCGCCTGCTGCTCACTGACCAGCAGGGGGGTGTCCTCGTCGGCCATCCCCGCCTCGCGCTGGATGGCGTGCCCGTACTCGTGGGCGAGCAGGCCGTTGATCGCCAGCGTGCCGAAGTACGTCTCCGCAATGGGAAGCAGATCGATGCGGTCCCACACGATGAGATCCGAGCGCAGGCAGTATGCGGCGTTGAAGCTGAAATCGCCGGGATCGGCGCCGCACACCGTCGGGCCCGCGGCATCGGGATCGACCGACACCAGCCCGGTCACCGTCGAGAACGATCCCGCCATCGGCGCCCGATAACTCTGCCGCCAGAAGTCCTCGATGTCCTCGACGGCCAGTAACGCCGATCGGTCGATGGGTCCGTCATCGGTGTTGTCGACCCGGCCCGTCGCCGAGGGCGCCGCTGCCCGCGGACCGCTCGGGCCGTCCGTTGCCGGCAGGCCGGCCACCCGGTTGGGGTCGAAGCGCATCGAGACCGCCCGGCCGTCCACCGCCGCAGGTGCGCCGCCGCCGCAACCCGTCACCAGCGCGCAGGCGAGCGTCATGGGCATCAAGGCCCACCGGCGACGCGGCCCGGCGCCGTTGTGCCGGTCGGTTGCGATCGTCAACTCTGCCATCGGATTTCAGCGTTGCGGTGGTGCCGTGCAGTCCGATGAACAGCAGGGGTCGCCCTGCCATGCGCTGCGGCCCTCCTTGACCGAGATGGCGGCGATGATCAGCCCGGCGATCGGGTCTGCCCAGGCGATGCCGAACAGGCTGTTGAGCAGCAGGCCCACCAGCAGCACCGCCGAGAGGTAGGTGCACAGCAGGGTCTGCTTGGAATCCGCGACCGCCGAGATCGACCCCAGTTCACGTCCCGCGCGGCGCTGCGCATAGGACAGCACCGGCATGATCACCAGGCTCAGCATGGCCAGGGCGATGCCGATGGTCGAGTGCTCCGCCCGGCCCACCCCGAACAGGGCGCGGATCGAGTCCACGGTGACGAAGGCCGCCAGCCCGAAGAACGAGAACGCGATGACGCGCAGGGCCACCTTCTCCCTCGACTCGGGGTCCCGCCCGGCGAACTGCCACGCCACCGCCGCAGCCGAGGCCACCTCGATCACCGAGTCCAGCCCGAATCCGATGAGTGCCGCCGAGGACACTCGCGCGCCCTCGGAGATCGCGACGACGGCCTCGATGACGTTGTAGGAGATCGTCGCGGCGACGAACCACCGGATGCGGCGGGCCAGGAGAGCCCGCCGGGCGTCGGTGAGTGTCGCGCCGGCAGTCATGGGCTCCATTATCGGGTCCGGCGAGATCGGACGGGGAAGAGTCGGGGGAGATGTGGACTAGGGTGAGGGTGCGGACCTGATCTCGCCTCAGTTCGCTGATCACAAGTCTCCGGATGGCCCGGTGCGGTTCAGGGTTCGAGGTGTGATGTCCCAACAGTTCACCGATCAGCAGCTTCTCCAGGAGCTTGAGCCGGTCGCCGAGGAGAACGTCAACCGGCACCTGTCGGCGGTGGTGGACTGGAACCCCCACGACTACGTTCCGTGGGAGCGCGGCCGCAATTTCGCGGCCACCGGCGGCTCGGACTGGGCCGACGAGCAGTCCCCGCTGTCCGAGGTGGCCAGGGCGGCGATGATCACCAACCTGCTGACCGAGGACAATCTGCCGTCCTACCACCGGCAGGCGGCCGTGTACTTCTCCCTCGACGGGGCGTGGGGGGCCTGGGTGGGGCGCTGGACGGCGGAGGAGGGCCGGCACAGCATCGCGCTGCGCGACTATCTCGTGGTGACCCGCGGCGTCGACCCGGTCGCCCTGGAGCAGGCCCGCACCGAGCACGTGACGCAGGGATTCGGGCCCACCGCGGAGGAGGAGGCCCGTCACCAGACGGACTTCCTGCTGTCGATCGCCTACGTGTCGTTCCAGGAACTCGCGACCCGGGTGAGTCACCGCAACACCGGCAAGATCTGCAACGACCCGGTCGCCGACCGGCTGCTTCAGCGCGTCGCCGCCGATGAGAACCTGCACATGATCTTCTACCGGAACATGTGCGGCGCGGCCCTCGACCTCGCCCCCGATCAGGCGCTGGAAGCGGTCGCCGATGTGGTGGAGAACTTCCGGATGCCCGGTCAGGGGATGCCGAACTTCCGCCGCAACGGTGTCCTGATGGCCAAGCACGGCATCTACGACCCGCGCCAGCACCTCGACGAGGTGGTGAGCCCGACACTGCGCAAGTGGCGGATCTTCGAGCGCACCGACTTCAGCCCGGTCGGTGAACAGCGCCGTGAGCAGCTGGCCGACTACCTGACGAAGTTGGAGGCCCAGGTGCTGAAGTTCGAAGAGCAACGCGATCGCCTGCTGGCTCGGGCCGCGGCGCGCGGGGAGACCACGAACGCCGGATGATCGCGCGGCGCTAACCGGCGCGGATGTCGGCGCGGGGTGGCCAGGACACGTTCGGCATCCGAAATCGGCCCGCGGCCAACGATATTCCCGCGAACACCACAGCCACCCCCGCCAGCAGAACCTGCGGAACCGGCAGGACCGCCAGCGCGACGATCACGACCGCTGCCGCCGCGATCAGCCCCGCACCCCACCGGGCCGACTTCCGGCGGCCACCCGGGAAGATCAACCGCTGCGTTTCGGTGTCGGCGGCGGCGATGTCGACCAGCACCCGGCGCACCCCGGCGATCCCGAACAGCGTCATCGCGGCGACGATCATCGGTGCGACGGCCGGCGGCATGAAGCCGAGAACGACGAACATCGGGTAACTCGCCCGGGAGATCGACCCGCCGCAGAGCGCCAGCAGCGCGCCCAGCACCGCCAACGTCACCCCCGCCATGCCGATCGCCGTCAGGACCAGACCCCGACGATCCCGCGCCGCGGCGGCCCACACGCCCGGTGTGCCCATCCCCGCGAGCACCAGAGCGGCCGCGAAGATCACCCCCGACAGCACCCCGGCGGAGGTGGTGGGCACCGCCGGCGCCAGCACCGTGCCCGGTGCCCCGACCACCACGGCAGCACCTACCATCAGGGCGGCGGCGCCGACCGAACCGAATGCCACCACCCGCTGCCACCCGGTCGTCGACCCCGGACCGAGGGCGGCCAGAAGCGCGCAGGCCCCCAGCGTCACCGCGACTGCAGTCCGGTTCAGATCGGACGCGAACCCGATGATCGACGCCGACCACGACAATGCCAGTGCGCCAAGGCAGATCGCCGTCACCGTGCCGCTCGCCCAGACCGTGGCGGCGCGTGCCGCGTGTTCGCCACCGCGGACATGTCCGGCCGGAGCGAGCCCCGGCAGGAACGCCGGCACGAGCAGCGCGAGCAGGACGCTCACCGCGGCGATCACCGCACCCGGCAACGACATTCCCGCATTCAGACCCACCCCGGCGCTGATCGCCATGAACGGCATCGCCAGCGTCGCCTGGCCGGAGAAGCCCGCCGCCACCCCGGGCTTACCGAAGAGGGACGACGCCGCCCAGGCCAGCCCGATGACCACCAGGATCGCGGCCGACACGAGCACCGACGGCGTGATCACTGTTGCCCCGAGCAGTCGTTGGGTGCCGAGATGCCCGCGAATCGGTCTGCAATCCAATCCAATTCGGCGGGTCGGGCCGACCAGACCAGGGTTTCGTGCTGGTCCTTCTCGGTGAAATAGGTGCTGACCACCGTCCCGAGCTGGCACAGCGCCTGCGTGGCGGCCACCGTGAGCGGAGGGGAGACGTCGGTGTCGACCATGCCCTGCATCATCAGCACGGGGATGTCCACCCGGCGATCCACCGGCATGTTCTGCGCCACCACCCCGAGGACCCGCCGGGAGGGATCGGGCTTCACATAGGTGGCGAAGGGCTTCGTCAACTGCCGGACGAGGGCATCGTGGCAGTACTTCTCGGTCAGCGCCATCGCCTGCACCCCCTCGGGGGTCAGAAGGTCCGACGGCGCGAGTTCGTCGGGGAACGCCCTGGTCCACGAGGCGGTCAGGTTGAGCATGTAGGACGCCCGGATGGCCGCCTCCTTCGCGCTGCCGGGATTGGCCACCAACGTGTCCAGCGCCAGCGGAATCGGGGGAATCATCCCCGGCGCCGAGACCACCGCACCCCGCAACTGGAGTTCCGGTGCGTACTCGGGGGCCAGTGACGCCGCCGACAGGCTCGCGTGGCCGCCCTGGCTGTGCCCGTAGACGGCCATCCGGGAAGCGTCGATACGGTCGGGTGCCAGATAGACGGCGGCCCGCAGCGAGTCCAGGACGCTGTGCGCCTCGGCGGCTTTGAGCATGTAGACCGGGTTGCCGGGCGCCCCTTCGCCTTCGTAATCGGTCGCGGTGACGACGTAGCCCTGGTTGACCAACGGGCGCATCCGGGCCTCCCACATGTGGGTTCCCACCGTCTGGTCGGCGAACGGCGCGATCGACGGCGCGCACGGCCGCGCCGTTCCGGTGGTGCCGTGCGCGAACGCGACGAGGGGCCGGCCCTCAGGTCCGGCCGGGGAGTCGGGTTCGGCGATCATGCCGGTGACCGCGGTGGGCTGTCCGGTGGCCGAGGTCGACAGATACATGATCCTGGTGGCCCGGATTCCGGGCGGGGCGTCCCGCATCGGCTCGGACCTGATGATCGTGCCCGGCAGGCCGGCGGGCAACGGGTTCGGCGGGGTGTAGAACGGCCCCGGCGGTGTCGGCGTGACCGCGCGGTAGACGGAGTTGTAGGCGATGCTCTCCGGGCCTTCGGCCTTGGGAACGTACGGTGCACGGCCGGTCGCGACGAGCACACCGAAGAGCAGGGCAGCAAGGGTGACGACCAGAACAGCCGTCCGGGCCCGAAGTCGTGCGGAATCCACCTGCGGGACTCTACGTCGCCAAAAAACACCGCGAGCGTCCGCGGACGCTCAGGAAGAGCCCGCGGACGCTCGCGGCGTCCACTAGTCGGTTCGTGCTGTCAGTTCTTGCCGTCGATCCACGTCGTCAGCGCGTCCTCGAGTGCGGCGGCGACGCTCAGACCGCGGTCCCGGGCGGCGTCCTCGAAACGATGGACGAGATCGGCCGGGACGGAGGCGTTCACCTTGTCGCGCGCCGGTGCGGACTTCTCCGGTGCCGGGGTGAGGTCCGGGGGCGTATGCCGGGCAAGGGTTTCGGCGATCGCGTCGCGCAACGCCGGCACCTCTTCGAGCAGACCGGTCAGATCCTCGGCCTCGATGCGCAGCACCTCGGCGGGTCCTGCCGTGGTGACCGTGGCGGTGCGCAGTGCACCTTCCTGGATCGCCGAGTGGCCGATGACCTCGCCGGCGCCCAGGGTGGCCACGTGGCGGCGGCCGACGTACACCCCGACCTCTCCGCTGAGCAGGATGAAGCAGGAGTCGGCCGGGGTCAGCTCGTGGATCAGCGGCCACGGCGCGGACGTCGAGTCGTGGTGAGCCGCCCGGACGACCCGCCGCAGATCCTCATCCGAGAACTTCGCGAACAGCGGGAACTGACGCAGCCGGGCCACATCCTCGTCCTCGCGGATTTCGACCCAAGGCTTCTCGTGACGATCTTTGTGCTTGTCGATCAAGCTCATTGCAGCGGACTCCTCGATTCGTGGTGCCGACCCAAGCGGCACCGGCCGGTAACAGTATTGGTGGTCAGAGCTGGCAGGTCCGGCATATTCGACGATTTAATGGCACGGTGTCGACGGATTTTGAGGTTACCGAAGCGGGCATCGGCGAACTGCGTTCAGCCCTCGACGAGGGCCGGGTGACCAGTGTGCAGTTGGTGGAGGCCTATCTGCGCCGGATCGAGGCCTACGACCGGACCGGCCCGCGTCTCAACTCGGTGGTGGTCCTCAACCCCGATGCGCTCGCCGAAGCGGCGGCCTCGGATCGGCGCAGGGCCTGCGGAGAGTTGCGCGGCCCCCTTGACGGCATCCCGTACACGGCCAAGGACAGCTATCTGGTCACCGGACTGACCGCCGCCGCCGGCTCGTACGCGTTCGAGAACCTCATTGCCCAGAGGGATGCGTTCGCCGTCGAGCGGCTCCGCGGAGGCGGCGCCGTACTGATCGGCCTGACCAACATGCCGGCGATGGCCAACGGGGGAATGCAGCGCGGTCTCTACGGCCGGGCCGAAAGCCCCTACAACGCCGACTATCTGACCTCGGCGTTCGGATCGGGTTCCTCCAACGGCTCCGGAACCGCCACCGCCGCGAGTTTCGCCGCCTTCGGGCTGGGGGAGGAGACCTGGTCCAGTGGCCGGGCGCCGGCCACCAACAATGCGCTGTGCGCCTATACCCCGTCGCGCGGGGTGATCTCCGTCCGCGGGAACTGGCCGCTGGTCCCCACCATGGACGTCGTCGTCCCGCACACCCGGACCATGGCCGACATGCTCGAGGTGCTCGACGTCGTCGTCGCCAACGACCCGGACCCGCGCGGTGACCTGTGGCGTTGCCAACCGTGGATCGTGATCCCGAGGGCGTCGGCGGTCCGCCCCAAGTCCTACCGTGCGCTGCTGCCGGCCGATCGCTCCGCGGCCCATGAAGCGTTGGCGGGCAAGCGGTTCGGTATTCCCCGGATGTACGTCAATGCCGATCCCGAGGCCGGGGTGGGGGAGAACCTCGGCATCGGCGGATCGACCGGGCGGCGGATCGAGACTCGGCAGTCCGTCCTCGACCTGTTTCAGGCTGCCGGGGCCGACCTGGTCGCCGCGGGAGCCGAGGTCGTCCTGGTGGACTTCCCGGTGGTCACCAACTACGAGTGCGACCGTGCCGGCGCGCCCTCCATTCGGACCCGCGGACTGGTCAGCCCGGAATTCCTGGACCGCGAGATCCTCGACCTGTCCGCCTGGGCCTGGGACGACTTCCTACGGGCCAACGGCGACCCGAACCTGTCCCGGCTCGCCGATGTGGACGGCAGCCGGATCTGGGTGCACCCCGAGGGGGCGCTGCCGGACCGGGCCGAGGGGTTCGGCGACGACATCAACACCTACCCCGACTTCATCCGCGCGCACCCCATCACCTCCTTCCTGGACATCCCGCACCTGGAGGAGGGACTGCGCGGACTGGAGAAGACCCGCCGCATCGACCTCGAGAACTGGATGGACCGCCTCCGGCTGGACGCGGTCGTGTTTCCCACCGTCGCCGACGTCGGACCCGCCGACATGGACGTCAACCCCGACTCGGCCGACCTCGGCTGGCGCAACGGGGTGTGGGTGGCCAACGGCAACCTCGTTCCACGCCACCTGGGCATCCCCACCGTGACCGTCCCGATGGGCACGATGGCCGACATCGGCATGCCGGTCGGAATCACCTTCGCCGGCCGCGCCTACGACGACACCGCGCTGCTGTCGCTGGCCGCGGCGTTCGAGGCGACCGGCGCGCGACGCACCCCTCCGCCGCGCACGCCGCCCTTATGACCTGGGCCCTTATGACCTGGGCCCCTATGACCTGGGCCCTTATGATCGCAGCATGACACCCCCCAGCGGCTACCTGATGCCTGCGGAATCGGCACCGCAGCAACGGGTCTGGATGGCCTTCCCGAGCGAGGGCTACTCGCTGGGCGACACCGAACAGGCCCGGCACGAAGCCCGATCCACCTGGGCGGCCGTCGCCCACGCGATCGCCGAGTTCGAACCGGTCACCATGATCGTCGACCCGGACGAGCGCGCCGCGGCGAGCCGGTATCTGTCGGCGGACATCGAAACTCTCGAGGCGCCGCTGAACGATGCCTGGATGCGCGATATCGGCCCGACCTTCGTACACGCCGCCGACGGCTCGGTGGCCGCGGTGGACTGGGTGTTCAACGGCTGGGGCGCCCAGAGTTGGGCACGGTGGGATCGTGACGCCCGGATCGGCCGCATCGTCGCCGAGGCCGCGGGAACCCCGATCATCACCTCCGAGCTGGTCAACGAGGGCGGCGGCATTCAGGTGGACGGTGCGGGCACCGTCCTGCTGACCGACACCGTGCAACTCGACCCGGGACGCAACCCGGGCCTCGGCCGCGCCGCGGTGGAGGCCGAACTGGCCCGCACCATCGGGACGACGCACGCGGTCTGGCTGCCGCGCGGGCTCACCCGCGACTCCGAGCGGTTCGGCACCCGCGGCCACGTCGACATCGTCGCGGCGATCACCTCACCGGGCCGACTGCTGCTGCACACCCAGACCGACGCGTCACACCCCGATCACCAGGTGTGCCGCGAGATCCGGGCGGCACTGGAGGGCACCCACGACGCTGCCGGCCGGGAATGGGAAATCACCGAGATGCCCGCTCCGGCAACGCTGACCGACGCCGAGGGATATGTCGACTACAGCTACATCAACCACCTGGTCGTCAACGGCGGCGTCATCGCGTGCGGCTTCGGCGACATCCGCGACGGCGATGCCGCCACCATCCTTGCCGAGCACTACCCGGGCCGGCGGGTGGTGACCGTCGACGCCCGACCGCTGTTCGAGCGCGGCGGCGGCATCCACTGCATCACCCAGCAGCAGCCGGCCCCGAGCGGATAGCGCCGAGGCCCCGAGGGCTGGAATGGAGACCGGGTCGGCTCAGATACTGTCGGCCAGGGCCCGGCCGGCCGCCCGTCCGGAGAAGATGCACCCGCCGAGGAAGGTGCCCTCCAGGGCGTTGTAGCCGTGCACCCCGCCGCCGCCGAAACCGGCCACCTCACCGGCCGCGTACAGCCCGGGGATCGGCTGGCCGTCATGGCCCAAGGCCCTCGAGGAAAGGTCGGTCTGGATGCCTCCCAACGTCTTTCGGGTGAGCACATGCAGTTTGACGCCGATCAGCGGCCCGGCGTCCGGGTCGAGGATGCGGTGCGGGGCCGCGGTGCGGCCGATACGTTCGGTGATGGACTTGCGGGCGTTGTGGATGCCCTGGATCTGGGCGTCCTTGCTGAACGGGTTGGCGACCTGCATGTCCCGGGCCTCGATCTGCCGGCGGATCGCAACCGGGTCCAGCAGCGGCTGGTCGGTGAGGGCGTTCATCTTCGCCACCAGTTCCTCGAGACTGTCGGCGACCACGAAATCGGCCCCGCGCTCCTTGAACGCCTCGACGGGTGCGGGTGCCTTGTTGTTCAGGACACGTTGGCGGGCAAATGTTTTCCAGTTCCCCTCGGTGATGTCGGGGTTCTGCTCCGAACCCGACAGGGCGAACTCCTTCTTGATGATCTTCTGGGTGAGGATGAACCAGGAGTGGTCGTAGCCGGCGATGTCGGGGGTGGTGCGCAGGTAGCGCAGGGTGCCGAGGGTGTCGTAGCCCGGTAGGTAGGGCTGCGGCAGTCGCCGGCCCAGCGCGTCGAACCACATCGACGACGGGCCGGGCAGGATCCGGATGGCGTGTTTGGGCCAGATCGGATCCCAGTTCTGGACGCCCTCGGTGTAGTGCCACATCCGGTCCCGGTTGACCAGGCGGACACCGCTGCCGGCGGCGATGTCGAGCATCCGGCCGTCGACGTAGGCGGGGACGCCGGTGATCATCGACGCCGGTGGGGTGCCCATCCGCTCCGGCCAGTACCGGCGCACGATGTCGTGATTGCCGCCGATCCCGCCGGTGGTGAGCACCACCGCCTGTGCCGACAGTTCGAACGTCGCGACCGCGTCGCGGTTGGACGGTTTCCCGCGGGGGGCGTCGTCGGGGGCCAGCACGGTCCCGCGCACCCCGGTGGCGGCACCGTCGGTGAGGACGAGGTCGTCGACCCGATGGCGGTGGTGGAAGGTCACCAGGCCGCGCTCGGCGGCCGCCAGCGCCGACTCGGCGAACGGCGTGACGATTCCGGTCCCGGTTCCCCACGGGACGTGGAAGCGCGGGACCGAGTTGCCGTGGCCGGTGGCGGTGAGATCGCCGCGTTCGGCCCAGCCGACGCTGGGCAGGAACTCGATGCCCTGATCGCAGAGGTAACCGCGCTTGTCGCCGGCGGCGAACTCGACATAGGCTCGCGCCCATCGGGCGGCCCACAGATCCTCATCATCGAGCCGGTCGAAGCCCGCGCTGCCCTGCCAGTCGTTCCAGGCCAGTTCCAGCGAGTCGGAGATCCGCATCCGGCGCTGTTCGGGGCTGTCCACCAGGAAGATCCCGCCGAACGACCAGAAGGCCTGGCCGCCCAGATTCGCTGCGTTCTCCTGGTCCACCACGGCCACCCGCTTGCCGCGGCGGGTCAGTTCGAAAGTGGCGACCAGCCCGGCAAGGCCCGCTCCGACGACGATCACATCTGCATCCACGAGGACAACGTAGGCATTCGGACCCGCAGACGGAACACCGACCCGCCGGGCGGCCTGCACGGCCGGAGCCGGCCGAGTCTCTAGCATCGGTTCAGTGGCTGATCGCTATGGCACCGACGTCCTCGCCAACAATCCCCACGACACCCTGAAATCCCGCAGGCCCCGTTCGGTGGAACAGGCCGCGGAGATCGGGATGGTCGTCGAGGACCCGCAGTCGGGCTACGTCGGTGCGGTGCTGCGGGTGGAGGGCGGCAACGTCGAACTCGAGGACCGGCACGGCCGGGTTCGGGTGTTCCCGCTGGGACCCGGCTTTCTGGTGGACGGGCGCCCGGTGATCCTGACTGCCCCGCTTCGCGTTTCGGCCACCCCGACCCGCACCAAGTCCGGGTCGGTGAAGGTGGCCGACGCCCGGGCGAAAGTGGCCCTGGCCGGACGGATCTACGTCGAGGGACGTCATGACGCCGAACTCGTCGAGCAGGTGTGGGGCGAGGATCTGCGGGTCGAGGGTGTGGTGGTGGAGTACCTCGGCGGTATCGACGACCTGGTGGACGTCGTCGCCTCGTTCCGGCCCGGGCGGGGACGGCGTCTCGGTGTGCTGGTCGATCATCTGGTGCCCGGATCCAAGGAGGCCCGGATCGCCGAGGCGGTCCGCCGCGGTCCCGGCGGGGAGCACACCCTGGTTGTCGGGCACCCGTTCGTCGACATCTGGCAGGCGGTCAAGCCGGCCCGGGTGGGCCTGAAGGCGTGGCCGAAGGTGCCGCGCAGCATGGACTGGAAGACCGGTATCTGCCAGGCACTGGGCCTGCCGCACCGCGACCAGGCCGATATCGCCGCGGCGTGGCGCCGAATCCGGGGAACGGTGCGGGACTGGACCGACCTGGAACCGGAACTGATCGGCCGGGTCGAGGAACTCATCGACTTCGTCACCGCGCCGGAAGGCTAGATTCCGCGCTGCGCCGGGGTGGCGCTGAGTTAGCGTCGGTCAATCACACTGCAACGGAAACGGCGACCGATGACGCGGACGGCACTGCTCTCCCGACTCGGCGAGCCGAGGGGTCTGCTGATCGGCGGCATCGCCGCCGGTGTGGCCGGGGTGATGGCCGATCTGCTCAGTCCGATCTACGCGACGTCCTTCCACAAGGGCTTCGGACTGAGCAACACCCAGGCGGGGTTCCTGGTCACCGCGGCGCTGGGAATGATGGCGGTGGCCGAGTTCGGGCTCGCGCACTCGATCGGCCGGCGCAACCTGAAGCACGTCACCACCTGGGGCGTCGCGCTGTCCTGCGGTGCGCTCATCTACATCAGTGAGGTCAGCGACAACGGTTTCTGGTCGCTGTTTGCCGGGATGGCCGTGCTGGGACTGGGGTGCGGACTGAGCTTCGTCGCCGGTAATGCCGCGCTGTCCTACGCCACCAACAGCGAACGGGCGTTCGGGCTGCTGACGTTCTGGTACATGATCTTCGTCTTCGTGATGATGAGCACGAATCCTGTTCTGCGCCAGATGTACCCGATCGTCCTGCCCTATGCCGCCATGGTGGCGGTGCAGCTGCTGTGCCTGGCGCTGGTGTGGTGGAAGCTGCCCGACACCCGAGTGCTCGCCGCCGAGCGTGCGGCCGCCGCCCCGGTCGACGATGCCCCGGCCGGGGGACCAGGAAGTGCCGCGACGCCGGCACTGTTCAGTTCGTTGCCGGTGCTGCTCGGACTGGCGGTCACAGTGTCTCAGCTGGCAGTGGCCGGATTGTGGACCTTCGCTCAGGAACTGGGCTCGACCGCGGGACTGTCCTCCCAGACGACCGCCACCTTCCTGGGTGTGTCCCAGCTGGTCGGTCTGCTGGGCACCCTGGCCCCCTGGCTACTCGGTCGCCTCATCGGCCGGGCCGCGCTGGGTGCCGCGGGCTTCCTGCTTGCCGCAATCGGCATCCTGCTGGTCGGACTGGTGCACACCCCGGCCGGGTACATCGCCGGCAACCTCGCGGTCAACCTCGGGTACTGGGTCACCCTGCCGTTGGCGCTGTCGGTCGCGTCCGACCTGGACCGTGACGGCGGGCGGCTGGTCGCGTTCATGCTGGGCATGTCCTCGGTGGGGCTGGCACTCGGACCCAGCCTGGCCGGACCGCTGCTGGGCGGCGCCGATACGACGCTGGGCGGCTTGATCTTCGGTGTCCTCGGACTGGCCGCCGTGCCCCTCATCCTCGCGCCGGCGGCGGCCGCCGACCGGGCCGTCCCACCACGCTAAGCCCGGCTGCCCGCCACGCGGTTGCGTTGGGCGGCCAGGATGGCTTCCGCGATCAGCACCACCAGCAGACTGACCCCGAAGGACGGGTAGATCACGGCCAGTGCGGTGGCGATCACCCCGACGGCGACCACGGCGCCCCGCGGTGCGGCCGGAGCCTGCGCATCCGCCCCTCGACCGGGTATTCCGCTGCCGCCCGTCGGCCGGCGCCTCCACCACATCGCCGCGGCGGTGATGATGCTGGTGAGCAGACCCAGGCAGGCCGCGGTGGCCAGAATGCGGGTGACAATCCCGTACTGGGTGCCCATGTGCATGTCGACCGCCCAACCGGTGGCCCGCGCGAGGGCGCCGTCCTGAGCGGCGGTGGCGTTGGCGATGGTCCGGCCGGTGAACTGGTCGAGATACAGGGTGCGCTGCTCGGAGAGCTTCTGCGGCCAGTGATTGACCACCGCGTAGCTGCCGAACACGGTCCCGTCGGGGCCGGTGCTGTCCGACGGAGGCGCGATCGAATATCCGGGAAGCATCCCTTCGGTCCGGGCGATCTCGTTGATGTCGTTGAAGCCCAAAGGTTTCGGCGACAGCCCCGACGGCGAACCGGCAGCCTCTCCGGTTGCCGAGGCGTAGACCGGGTCGTCCTTGTCGGCCCAGGCGATCCGGCGGCCGAGACGGTCCAGGTCACCGAGTTTCGCCGGGGTCGATGGCGCGTCGATCTCCGTCGACGGCGTGACGGCGGCGGTGACCGCCCGCCAGTTCTCTCCCCAGTACCGCGACCAGGACAGCCCGGACACGATGTAGCAGATCAGGACCACCGACAGCAGGACGCCGGTGGTGGCGTGGAGGTCACGCCAGCGGGTTCGGCCGCCCTTGCGCCAGCGAATCCTCAGCCGCGGCTTGCCCCGCTCCAGCCGGCGCGGCCACCACAGGTACAGGCCGGTGGCAGCCAGCACCAGGACCCAGACGGCGGTCATCTCGATGATCAGGTTGCCCACGCCCACCTGCAGCGACGGCTCGGGATTCGAGTCCGGTGCGATCAGATGGCCCAGCGAGGGCAGCGAGAGGGTGGGGCCGTCGTTGCCGAACAGTCGGTGCACCTGATTGGCCCAGCCCACCAGACCGTCCAGTTCGTGCCGCTGACCCACATAGTGGCCGGTGTAGGGATCGACGAAGACCTGGGTGACGTTGCGCTCGCCGATCCCGGCAGGTTCGGCGGGAACGAAGTCGACGCGGGTCGACCGGCCCGGGACCGTCGGCGGTGTCACGGCGTCGAGCACCAGACCCGGACCGGCCTGGCGGCGCGCCTCGGCAACCTGGTCGTCCAGCGACACCGGGGCGGATCCGGTGGAGACCACCGTCAGACCGCGGTTCAGCCACAGGTCCAGCGGCTGGGAGTAGAGGATCACCAGCCCGCTGCAGGCCAGGATCACCAGTGCGGGCGCCACGAACAGCCCGACCCAGAAATGCAGCCGCCAGATCCGTCGCAGGACGGCCGCGTCACCGCGGCGCTGATCGCGCTCGATAGTCGTCACGAAGTCATTGGTCGTCCGGGGCGGCGCTCAAGTTCCGGACAGACCTCGGTCGGCTCGGGTCGGTCCGGGCTAGTCGGACTCCAGGTCCTCACGAACCTGGGCGACGGTCTCGGGGTCACACAGTCCCGCTGCGCACGCGAGATCAGCGGCGGCGGCCGCGTCGGGCACCAGATGCAACGGGATGCCCTCCGCCTGCAGTTCGGCGGCCCGTTCCCGCACCGCGACATTGCGTTCCTCGTCGTCCCCGCCGACCTGACGGATCAGGATGAGTACCACGCGGCCGGGGTACTCCCGCGCCATCTCCTCATAGGTGAGGGGATCACGCTGTCCGCTGTCGCCGACGAGCACGAACGACATCCCCGGATAGGCCTCGAACAGCCGGCGGATCGCGGTGCGCTTGTGCTCGGCGCCACTGCGGCGCAGGTAACGCTCCGTCGGACCCCAGTCGGTGAGGAACATCGGTCCCCGCGGAAAACCGCGCAGGTCGGTGAACTCGTGCAGCAGCGGGTAGAAGGACCAACTACCGGTGGACACATAGAAGAAGGTCGGCTCGGGCCGGCGGCGGCCGGAGCGGGTCGGCAGACCCCGGACCAGACCGCGGTACAGCGCGGCCATCCCCGGGATCGCCTTGCGCTGGGCGGCTTCCCGCAGCACGGTGCGGGCCACCATCGCGATGCCCTCGGTCAGGCCGGTCAGCAGGATGGTGTCGTCGATATCGGAGATCACCAGGAACGGTGACCTGGCGGGCGGTTTGATGACCTGTCCGGTTCCGGCGGCGGACTCGCCGCCCTCGATCGGGGTGGTCACCGCATGCGCTTCGTGCCAGCCCGCCTTCAGCCGGGGGACCGGCAGGGAGAAGTTGGCGAAGCCGTGGCCGTCGGTGACCTCCTTGGTGCGGTGGGCTCCGATACTCAGTTCCACCTCGACCCCGACGATGGGCAGCGCGGCATGTCGGCGCAGATTGGCCTGCGCGGTGTCCCAGTAGGGAATCCGGCTGTCGCCGGGGAGTTCGGGCACCTCCAGGACCCTGACCCGGACCTTCGCGACGTCGCCAGTGGCGACGAATCCGCGGTAGACGACCACCTCCATCCCGCGGAACGCGCCGGATTCCATCTTCTGCTCGCGACGCCGCTTGGTCAGCTTCCCCTCGATGCCGGCCACCAGTGCCGCGGTCTCCGGGCTGCGGAGACGGTCGTTGACTTCCGAGGCGATCCGGCGGGGGAGGTTGGGCATGACACCAGCATGTCAAACCCAGCCGGACCTGGCTCGGCTAATCGCGGGCCGGACCAGCGGTACCGGTCGGCGGTCCGGCCCGACCACCCCCGATCGGGTTACCCCGATCGCGGCGGAGGCGGGTTGGCGACCACCGGGAACGGTCCGGTGTGCCCGAGCCGGAAGCGGGCGATCTCGTCGACCCGCTTGCGCACCAGGAGCCAGCCGACGGCCAGCGCCGGGATCAGCACCAGAAGGCTTGCGACGGTCCAGCTGCCGACCGGGTAGTTGAACGCCATCAGGACGAGCACCATCAACAGGAACAGCAGTGTCAGATAGCCGGTCCAGGGGGCGCCCCACATCCGGAACGACGGCCGCTCCATCCGGCCCTGCTCGGACCACCGGTAGAGCTGCAACTGGCAGATCACGATGGTGGCCCACGACGACAGGATGCCCAGCGAGGCGACGTTGAGCACGATCTCGAACGCCATCTCCGGGACGACGCCGTTGAGCAGCACGCCGAGCAGCCCGACCGAAGCCGTCAGGCAGATGCCGCCGTAGGGCACACCGCGCCGCGACATCCGGCCGGTGAACTTCGGCGCGCTGCCGTTCATCGACATGGAGCGCAGGATGCGCCCGGTGGAGTACAGCCCGGCGTTGAGGCTGGAGAAGGCGGCGGTCAGGACCACGATGTTCATCACCGTGCCGGCACCCTCGATGCCGATCTTGCTGAAGAAGGTGACGAAGGGGCTCTCGGCGGCCGAGTAGGCGTTGAAGGGCAGCAGCAGTGCGAGCAGGAACAGCGAGCCGACGTAGAACAGCGCGATACGGGCGATGACGGAGTTGATCGCCCGCGGCATGACCTTCTCCGGTTCGGCCGTCTCACCGGCCGCGGTTCCCACCAGTTCGACCGCGGCGTAGGCGAACACCACGCCGGAGGTGACCAGAACCAGCGGCAGGACGCCGACCGGGAAGAGACCGCCGCTGTTGGTGATCACCGAGAAACCGGTCGAGTGGCCGTCGATGTTGTAGCGGCCGGCCAGGAAGACCGTGCCGGCCACCAGGAAGGCCAGCAGCGCAACGACCTTGACCAGGGCGGCCCAGAACTCGAACTCGCCGAACAGCGCCACCGAGACCATGTTCATGCCGAACACCAGGGCCAGCGCGATCAGCGCGATCAGCCACTGCGGGATCTCTTCGAACGCCGACCAGAATTTGAAGTACACGGCGATGGCGGTGGAGTCGACGATCGTGGTCATCGCCCAGTTGAGGAAGTACATCCAGCCGGCCACGTAGGCGGCTTTCTCGCCGAGGAACTCCCGGGCGTAGGAGACGAACGAACCCGAGGAGGGCCGGTGCAGGACGAGTTCGCCCATCGCGCGCAGGATGAAGAAGACGAACACCCCGCACACCCCGTAGACGATGAACAGCCCGGGGCCGGCGCTGGCCAGCCGGCCGCCCGCGCCGAGGAACAGCCCGGTGCCGATGGCGCCGCCGATGGCGATCATCTGCAGCTGCCGCGGCTTGAGGCTCTTGTGGTAGCCGGCGTCCTCGCTGGACAGCGTCGGGATCGCGCCGCTGGATTCGGTGGGATCTGAGACCGCGGTCACAGGGAGTCGTCCTTTCCGTCATGCGGCGGCGTGGGCATATCGCGGAAGGTGAAGATGACGCCGAACACCGCGATCGCCGCGGCGATCGCATAGCCGATGATCGAGTACCAGCCGTAGTGCATATAGGCGGTGAACGCGACGATCGTCATGGCCGCGAACACCATGGTCATGCCGATCAGCGGCGTCTTCGCCTTGAAGTCGACTAAGCGCACGGAACCTCTGACCTCCCCTGGGTACCGAAATAAGTGTCAGCACAGTAAACAGCCGACCGTCGGATTACGTCGCGGCAACGAACAGATCGTTAATCCAGAAGTAACGCGGTAACGCCCGATCGGCGGGAAGCGACATACTCCGCACCGGGTTCGGTCAACATGATGTCGACACCCACGGCGATCGGAGAGTTCATGCGTGTACCCATGAGTACGTTCACCCTGCGGCTGGCGCTGGTGGGTGCCGGGGCGGCCCTCGCCGGGGCCGGGCTTCTGGCGGCCGGACCGGGAGCCGAGACGCACACCGGTCTCACCGCCGACAGCGTGCGGGTTCCGCTGGCGCCGACCACGAGTCTCGCGCCCACCTACGCGCCGTCCCATCCGGTGGACTGCAACGATCCCAACAACGCGATCAACTGCTCGGCCCCGCCAGTGGACTCGCCGCTGGTGTCCGGTACCGCCGAGCCGGGCTCGCCCTTCCGCGACTGAATTCCGGTCCGGTCCCGGCTAGGGTCTGGGCATGGACCGGACGGCGAGGCGCGGCCCCCTGCAGTGGACCCTTGCAGTCCCGATCGGGGCGTTCGCCGTCCTGATCGGAACGTGGTTTCGGCATGACAACCCGGCGCTGCTCGGACTGATCGCTCTCTTCCTGGTCGGCGCGATCTTCGCCGCGGTGCATCACGCCGAGGTGGTCGCCCACCGGACCGGTGAGCCGTTCGGATCGTTGGTGCTGGCGGTCGCCGTCACTGTCATCGAAGTGGGCCTGATCGTCATGCTGATGATCGGGGGAGGTCCGAACGCCTCCACCTACGCCCGCGACACCGTCTTCGCCGCGGTGATGATCACCCTGAACGGGATCGTCGGCATCAGCCTGCTGGCCGGGGCGCTGCGCCACCGCCTGGTGTCGTTCAACGCCTCCGGTTCGGGAGGGGCGCTGGCGACGGTGGTGACACTGGCCGGGGTGTGCCTGGTGCTGCCGGGTTTCACCGTGTCCAAGCCTGGTCTTCAGTACACCTCCACCCAACTCGCCTTCGCCGCGGTGATTTCGCTCGTGTTGTACGTGGCGTTCGTGTTCACCCAGACCGTGCGGCACCGGGACTTCTTCGTGCCGGTCTCCTCCGACCGCTACGGCCGGTTCACCGGGGTTCTCGACGAGGGCGGTGACGAGCACGCCGACCCGCCGTCGGTGCGGGAGGCGTGGTTGAGCCTGGGCATGCTGATGATTTCTCTGATCTCGGTGGTCGGCCTGGCCAAACTGCTGTCCCCGACCATCGAGTCGACGGTGTCGACACTGGGCCTGCCCTACGCGATGGTCGGTGTGGTGATCGCCCTGCTGGTGCTGTCGCCGGAGACCATGGCGGCCCTCAACAACGCTCGACGTGACAGGGTGCAGATCAGTCTCAACCTGGCCTACGGCTCGGCGATGGCCTCCATCGGACTCACCATCCCGGTATTGGCGTTGGCGATGATCTGGCTGCCCGGACCGCTCACCCTCGGGTTGGAGCCGATGCAGATCGTCCTCCTGACGCTGTCGGTGATCGTGTCGATCCTCACCCTGGCCCAGGGCCGCGCACTGCTCCTGCAGGGGGTGGTGCACCTCGTGGTGTTGGCTACGTTCATCTTCCTCTCAGCAAAACCTTAGGTAATCAGGTATGTTCTGCAGGCTCCCGCGCTCGGGAGTTGATGCTGAAAGGAAATCCGAATATGACCGTCTCACTTCGCCGGCCGCTGATCGCCGGAACCGTCGCCGCGGTGTCCGCCGGTGCCGTCGCCGTGATGCCCGCCGGACATCCCGAACGCCTGGCCCAAGCCTTGGCGACGTCGACCTCGCAGGTATCGCTGGCTGCGTGGACCAACCCCGTCGACCAGCTGCTGGGCAGCCTGGAGCTGGGGCAGAACTATCTGTTCGGGGCCTACTTCAACGGCGGCGACGCTCCGACGCCCGGAGCCGGCATCGCCAACTGGCCCTTCGGCGGCTTCGACCAGACCGGTGGAGACCTGCTGAACTACCTGCTCTACACCCAGACCGCACTGGGTAACTACAGCTACGTCGGGACGCTGCCGAACAACACCGCCAACGCCGCCCCGATCAGCCAGCAGCTGCAGATCAACTGGTTCGACTACATCAACATCGGTCTGAGCGGTCTGATCGGGGCTGGCGCCGCGATCGCCACCGGCGTGTGGGAGTACCCGGCGGAACTGATCGCAGCCGCCGAACTCGCCCTCAGCGGCAACATCGAGGCGGCGCTGGGCGTCCTGGTGGCCGCGGTGGTCGTTCCCGCGACCGCGGCGGCGGCGAGCCTTGCCGGCGCGGGAATCTACATCGCCGAGAACGTGATCGCGCGCCTCGGCGCCGTCATCGAGGGTCTCCCGCAGATCCTGACCAGCTTCGTGGGCACCGCCGTGGGTGGTGCGACGATCCTGGCCACCCAGTCCATCGACCTCGCCACCACCTGGCTCGCCAACCTGGCCAGCCTGGACTTCGAGGGCGCCTGGAACACCGCCATCAAGGGGCTGCTCGGTCCGTCCGGCCTGCCGGGCACCGTGCTGAACCTGCTGACCGGCGCCGGCATCCAGACCGGCCCGATCACCACCCCGGAGGACATCCCGGGCAATTTCGTGCCCAGCCTGCGCACCTCGCTTCTCGGCGCGCTGTGGACCACGGCCACGGCTCTGTCGACCAGTGCTCCGCTGTCGGCCGAGGCACGGTCGGCGGCGGCTCCCGCCGAAGTGGTCGAGGCGGCCCCGGTCGCGGCCCCCGTCGAGGCGACCCACGTCGAGGCGACCCCCGCCGAGGCGCCGGAGGTGGCCAGCCCGCGCATCACCGTCACCGAGGCTTCGAGCGGTGCCGCTGAGAGCGGAGCGGCGGAGACCGGTACGGCGTCCGACACCGGCGACACCGCGGCGAGCGACGCCACCGCTGCGGAGGCCCCCGCGGCAGGCCGCGGTACCGCGTCGGCGAGCCGCAAGGATGCGGCGTCCTCGTCGCGGGCGGAGCAGAGCCCGCGGGCCAAGCGCACCGCTGCGGCGGGCTGATCGGGGCGTGACGTGAGTCGGCTGATTATCGCTCCGCGGGGTCAGCCGCCCGCGTAGATTCACGCCTCGTGAAGACGGAGAACATCAACCACGCCTTCCTCGACGGCGTGCTCGACGGTAGCCACGAGGATGTCTACTACCACTTCGGGGTGGCGTCCTCGGACCCCATCCTGGCCGAGCTTCGTGACGTCAAGGCAGTCGTCGTCGCCGGCTCCGGCGGTCGAATCAAGGAATTCGCCGACCGCTGGAGCCGGCTCAACGGCGATGCAGACGTGGTGGCGTTCCCGAAAGAGGACCGCTTCGTCACCCGCTACACCGCCGGTGTGCTGTTCGCCTCCCACGGGATGGGCATGCCGAGTGCGTCGATCGCGCTGCAGGAACTCATGCGCATGGTGTTCTTCCTCAAGCGCGGCGACCTCGACGCTCTCGACGAGGTGTTCTGGGCCCGGGTGGGAACCAGCGGGGGAGTGGGCCTGCCCGGTGGAACGGTCGTCGTCTCCTCGGAGGGTCTGATGGCCGACCTGAAGCCCTACCGTCTCCTCAAGGGCGGGGAGGGCGAGTACTGGTTCGACGGCCGCTTCCCGGCGGCGACGGTCGACGCCGTGATCGCCGCCAACGCCGACGTCGACTTCCCGATCGTCAGCGGGAAGACGATCGCCGGCAACGAATTCTTCCTCGAGCAGTTCCGCCTCGACGGTGCGGTGTGTTTCGAGACCCCCGAGTCGAAGATGTCCTGGCTGCGCTGGGTGCAGAGCAACGG
>JAKOYE010000026.1 GCA_029780675.1 Actinomycetes bacterium
GTGAGCGCGCCGGCCCTGAACCGGCGCTGGTGGGCCGGGTACGGCCTCGGCGCCTTCGCCTCCGTCGGCGACGGTGCGCCCCGGCGCCTGTCGGTCTCGGCCGTGGCGGAATTGGGATCGGCCAGCCTGTCGTTCTCCAGCCTGTCCGGATGGGCCGAACGCGGACTGCGGGACAGGTTCGTCGCTCTGACCGACGCCGTCTGGCGGGTGCGGGCCTACGGCGACTTCTTCTCCTACTGTCTGGTGGCCGAGGGCGCGGTCGACATCGCCGCCGAACCGGAGGTCAGTCTGTGGGACCTTGCCCCCCTGGACCTGCTCGTCCGTGAGGCCGGCGGCATGTTCACCGCTCTCGACGGCACGCCCGGCCCGCACGGCGGCAGCGCGGTGGCCAGCAACGGCCGACTCCATCACGACACGCTGGGCTACCTTACTCGGGAGTAAGATAGGCTGGCCGCATGGCCAACGCCCCCGCCAATCACAGCCCCCGTGCCCGCGAGAGCGCCGTCGGCAGATTCCGGCCGCAACGTTCCGCCATCGACCTCGGAATGGCGCTGCTGACGCCCCTGCTGGGCCAGGACTTCCTGGACCGTCGTGGGCTGCGCGACCCGCTGAACAAGGCGCTGAAGTTCGGCGTCAAGCACGGATTCTCCGCAGCCGGAGCCTCCAGCCGTCAGTTCAAGAAGATCCAGGGACTGGGCAAGGCGCCCACCCGGCTGGCCGCCTCCGGGGCGGGCTACTTCGACCTCACCCCGGATGACGACCAGCGGATGATCCTCGAAACGGTCACCGAGTTCGCCGAGGAGATTCTGCGACCGGCCGCCCGGGAAGCCGATGACGCCGCCGCCTACCCCGCGGGTCTGATAGCCAAGGCCGCCGAACTGGGGATCACCGCCATAACGGTGCCGGAGGACTTCGACGGTATCGCCGAGACCCGCACGGCCGTCACCAACGCGCTGGTCGCCGAGGCGTTGGGGTATGGCGACATGGGCCTGGCCCTGCCGCTCCTCGCCCCCGGCGGGGTGGCCTCGGCACTCACCCACTGGGGCAGCGCAGACCAGCAGGCCACCTACCTGCCGGCCTTCGCCGGTGAAAATGTTCCGCAGGCCTGCCTGGCCATCGTCGAGCCGCACCCGCTGTTCGACCCCACCGCGTTGCAGACCACCGCGGTGCGCACCCCGGGCGGGTACCGGCTCGACGGGGTGAAGTCCCTGGTGCCCGCGGCCGCCGACGCCGAACTGTTCGTCGTCGCCGCCCAACTCAACGGCAGGCCCACCCTGTTCGTCGTCGAGGCCGCCACCGCGGGGGTGACCGTGCGCGCTGACCGTTCGATGGGCCTGCGGGCCGCCGCGCTGGGACAGCTCGAGTTGCAGAAGGTGTCGATTCCGCTGTCGGCGCGTCTGGGCGAGGACGCCGACGAGGCCACCCATGCCGCCAATTACTCCGAAGCCGTGGCGCTGGCCCGGCTGGGTTGGGCTGCGCTTGCCGTCGGAACCTGCCACGCGGTCCTCGACTACGTCATCCCCTACGTAAAGGAACGGGAGGCCTTCGGCGAGCCGATCGCCCGGCGGCAGGCGGTCGCCTTCATGTGCGCCGACATCGCCATCGAACTCGACGGACTGCGCCTGATCACCTGGCGCGGCGCCGCCCGTGCCGATCAGGGCCTTCCGTTCGTCCGCGAGGCGGCGCTGGCCAAGAAGTTCGGTGCCGACAAGGCCATGCGCATCGGCCTCGACGGGGTGCAGTTGCTCGGCGGACACGGATACACCAAGGAGCACCCGGTCGAACGCTGGTACCGCGACCTGCGGGCTCTCGGCGTCGCCGAGGGCGTCATCGTTCTCTGATCAACGTTCTCTGACCAAGGAAGACCATCATGGGAATCAACCTTGAACTGCCGGCCAAACTCGAGGCCGTCATCGACATGGCGCACAAGGGTGCGGCGGAGATCCTGCGCCCGATCTCGCGCAAGTACGACCTCAACGAGCATGCCTATCCCGTGGAACTCGACACGGTGGCCACCCTGTTCGAGGGCATCACGGCGGCCAAGACCATCTCCTTCGCCGGCACCGACGCCTTCCGCGACGCCGACGATGGCCCCAAGGGAAATATCAACGGCGCCAACATGTCCGCCCTGCTGAACGCTCTGGAGATCGCCTGGGGCGATATCGCACTGCTCTTGTCGGTACCGCGTCAGGGACTGGGCAACGCCGCCATCTCCGGGGTCGCGACGGATGAGCAACTCGCCCGGTTGGGAACGGGAATCTGGGCCGCGATGGCGATCACCGAGCCGTCTTTCGGTTCGGACTCGGCGGCGGTGTCCACCACTGCGGTCCTCGACGGCGACGAGTACGTCATCAACGGTGAGAAGATCTACGTCACCGCCGGTGGGCGCGCCTCGCACATCGTGGTGTGGGCCACCCTCGACCGCACCAAGGGCCGCGCCGCGATCAAGTCCTTCATCGTCCCCCGCGACCACCCGGGCGTCACGGTCGAGCGCCTCGAGCACAAACTGGGCATCAAGGCCTCGGATACCGCCGCGATCCGGTTCGAGAACGTGCGCATACCGAAGGAGAACCTGCTCGGCAGCCCGGAGATCGAGGTGGAGAAGGGCTTCGCCGGGGTGATGGAGACCTTCGACAGCACCCGCCCGATCGTCGCGGCGATGGCCGTCGGGGTGGCGCGGGCCGCACTGGAGGAACTGCGCACCATACTCAGTGACGCCGGAGTGGAGATCTCCTACGACAAGCCGGCGCACTCCCAGAGCGCGGCCGCCGCGGAGTTCCTCCGGATGGAAGCCGACTGGGAGGCGTCCTACCTGCTCACGGTGCGCTCGGCCTGGCAGGCCGACAACTCCATCCCGAACTCCAAAGAGGCATCGATGGGTAAGGCCAAGGCCGCCCGGGTCGCCAGCGACATCACCCTCAAGGCGGTCGAATTGGCCGGTACCACCGGCTATTCCGAGCAGACCCTGCTGGAGAAGTGGGCGCGGGACTCCAAGATCCTGGACATTTTCGAGGGCACCCAGCAGATTCAATTGCTGGTGGTCGCGCGGCGCCTGCTGGGCCTGAGCTCAGCCGAGCTGAAGTAACGCTCGACAGCACGAAAGCGGGCCCCCGACCTCAGGTCGGGGGCCCGCTTCCGTCAGTACTCTCAGCCGAGCAGGACCCGCTGCAGGTCAGGCTTCATCGCCTGCAGCTCGCGGCCCCAGTAGGCCCAGTTGTGCGTGCCGTTGTCGGGGAAGTTGAACACCCCGTTCTTGCCGCCGGCCGCGAGGTAGTTATCGCGGAAGGTGCGGTTGGTGCGGATGGTCAGGCCCTCCAGGAAGGTGGCCGGAACGTCGCCGCCACCGAGCTCGTTGGGCTGGCCGTTACCGCAGTAGATCCAGATCCGGGTGTTGTTCGCCACCAGCCGGGGGATCTGCTCCATCGGGTCGTTGCGCTTCCAGGCGGGATCGCTGGAGGGGCCCCACATGTCGTTGGACTTGTAGCCGCCGGCGTCACCCATCGAGATGTTGATCAGACCCGGCCACCAGCCCTCGGAGGGGTTCAGGAAGCCCGACATCGAACCGGCGTACACGAACTGGTTCGGATGCCAGATCGCCAGGGTCAGCGACGCCGAACCGGCCATCGACAGGCCGATGGCGGCGTTGTTGGTCGGCCGGACGTCCTTGTTGGCCTGCAGCCAGGCCGGGGCCTCCTGGGTCAGGAAGGTCTCCCACTTGTAGGTGGTGCAACCAGCCTTGCCGCACGCGGGCCGGTACCAGTCGGCGTAGAAGCTGGACTGACCACCGACCGGCATCGACATGGACAGGCCGGAGTCCACGTACCACTCGAACGCCTGGGTGTTGATGTCCCAGCCGTTGTAGTCGTCCTGCGCGCGCAGGCCGTCGAGCATCCAGATGTTCGGCGAGTTCGGACCGCCACTCTGGAACTGCACCCGGATGTCGCGCCCCATGCTCGGGGACGGGACGTCGAGGTACTCGACCGGGAGCCCGGGACGCGAGAACGCGTTCGCCGTAGCGGTACCGCCCACCAGGCCGATCAGGCCCGGCAGAGCCGCCGCGGTAACCGCCGCGACCCCGATTCGGCGAGACCAGCCTCGCACCTTGTCGAACACAGACTTCACCAACACACCCCAGCTTTCTCGTTTCCCCGCTTGATGTCTTAAGGGAAAAGTAAAACACGGCTTCCACGACAGGCGAAACCCGAAACGGCTCCCCGGTCGCGCCTCGACCCCCCGAAAGCCCCGAGGTGCCTCACGTAAAAGTGAGCGCGAAGCGGTGGGCGGTGCCTCACGTACTTTGAGCGCGTGAGGTAGGCCTGCTCTACGTCTTGGTCAATCGGTTGATTGACGGTTGCAATGCTTCCAGGTCGACATGCCGGGCGGCGACCAGGGCCTCGGTCTTGGCTTGCGCCAGGTCGAGCAGCTGCATCTGGACGGCGTT
>JAKOYE010000075.1 GCA_029780675.1 Actinomycetes bacterium
GCGCATCGGACGCTTCACCATTGACCGGACGGATCCGCGCTGGGCCGACTATCAGCTGGCGGTCCACGTGCTCGGCGGTGCGTTCCTGAGCCGCCTCAACGTGGTGCTGCGGGAGGAGAAGGGCTACACGTACGGCGTCCACCTCACCAACGCCCCCCTGCGTGCGGGCGGTTACACCGTCTTGTCCGGATCGTTCCGGAACGAGGTTGTCGCGGATGCCGTGGCCCTGGCCGGCCCGCTGCTGGCCGTTGACGCCAAGCCGCTCACCGCGGACGAGCTGGACCGCTCGCGGCGCTACCTGATGGGGGTCCAGCCGCTGCAGTACGCGACGGCGTCCGGGGTCTGCAACGGCGTCCTCACGCTGCTGTCTGTCGGGCTGGAGCACACGTTCGTCGACGACCTGCGGCGACGCTGGACGGCCGTGACGCCCGAGTCCGCGACCGAGGCGGCCGCGGAGCTGCTGCCGGCCGACGATCTCACCGTCGTGGTGGTCGGCGATGCCGACGCCCTCGAACCCGACCTCAGGGCCGCCGGCTTCGACGTTCAGGTCGTCGGGCGCTGAGCACGCGAGGCGATCAGCGGCCCATCGCCTGCAGCGCCTTCGCGATCTGCGCCTTGGCCTCGTTGACCTTGGCCTGGTAGGTCGCGAGGTCGCCGTTCTTGAGCGCCGCGTCCGCCGCCGTCATGGCCTCGGACGCCGCGTCCAGGGCCGCGTTGGCGGCGGCCTGGTCGACCTGACCCGTCGGGGTCGTCGGCGTGGTCGGCGTCGTCGGAGCGGTCGGCCCGGTCGGGGTCGTCGGGGTGCCGGCCGGCAGTTCCCCGGTGCTGGCGCCCGCGTCCCCGGCGAAGACCTGATCCAGGGCCTCCTGCAGCGTCGTGCCGATGCCCACGTGCTGGCCGAACCGGGCGGCGATGTAGGTCAGGACCGGGTACGAGCTCGTCGTGCCCGCCCGGACCGCGAAGATCGGCTGCACGTAGAGCAGGCCACCGCCCACCGGCAGGGTGAGCAGGTTGCCGTACTTCCCCTCGGACGAACCCTGCGTGTAGTTGCGCATGATCTGCGCGACCCGGGGGTCGGTGGTGATCTGGTTGAACGTCTGGCCGGGACCGTCGATCTGATAGCTGCCCGACATGCGCAGCACGCGCAGCTTGCCGTAGTCGGGGCTGGCGGCGTCCGCGTTGACCGCGAGGTACGCGGCCAGGTTCTGGCGTCCCTTCGGGACGAACACGCCGGTCAGGCTGAAGGCGGCCTGCGACTCCTTGGGCCAACGGATGGTCAGGTAGTACGCGGGCTCCTTGGCGTTGGAGTTGCCGGGCGTGGGATCGCTGGGCACCTCCCAGAGATCGGACTGTTGGTACCAGCTGCCCGGATCCGTCATGTG
>JAKOYE010000117.1 GCA_029780675.1 Actinomycetes bacterium
CCGTTGGCTCACCTGCTGGTAGTGCTCGGCCCAGTCGATCACCACACCGTTGCCCAGCGCCGAGAGCAGGTCGATGTCGGCGGCGGCAACCAATGCCGACCCGGTGTGCAGCGCCTCCTCCTGGGCGGCGCGAACCACCGCGGCGGTCAGCTGCGAGGCCAACTGAATCGTGGCGTCACCGCCGCGGTCGACCATCGTGACCCGTTGCGCCAGATCGGGGTCGATGCTCACCATGCGGTGCTGATAGCCGCCACCGAACACCGGGGCCGCCGCGCCGGACCTCAACACATCCGCCAACGACACCGTCAGGTAATCGGCCACCCCGGCAGGACGGTAGGCCGCCGCCTGCCCCGAGTTGGTGGCTGCGATGGCCGAGATCGACACCCCCGCAAGCCGTTCGGCCACCTTCTCGCTGTGGGCGACCACAATATCGACCGGGGACGGCCAGCCGGTGAACAGCGCCGCCCACCCCATCGGCAACGCACGGTCAGCCACCGCCAGGCGGGTATCGGCAGGAAGGGCCACCGTCGCCGGAACATACCCGCCGCCACCCATGCTGGAGGCGATCACCACTTGCTTGCCCATCGAGGTGTTCAGCACCGAGACAGCCCAATCCAGCACCACCGGGTCCGGGGCCGCAGCAGTCCCAACGATGAGACCGGTCAGCACACGCTTCGCCACCGCCAGATCAGGATTCGAATCCCGCTCGGGCAGCATCCCCGCCGTCGTTCCTCCCGACGTCGCGGCCACCATCGGCGCCGCGCCAGGTGCCGGTTGCTGCCCGCCCGGTTGACCAGCAGGGCTGGCCGGTGCCGCCGTAGCCGCTGCCGTCGCCGCCGGCGGCGGCGTGGGCTGGCCGCCGCCAGGAGGAACGAACGGCGCCAGCGCGCCCCCACCGCCCATACCCGCGCCGCCAGCACCGGGGCCGGCTCCACCACCGCCTGCCGAGGGCACCGCCGCGGCGGCCGGGCCACCACCAGCCATCGACGGCGCACTCGCCGGCTGGGCAACGCCGGGCTGCCCCGCGCCGGGCTGCGCCGCGACCGGCTGACCCATCACCGGCTCCCCCGCCCTGCCCAACGTCGGCGGCGGCACCGCCCCCGACGAGGCACCCAGCCCGCTCACCAACCCCGACTGGAAACTCTGCGTCGCATTCGCCAACGGCGACCCACCACCACCCAGACCCTGCGGAGAAGTCGACGCCGACGGCGCCGACGGGACCGACGGACCACCCGACACCGCACTGCCCGACACCGCACCACTCGACAAGGGGCTGCCCGCCTTCGTCAGCCCGGTCGCACTACCCAACGACGACGACAACGACGACGACGACGACGGCATCGACGCAGCCGACGACGACGGCATCGACGCCGCCGAACTACTTCCCGGCATCATCGGCATCTGCGACACCCCCGCCGGCGCCGCAGGTGTAAGCGCAGCGGGTTTCTCGGTGTAGTCACCGCTCTGGTTCTCCGACGTGGTCGCTGTCGTGTCGGGCGTATCGGGTTTCTCGGTGTAGTCCTCGCTCTGGTTCTCCGTTGCGGTCGTTGTCGTGTCGGGTTTCTCGGTGTAGTTACCGCTCTGGTTCTTCGACGTGGTCGCTGTCGTGTCGGGCGTATCGGGTTTCGCGGTGTAGTCCCTGCTTTGGTTCTGTGTTTTGTTGTCGACGGCGTGGATGGTGGGGTCGTTTTTCGTCGTTTCGTTTCCGTGGCTGGCGGGTGCGCCGGTGACGGGGGACGGCGGGGGTGTGCTGGGGGTGGGTGTGGCGTGGAAGTCGGCCCAGGCGTCGGCGACGGCGGATTCGACTTCGGGGGCATAGGCGGTGATGACCAGTCCGCGGGCGGCCGGTGGTGTGTTGCTCCAGTCGTGTTCGGCGGCATCGGCGATTTGGCTGAGGCGAAGTTTCAGCCCGTAGATCAACGCTTTGTAGCTTTTGGCGGCGGCGGTTTTGGTGTCGAAGTGATCGGCGGCGGCGTAGGCGTGATCGCGCAACTTCCCCATCAACGCCTGGTGGGCGTCCCCGGCGTGGCCCTTTAACAGTTCACGCTGATGGGCCATGTCGCGCATCACTTGATCGCCGTAGTCGTTCGCCGCGGCCGCCATCGCGGCCTGCTCGCCGGCTAGGTGCTCCAGGCTGCTTTCGCTCATCCCCGGCCAGGCTGTCGCCAGCAGCATCTGGGCCGCCGGCCCGGTGGGACGCGGCACATCGCCCGACGCTAGAACCACGGCTCAGCCACCTATTTGAGGCCGCAGATGGCCCAGGCCCGGTCATAGATTGCCCTGGCCGCCGCCTGGTCATATTTCGGTGGGTCTACAAGACCTTTGGCTCCCCTGCTTTCGAAGTGGGACAACTCAGTGAAGTAGGCATCGACAACGTCGCTGAGGGCTGACCGGACGTCCGCACTCGCCTCAGGGTGGGCTGCCAGCGACGTTCGCACCGCCGCCGCGGCAGGCCCCAGTTCGCCTGGGACCGTGGGCTTCGCCATCGCCTCGTTGATGAGGACGTATTCGGTGCACAGTTTGACGTCTTGTGCGCGAACGTATTCCGGTGTGGCGGTGTCCTGTGGTGCTGTTGTTGGCGATGTGGCGGCGGGTGTGTCGGCGCGGGTGAGCAGGGAGCCGATGATCCCGCCGCCGAGTGCGGCGGCGAGGATCGCTGCGGCCAGCGCGAGTCGTGTGCCGGTGCGGCGGGGCGGTTGTGGGGGCGGCGACGTCGGAGGGGTCCACGGCGGCTGCGGCGGGTAGACGCCGGGGCCGGGACCACCGGTCATGGGATAGGTCATCTCGCGCCCCTTCGGTTGCCTCTGAGTTTAGTTGTCGCCGCTGACATTTCCGGTTCTAGGTGGTGATGGTGTCGATCGTCGATCCGCTGTCGGTGTCGGTGTCGGTGAGCCCGACGGTGGTCTCGGCGGTGCGCTGCCCGAGGTGGATTCCGCCGGCGGCGAGATCGGCGGCGATCGCATCGGTCTGCGGCGTCCAGGCGGCGACGGCGGCGGCAATTTCAGCACTCAGCGCGTCACCACTGCCGCCCGCATGTGTCCCGGCGGCGAGGCTGCCCCGGCCGGTTTCCAGGGCCGTTCCCGCTGTCTGTGCCACCGAGGACGACAGTCCGAGCGGGTCGATCTCAACGCGATCCATGGGTCATCGTCTCTTTGCGCTGGGTTTGGACAAGGCGTCGGACAGCCGGTCGGCGACCGGATGCTGGGCCATCGCGGTGTAGGGGGCTTGGGCGAACTGGGCCAGGAACTCGTCGGCCATCTTGGAGAACTGCTCGTTGGCCCGTTCGGTGTTTCCTTCGATCGCCTCGTTGATGGCGTCCTCGAACTCCTCGACGGTCATATCCTGCTGAAAGCCGGGCTGCACCCACAACTCCATCAGCCGGCCCCGGGCGTCGTGGGTGGCGATCACGTCGTCGTCGTCGCTGCCGGTGGCCACGAAGCTGTTCACTTTGTCCCGCCAGGCGGAAACCACCTCGATCAGCGCGTCGAGATCGTCGGTGACCTGCGCGACCTGAGCCACCGGATCGGTGGTGGCCCGCACCGCAGTGAGTGCTGCTGCGGGGTTACCGGGTGGTGCCATGTGGTTCCTCCTCATCCTTCGTCGCCCGCTGACGCGGCGAACGTCGTCGGTCTCGTTCCAGTTCACCAAAGACTGGTTCGGTGTTGGCGACCTCGCGGTGCACTACCCGCTTGTCCGGGTACAGCGCCTTGTCGCGTTCCCCGTTCTGTGTCCCCTGGCCTGCACCGGGCATCATCGGCGGATACATGCCCCCGCCACCCATCATGGCCCCACCGGGGGTCGGGGCGCTCGCGGCCGGGGCGGGCGCGCTGATCGTGGGGACGGACGGGGCCGCGGCGGGAAGCGCCGCAGGGCTCCCGCTCGGCAGCGAGGCACCCATGTCCCCGCCGCCGCTGGCCGTGGTGTCCCCGGCGCCGCCGCCGCTGTCCATCGGCGAACTGGCCCCACCGCTATCCAGGCCCAGATCCTCCGGGGAGGCCATCGCCGGGGGGCTCGGAACTCCCCCGCCGCCGAAGCCGCCCGGCAGCCCTGCCAGCGAGGAGAGCGCCGACATCGGCGAGCCCCCACCGCCACCGAGACCGGGAGACATGCCGCCGGCGGCCTGGGCCAGCCCGCCGAGAAGCTGGCCCGCGGTGTTGCCGGTGGTGGCCGCCGGCGCTGACAACGCTGCGGGGTCCACAGCGGGCCGCGCGGCGCCCTCGGTGCCGACCGATGTCGGGTCTGCGGAGGCGGACCCGACATTTGGATCGGCTGTGGCGTCCGATGCCGGGTCACCAGCGCCGGGGGCGGTGGTGTCGGCCTCAGCGCCAGACTCGCCGCCCTCGTCGTCGGCGCTCTTGCCTTTCGCCCGGTCGGTGTCGTCGGTGGCGGTCTTGTCATCGCTCGCCGAACTGGGTTCGGGAGTGTTCCCACCCTTGGTGGAGGGGCCGCCCACGATCGGCGGGGCGGGTTTGGGCGGGCGGGGCACCTCGACGGTCGTGGTGTTCGCGGCGGCCGCGTAGGCGACCTGCGCGTCGAGCGCATTGCGTTGCGCCTCAGCCATATCGGTGGTCGCCACCTGCAACGGCACTACATCCAGCCCGCCGCTGCGGGCGAAGCGTTGCAGCCCCTCGTTGATGCGGGCTTGGAGATGCGTGAAGGTCTCCGGGCGCGGGGTGCCCGAGACCGCGTCGCGGACATGGTCCGCAGAGTGATCGGCTGCGGCCGCCACCTCGCGGGCATAGTCGGCGGTGTCGTCGAACCAGTCCGCGAGGCGGGTGACGTTGGCCCCGGCACGCTGAATCCCGTCATCCCAGTGGGAGTCAATGGCGCGAGCCTGGCTGCGGAGCTGCTCGGCCACCGCGGTGAGGTTGGCGCTGGTCTCCCGCATCCGGGCGGCGTACGCCGCCAACGGAGCGGGGCCGGCCCCGGCGTGGATCTGCGCCGACCACGTCTGGGCGCTGACAGGTTCGGGCACCGACGGAACCGCTGGAGCGACCGGCAGGGCGGGCGGCGCGGGCACTGCGCCGCCGGGAAGGGCGACATCCGGGGATGATGCCGGGGTGCTCGCCAGCGAGGAAATGGCGGCGCCGCCGGCCTGGTCGGTGCCATCGAGCACCTTGCCGGTGTGGGCCACCGCCAGCCCGCCGGCGACCCGCACCGCCTGCGAATGCGCCAGCAGCGCCTCCAGGCCCTTCTCCCACGCCGCAAACGAGGCCGCTACCGCCGTCGAAATCGGATCGGTACCCGCCGGTGAGCACCCGGCGCCTCCCCCGGCCTCGGCGGCGCATTGCTGTAAGCCCTGTCCGTCACCGGAGAGGGCTTGGGGGTCAGCGTCGAGGTGCTGCATGGGCCGTGCCGATTCGCTTTATGCGCTGCCGGTGATGGACTGGATCGCCGAGGCCGCCTGAGCATCTTCGCTCTCGAAGGTGCTCCGGGTGTTGTCGAGCTTGTCGGCCATCGCCCGAGCCGTGGCCGCCGCCCGCGCGTAGGCGGCTGTGCGCGCCTGGCCTTCGGCTTGCTTGGCGTCGATGAACGCGTGATAGATCGGCCCCGCGGCCAGACGCAGTTCCTCCAACGAGGCGTGGTCGTGGCGGCCGTACTGCTCGATCTGATCGGCATAGGCGCGCAGCGCCTCGGCGTCGAACGCGGCAGCCTCGGAATCGAGCGCGATGGCGGGAACAGACGATGTCGATGACACAGGATTGCCCTCTCCAGGTGTGTACAAATGGTGTTCATGGGTGTCCACGTATGTGCATTAGTGTGTATCCTCAGCGGCGGATGCGCAAGTGCTGCCCGCCACCCCGGAAGCTCCGACAGCCGTCACGGGGGGTGGATCAATCCCGACAGGAGCTGCTCATGGCCCGAATCGCCTCAAGCGCACGTGCTCGAACAGCCGGATGGATCGCAACACCCCACCTGGCATTCGCCGTCAATCTCGACGCCACCACTTCGCGGTCACGATTCGGTCTCCATCCTTGGGCGTGTCGGAGACATTTCTCCGGATACGTCGGACATGATCGGCCCACGGGGTTTATCAGAAAAGCGGAGGACGCCATGGCTGACGTAGTTTCCAAGCCGGTTGAGCGCACCGTTCGTGGCGCCGTCCGTGGGCGTCCGAGCCTTGGACACCGTGAGCAGGTCACCGCAGCACTGTGGCCCAGCCTGGAAGCGCTGATCACCGACGCGCGCGGGAGCATTGATCGCTCGCCCTTCTTGGCCGATCTCCTGGCCTGGCACGTCGGCCGGCCCGATGTGATCCGTCATACCCAACTCGCTATCAAGTTCCGCACCGACGACGCGGTTGTCGATGCGCCCAAGCCGTCAGGACCCCGGGCTACCCGGCATGTCACGGTTCGCGTGCATCCCGATGTGGCACGTGAACTTGACCGTCGCGCCCGCAAGTCGGGCCTGCCTCGCGGCGTTTTTGTCGCCGAGGCCATCGCGGAGAGTCTCGGCGTTCGCCGAACCCGCACGACTACGCAGGATGAGAGGTTGCCCCTGGCGATGTAACCGACTCCGCACCGGGGCCGACTCGCGTCGGACATGTGCGAGAACGTCAACATCTTCATAAGGCGCTAAAGGTCACCAAAAACGACTATGCCCCCCGGTTGCCGCCGGAGGGCGTGTCGGGCGACTAAGCGCCACTTCCCGAAGGGATCTGTCTTGGTGGACAGCTCTCACGGTAGCTCATGCGTTGGCACCGGTCCAGACGTGGGCACCGTGTTTCTCAAATTTCCCTACGCCGGTGCGGACACACCGCACGCCTATCGCGGCTGCTCCCCCACGCTGCGTCGGCGGGGTGTGGCTCGTACCCGGCCGTGGGCGCTACGTGTGGCTGGGGCGGGCTGCGAACGTCCCAGCATCGCGCCGGCTGCCGCGGCGGCGCCGACCGATGAGCCGCCGGCGAAGGCCCCCCCGCCGATCGTGCTCGAACTCGAGGACGGCGTGTGGGCCGGTGTGCCGTGCTGGACCGGCCGCGCTGAACGGTGGGCGCGCTGGGTGGTGCCGATCGCCTACGACCTGTACTACGACACAGAAGTGCGGCCGCTGATGGGCGGCAACCAGATAGGCCGGAAGACGCTGATCGCCGTGGCGGTCGCGCGGGCACAGTTCGCCGATTTCAACACCGGCCGCAATTCCCGGCCGACCAATAAAACCCTGGCGCCACTGGCCGGCTGCAAGGAGCGCACAGTCCAACGCGCCGACAAGGCGCTGCGACTGCTGGGCGTGGCCACCGAGGTTCTGAGGGGCCGACAACGCACCCGCGCAGAACGGCTGGCGTCCTGGCGGGTCGGGGACCGCGCCCGCGGCTGGGCATCAGTGTGGGCGCTGCACGACCGGCACACTCTGACCAGCGCCGTTAGGGTCCTGTCACCCCACCCCGAAGGGTCTCTTTTTATGACCCCTAACTCTCGTTCATCTGTACTCACTACAGGCAGCCGCCGCCCTACGGGCGTCGGTGGACGCGGCGCGGGGCGCCGCGGGAGCCCGGACTGCGCGGGCGCGACGCTGGCGAGGGCATGGCGGGCAGACCCGCACGCCCCACCATGGGCCCGACGACACAGTCCACACGCCTGGGCCGCACTGCTGGCCGGCCCAGCACGCCACCGATGGTGTGCCCGCGACATCAACCAACTCATCACCGACTGGGCCGGCATCCACGGCTGGATCCCCGACACCCCTCATACCGCGATCGGACTACTCGGGGCGATGCTCAAATGGCACGGCGACCTCGAGGTTCGCCCAGCAGCCCTCGACATGGCACGCGAGGCCGCCGAGCTCGCCGCCGCCCGAGCCCGGGTCAGTGAACAACTCGCCGCCCGCGAGCAGAGCGCCGCCGCCCGCGCTGCGGCCCGGGCCGCGCTGGCCGGCCCAGGTAGAGCTGCCGCCCGTCTGGCGGCCTCCGAGGCGCACGCCCGCAGCCTCGCGCGCCGCACCGACGCCGCCGCCCACGACGCCGCGGCCCACGACGCCGCGGTCCGCGAAGCCCGAGGCCTGGACCCCATCTGACGGCGCGA
>JAKOYE010000129.1 GCA_029780675.1 Actinomycetes bacterium
ACCTGGCTTGCACTGTGGCGCAACACCATCGGCTACAGCCCACCCGCAGCCGCCACTACCTGACCAACCGCCGAACAGGCCCAACCGGAGCGCACAGGAAAAGCTGGACAGACCAGCGGCTACCCGCTGCCCGAACGCCCCGCCACAGAAAAAATCCACCCCGCACCCCCTCAACGGAGCCGATCCACGGATCGAGGCTAACCTTCTTGTCAACAGTGCGATCGCCCAGTCCTCGGGCGTCGGGGCATTCGCCGTCCTGGTCGGGATGACACGTAGGTCGGTAGTCTCGGTCGATGCCGGATACCGTGCGCGAACTCATCGGTGTCTACGACGCCGACGGCACCCTGCTGGGTGAGGCGCGTTACTGGATCGGGGCCCGACTCGGCCGGACGCACTGCGCGCTGTGCGATATCACCCACGGGCTGTTCACGGAGCGGGCCGACTGGCGGAATTGCCGTGATCAACTCGGCGTCGACTTCCGGACCTACCACCGCAACGACGCCCCCGAGGACGTGCTCGCTGTGGGTTCACCGGCGCCGTTCGTGGTCGCCCGCACCGATCGCGGTCTGGTGGCACTGCTGGGACCCGCGGAACTCGACGTGTGCTCCGGCGACGTCGAACAGTTCCGGCGTGCCTTGATTCGAGCGTGTGCCGAGCGGCGCCTCGACGGGGTCTGAAGGGTCGACGCGGGACGGCCATACTGAGCTGCGTGCTGACGATCAGGGCGGTGCATGGCGACATCACCGAGCAGGCGGTCGATGCGATCGTGAATCCCGCGAACACCGCGATGCGCGGTGGTGGTGGGGCGGATGGCGCGATTCACCGCGCAGGAGGCCCCGCGATCCTTCGTGACTGCATCACGCGTTTTCCCCGGGGGCTCGCCACCGGGGATGCCGGGTGGACCACCGCCGGTGATCTCCCCGCCCGGTGGGTCATTCACACGGTGGGTCCGAACTACAACGCGGGGGAGAGGGACCGTTCGCTGCTTGAGTCCTGCTATCGCCGGGCCCTTCAGGTCGCTGACGAGCTTGGCGCGCGAAGCGTCGCGTTTCCGCTCATCAGTGCCGGGATCTTCGGCTGGCCCCGGGAGGATGCCATCGCCGTCGCTGTCGAAGCCATCGCGGCCGCCGACACTCATGTCCACGAAGTACGCCTGGTGGTTCTGGATTCCGAGATGTACGAGCAGGTGCTCGCGCAGTTGGCGTCCAGTGGCCCACCCCGGTGAGTCCGAGACCGTCGAGACTCTTGTGGCGGTGGGACTGTGACCGAAAGGCGGCCGGCGGCTCGGGCGGCCCACACCAAGAACGGCCACCCGCCCAAGATCTGCGAACGCTGCGGGCGGCCCTTCGAGTGGCGCAAGAAGTGGGCGCGCGACTGGCCGGAGGTGAAGTACTGCTCGCGGGCGTGTCGCTCGCGCCGCGGGGGCAGGTGACGTCTGCTCCCGTCGACCGTTGGCAGCCGGAGTGTTGTCGCGCGCGGAAGAGCTGATGCGCCGCCAAAGCCTCGGCGAAAGTGCCCGCCGCGGA
Organism: Actinomycetes bacterium; assembly: GCA_029780675.1. GTDB lineage: Bacteria > Actinomycetota > Actinomycetes > Mycobacteriales > Mycobacteriaceae > Mycobacterium. The sequence goes on from JAKOYE010000129.1 coordinate 1,527, forward strand.
CTCCGACCTTGTGTCACGTACCTGTGGTCTCGGCCGGTCTGCCACGATCACTCGGGGCCGTCGGTCGCCGAGTTGAGGCCAGTGGTTGGGGAGGTAGGCCTGCTGTGAGTGAGGATCCGCTGCTGCTGGGACAGCGCGTGGTGGCGATCCTGGAGACCGGTCAGCGCGACGCCACGTACAAGCTGGCCACCCTGATGGCCCTGATCGACCATTGCATCGAGAACCTGCCGCCTGAACCTGACGACATCCTGCGGGTTCCGCTCCCGTCTCTGGCGCACCGGATGCTGGCCCTGTACTGGCAGCAGGTGCGCCCCTTCGAGGGCCAGGAGCTTCGTCAGCGGAGGACCGGCACGAGGGCCCGAATCATCGACGCGGTCAAGGCGCTTCGCGAGGCTGCGGGCGCAGGGAGCGGTGGGTTGGCGCTGGACGTCGCGATCACGCGGGCTCCCGAGGCGTATCGAGCGGCGATCGCCACTATCACCCTGGCGATGGCCAAACAACCGCTGCCGAGGCTGCAGAAGTTGCCCGGCTCGTCGGTCAGTGACCCCTTCCTCTACGACGACTCTTTCCTTGGGGAGAAGGTGTCCCTGCGCCAACTTGAAGCGCACGGCAACTCGATCACCCTGAATCCCGGGGTCGCGTTCGGACTGGCTCGACTGGCCGGGTTGCTCAAGCCCGCGTTGGAGCTGATGTGGGTCGACGATGTCCGTCGAATGAATCGGTTCCTTGACTCCGAGGCACCCGACGTCGCCGGCCACTTGTTCGGGCGCGAGCGGATCGGCCTGGCGCCCGTGCGGGAGGCGTTCACGGAGGCGTTCGGCCCGCACTGCTTCTACTGTGGGGCGCACCTGCCCACCGGGAGCCACGTCGATCATGTGCTTCCGTGGTCGCTCGTCGGGATCGACGGGCTGGCCAACCTTGTGCTGGCGTGCGCACGCTGCAACGGTGACAAGAGGGCCGCTCTGCCCGCGCTCACCATTGTCGATCGGGTGGTGGGACGCAACCGTGAGGTGCTGGACGAGATCGCTCGGGAGATCGAGTGGCCGACGCAGCGCGACCGCGTCATCGCGGCAGCACGCGGAATCTATCGGGGACAACCCCAGGGCGTGCCGACCTGGGCCGGATACCGAACGATGGCGCGGCTCGACGTGGCCTTCGCCCCTGACTGGATGCACTCGGGTTACCTCTGAACGGCCCCGATCAGCTCGATGACGACCGGTCGATCGGAGCGCACCACAACGTCCCGCGGTTTGTGTGGTGTAAATGTAGAACAAAAAGTAGTACCATGCGCGCGTGGGTGAAATCTCGGTCCGGGTCCTGAATCAGGAGACATCGAAGGTGCTGGCCCGGGTTAAGGCAGGAGAGGAGATCATCCTCACCGAGCGCGGGCAGGTGATCGCCCGCATCGTTCCCGTGGCGACCGATCCACTGGCAGCGCTGATCGGTTCAGGTGCGGTGCGGCCGGCGACGTTACACGGCCCGGCACCGCGCCCCACGGTGGAAATGCGCGGCACTGTTGACGCTGGTGAGGTGCTCGAGCGCATGCGCGACGAAGAGCGCTGTTAGCGATGATCTACCTCGACACCTCGGCGTTGATCAAACAGGTTCGTCTCGAGGCTGAGTCCGCCGATCTTGCTGACTGGCTCGACGAGCGGCACGAAATGCCTTTGATCACATCGGTATTGGCGGAGATCGAGCTGGCCCGGGCCATCCGCGCGGTCGCTCCTGAGGGGCTGCCGTTCGTCGCCTCGGTTCTGGCGAGACTGAACCGGTTCGAGATCGACGCACTCATCCGGGAGACCGCCGCCGCCTACCCAGACCCGTCACTACGTTCGCTGGACGCCATTCACCTTGCGACTGCGCAGCGGGCATCCGCAGAACTCTCGCTCACGGCGTTCGTCACCTACGATCGGCGCCTTGCCGCGGCCGCGCAAACATTGGGATTCACGACGGTGGCCCCGGGGCGGAGTGAGCAGCGATCATCGCGATTGAGCCGTTGACGGGAGAACAGGAAATCCACCCCGCGCACCACTTGAGGCCGCGGTGGAAAAGAACACCACCGCCGCAGTGTTGCCTTGGAACTTGTCCACCGTTCCGTCGGGGGTGACAAGTATCCCGACCCGTGCCACCCACGCGGCGAACGATTCTCTATCGCCCCGATTCGGAACGAGGAACACCGACTTCCCCTGCTTGTGGAACTCGGCGACGCACTGCTGCTGGTGGAGCTCGCCCTTCTGGTGCAGCAGTCGGGCGAAAGAGCCGACGCTGCGGTCCGGTCCGTCGCGTCGGCCGGCGTCGACCTGTCCGCGCTTGCGGGTAGTGCGGGCAGTCCAGCCACGCGGTGATCTTCGACGGTGTCATCAGTCGGCCCATCGTTCACAGCCCGGCTCGGTCGAACTCCTGCTGTAGCCGGGGCCGACGGCGGTGGGTTTCGCGCAGTGCGGCGATGAGAGCGTCGACATCGGCGGCCTGCTCGGTACCCGCGGCGAGCCGGCGCATCGTGGCCAGTCGGCGGGCCGCGGTCCGGTAATTCTGGGCCTTGGCCTCGACCAGGTCGCCCAAGACCAGACGCTGCAGGATCGGCACCACGGCCGGTGGGTCCACCTTTTCGTAGACCTTGGCCAGCTCCGCCCAGACGAGGCCGTCATCTAAGTCCAATGTGTGGGCGAGGTCCCACGCGAACGGTGCGTCCTTGAGGGTCGTCAGGGCGAACAGCACCACTTCGCGCGGTCTGGAGGACAGCGCCGCGATCACGTCCTCGCAGATGTCTGGCCACGCTGGGCCGGCGGCGCGATACAGCGCAGCGGCGGTGCTGGACGACGGCCAGCGTTCGAAGACGAATTGTCGCGCCGCCAGAGCTTCGCCCGGTCGGTGCTGGTCGAGCAGTTCGCACCAGTATTGGGCGGCCCGCTGGGACTGGTACCCGCGGTCGAAATCGGTTGCCTGCCATGCCCAGTCGATGGCCAGATCGATCTCGCCGATCTCGGCGAACGCCTTCGCCGTGTCGTGCAGCCAGGCGGCGACCCGCCGGTCGCGGGCATGGGTGGCGATGATCGCCTCGACGTCGCGGTCGAGCACCGCCAGGCGTCTGGCGTTCCAATCCAGGGTGAACCAGTCATGGCTGTGACCGCCGATCCAGCGATGTTCTTCGCTCGGCCGCGGACCGAGGCCGTCTTCGATCTCTGCCAGCCGCCGCCGGTAGCGGGCCATTCCGCGTTCACCGAGGGCGGGAGCGTAGGCGACCGGGTCGAGTTCGAAGTAATCCACGTCGCCGTCGAACTGGAAGGTGATCATCCAGTCGACCAGCGCGGCCGCAGGGACCGCCGCGGCGGCGGCGACCACTGGGTGCAACCGCAGCAGTCGCCGGCAGGCGTCGCCGATGATTCCGCTGGAGTCGTCGGCGCGGGCGATGACGCTGATCGCCGAGGCCAGCGCCTTGTGGGTCACGGTGTAGACGTCCGCAGGGGCGGCGGTCGGTAGCGCCGCTTCCAACACGTCGATTCCCTCGTGCATCCGGCTGCCGTGTTCGTTGGCCGCCGACCAGCGATGCAGGTCGGCGCGGGTGCGTATCAACGGTAGGACGGCATCGGCCAATGCAGTCACGGTCGCCATTGTCTCGCGGCGGCATTCCGCAGCCCCCGAACCCTCTCCCGCCGAGTCCGTGATCGCTCAACTCGCATTCAGCCGCCCCGAACCGCGCACCCCGAACACCGGTTGCCGCCGCCGTCCGTGGGTCCACCCGCGATCCCATGGCCAGTGCCGGTCGTCATCGGTCCACACCAGCTGCAGTGCGCGGAACGCTCGACCGTAGAGCTCCACCGCCATCATGAGGTGAATGTCGGGATGGTCGACCTCCACCACCTCCAGAACAAGCTCGTCCTCGAAGTCGATCTGCATCGCCGGCTCGAGGAGAGTGCCGTGATAGACCATGTCGTGGGCGGCCGAGTTCAGCAGCCGAACCGATGCGTCCTCTTTGAGTCCGGTGATCAGCAACTCGGGAAGGCCCAGCCCGTGGAGGCCGACCGTATACGCGAACGGCCGGTCCTTGCCCACGACGTACTGAACGACCCACCGATGTTCCTCGATGGTTTCCACCAGAATCTTCAGGTATTCCTCCTTGGTGGCTTCGGGGTGATCGCATAGCCAGCACATGGCGCCCGCCTTTCAGTCGTCGTTGACGTCAGACTGCACCGTCCCTCCGACAGATTTGGTCCCATAAACCCCTGCCGCGCAGGGCGCTCGATCGGCTGCCGCTCTGCGTGTCGGAAAACGCACCGCTGATCGGCGATTGCCGGTTGCAGCCTCCTGGGCGGGTGGCGTTGGCCATCGTCGCCCTCAAATTTGTCGGTGGCCTCTGCGAGGCTGTTCTTATGTCAGCGACGGCGACCGCATCGGCTCTGGAGATGAGTCCGACGGAGCGGCTCGCTGTCCTCTTTGATGAGCTCGCGGAGCTGACGGGTCAGCGCAACGCGATCGATGGGCGGATCGTGGATATCGTCGCCGAGATTGATCGTGACGGGTTGTGGGGCGCGACGGGGGCACGCTCGATCGCGGCACTGGTGGCCTGGAAGACCGGGTGTTCCTCGGCCAACGCGAAGTCGGTCGCCGCGGTGGCCCACCGGGCAGAAGAGTTTCCCCGCTGCGTGGACGGTCTGCGCGAGGGCCGGTTGTCGCTGGACCAGGTCTCGGTGATCGCCTCCCGAGCCTCCGACGGGTCCGACGAACACTACGCGCAACTTGCGGCAGTGGCCACCGTCAGCCAGTTACGGACCGCGATCAGCTTGGAACCGCGCCCCGACCCCGAACCCCGACCCACGGTGGAGGCCTCGATCACCAAGACCGCCAGCACCAGTGAGGGGTTCGACGTGTGGCGGCTCACCCTGGCCCACGCCGAATCCGCGACGCTGGAGGCCGCACTGCAGTCCCACCGTGACGCACTGATGGCCGAGTGGAAACGTGATCGGGAAGCCAATCCTGGCAGTTCCGGTGACAACCCGCCGCCGATGCCGACGAGCATCGAGGCGTTCATGCGGCTGGTCGAGACCGGCTGGGATGTGGAGGCCGGGCGGCGCCCGCACGGGCAGCGCACCACCGTGGTCGTCCACCTCGACATCGAGCGGCGCATCGGGGCGCTGCATCTGGGGCCCCTGCTGACCGACGCCGAGCGGCAGTATCTGACCTGCGATGCCACCTGTGAGGTGTGGTTCGAACGCGATGGGCAGGTCATCGGCGCCGGCCGGACGACCCGCACCATCAACCGCCGGCTACGCCGCGCGTTGGAGCACCGCGACCGCTGCTGCGCGGTCCCGGGGTGCGGGGCCACCCGCGGCCTGCATGCCCACCACGTGCGGCATTGGGAAGACGGCGGCGAAACCGAACTGACCAACCTCGTTCTGCTGTGCCCGTATCACCACCGCCTG